>NZ_JAANTF010000011.1:0-344181 GCF_011290655.1 Rhodococcus sp. D-46 | reverse complement strand
CGCCAGGCACTTCGTACAACCTCGTGTCACTCACCCTCGCAGGTGGGAGTCGGTGTCCGTGTCGCTCTGACCTGGACAAAGTTACGCGAAGATCAACACAACACCAAATCGCCAGGTCAGAGCACTGACGCCGGTTAACAGGCGATACTTTTCTCGAATTTTTACTTCTCGCGATGACTTTCTGCGCCCACTGCGGTCTGTATGAGCAGGAACCAACAGGAACCGAAGCGTTCAGTAATCAGTCAACCGAGTTCAAGGAGCACCCAATGTCTCGTCTTCTCTTCGTCAACATGCCTGTCAAGGACGTCGTCGCTACCCGTGCATTCTTCAGTGGCCTCGGCTTCGAGTTCAACGACATGTTCAGTGACGAGAACACTGTCTCGATGATCGTCAGCGATTCCGCCACCGTCATGTTCCTGAACGAACCGCGTTTCGGGGACTTCATCGCCGACGACATCTGCGACACGTCGAAAGCTCGTGAAGCACTGATGTGTGTGTCGGCCGACAGCAGGGAGGAAGTCGACACCTTCGTCGACGCGGCGATTGCTGCCGGCGGCAGCAAGTGGATGGAGCCCCAGGATCACGGCTTCATGTACGGACGCGCATTCCGCGACCTCGACAATCACGTCTGGGAGGTCATGTGGATGGACCCGGCTGCGACTGTTCCCCAGCAGTAACGCACAGCAACAGCAGTAACGAGCAGTCGCGCGGGTCCCTCCATACTGGGGGGGCTCGCGCAACTCCTTGCCCCTACAACTCGGCAGGGCCCCTACAGCTCGGCAGGCAATCCGAACCGTGCGAACAGACTCAGATCGAAGAAACACGTCACGTGCGAGATCCCGGACTCGGTGACATCGAGAACGTGCAACTGGAAAGCGCGGTGAACACCATCGGGCTCGCGCATGTAGAGGCCGAACGCCGGCTGTCCGTTCGCAGCGGTCGGAAGCAGGCGCATCGCTCCTGGTCCGTCGGCCGGGCATTTGGTTCCGATGAGTTGCCCGATTGCCTCGGGGCCCTGGTACCAACCCTCGAACGGAGGCATCTCCCAGATGGCTTCGCGCGTGAACAGTTCGACGATGGCCTCGACGTCGTAGCTCTCGAAGCTGTGCACGTAGTCGCGAAGCAACTTCCGGGCAGCCTCGGTAGTCGGTTCCACGAGATCGTCCTCGGTGGGTCCGATGTGATTGATCTGCGCGCGAGCCCGCTGCAGCAGGCTGTTTACCGCAGTGGTTGTGGTGTCCAGCGCCTCCGCAACTTCCGACGCCTTCCACTGGAGAACGTCACGTAGAACCAGAACCGCACGTTGGCGCGCGGACAAGTGCTGCAAAGCGGCGACAAGGGCGAGCCTGACCGAATCGCGATTGACGACCATGACGGCCGGATCATTGACGTCGCCCAACGCAGAATCGGCAATCGGTTCCAACCAGGCAATCTCGTTGCGCTCGATCAAATCGTCGGCCGGGTCCGAACTAGGTGCGCCGAGGCCGGTCGGGAGGGGACGCCTCGATCTCCCCTCCAGCGCGGTCAGGCAGGTATTCGTCGCGATGCGGTAGAGCCAGGTCCTGAGAGATGACTGGCCCTTGTAACCGTCGAACCCGCGCCAAGCCCGGATGAACGTCTCCTGGACCTGGTCTTCGGCGTCGTGAATCGACCCCATCATGCGATAGCAGTGCGCCAGCAACTCGCGGCGGTACGGATCGGCAAGAGTGAGGAAATCACTGTCCAACGCCTGATCGACTGTCATTTGTTCAGACTAGTGGCCGAGCGCCCGAAACACAGGCGTCGGCGAGAATTCGATCAGGCAGGCGCCTGCACCGCAGTCAACC
The DNA here is from genome assembly GCF_011290655.1 of Rhodococcus sp. D-46. NCBI lineage: Bacteria > Bacillati > Actinomycetota > Actinomycetes > Mycobacteriales > Nocardiaceae > Rhodococcus > Rhodococcus sp. D-46. The sequence goes on along the minus strand of NZ_JAANTF010000011.1, from coordinate 342,355 downwards.
TGGATCTCTTCCGGAGAACGAACCCCAGTGATTCGTAGAGTCTGATCGCATTCGTATTCGATTGCACTGCATGGAGAAATGGCAGCTCGCCGCGCTCGCGAATCCCGGCAGCGACGGCACGGATCAGCGTCGTACCCAGGCCTCGCCCCCGAAAGTCGCTGTCAGTGCACACCGCACTGATTTCCGTCCATCCCGGAGGGTGCAACCGCTCCCCCGCCATGGCAACAAGTCTTCCGTCGACGCGAATGCCGTAGTAACTGCCCATCTCGACGGTACGAGGAAGAAACGGTCCTGGCTTGGTGCGCTCGATCAATGCCAGAATTTCGGGAACGTCGCCCGTTCCGAGAAGTTCGACCGACGGATCAACGGAGACTTCGAGTGCGGATCCGTCCATCTGCACCGAGCCGAACTGATCCACAACGCGCCACCCTTCCGGCGGGCGGTGATCAAATCCTCGCAAACCTACTGTGCCGCCAGGACCTACGAGCGTGAGTAGGTTCTCCCAGTCCTCGGCGTCCAACTCGGGCGGATGACCGACAAACGGCGCGACCGTCGGGTCGTATCGCGCAACTCTCCCTGCCCAGCGAGCGAATTGCGCATGATGTCCGCGAAGTCCTTGTCGCACAGGATCGTCCAGCGGATGGGTGTCGACATCCGTGTCAACTGTCTCGACAAACGACGCCAGGGTCGCCTCCGTGGTCATCGAACCTCTTCCTGCCCTATTTGCCTGTGATGGAGGCGAACGAACCTCCCCGCCCACCTCTATGACAACGCTAGGAACACTTGCTGTCGTAGTCGCCGGATAGAATCAAGATGATTCTGACCTCGACCTGTATTTCCGGCGTCAATCAGGGCTCGATTGCAGATCTGCACCAGGACATTCGTCGCGACGCCTCACCAACCGGAAGGCTATTTGGCATGAGCAACTCCGACCCGATCAGGTCTGCATTCGACCAGTTGCCCCTGAAGGAGATGGACGCTGCAACGCTGGTCTTCGCCATCGAGAGCGCCGTCGACGAGCTGGCGATCTCGGGTGAAACCCTACGGCTCGCCATGGAGGTCGCGACCCTTGCGCACCTCGATCAGTTCAGAAAGAACGGGATCAAGTCCGACGAGGATCCCTACATCGTTCATCCCCTACGAAATGTATTGCGGCTGCTTCGGTACGGGTGCTCCGATGTCGAGATCCTGAGCGCAACCGCGCTTCACGACACGGTCGAAGACCGACCACACGCCGTCATCGCGCTCCTCGGTGGCCAGACTGCAGACGACATGTCCGCATCCGAAGCGCAGGAACGTGCGTCAACACTCATCGCCTCGCGCTTCGGCCACAGAATCTCCGAACTTGTTGAGGCAGTGACCAATCCAATCGACTACCCATGCGACAACACCACCGCCGGATATCAGGATCACGTCATCCGCGCGATAGCGGATCCCGCAGTGTTCCTCGTGAAGTTCAGTGACTTCGTCGACAACGCGGGAAGCGTGAAGTACCTGAGCCAGACCGACAGGCTGAGACTGGTCACGAAATACGAACCACTCGTGGAGCACTTCAAGCGGACTTCACTTGCTCTCGGCAACGGATTGCACCTCCCCCCCTCAGGACTCGACGCGATCGCAAAGCACATCGCAACCATCGAAGGCGATTTCTCGAATACGGTCCGACCGGACATAAAAAATACTCGCCAGTAGTACCGATCAGTAATAATCGAGCAACCCAGAGAATTCTCCGAATATGCGATTTTGTTACCAGTGAGTATTCACTTTCTTGCCGATTTCATTACCATCGTGATCCGTGTCACAAGTCCGAATTCGATTGCACCGCAATGATTTAACGCCATATGTGTAACCGTGGTTCACGTTGACTAATATTCTTCAATTCGCCCAGGTGACATGAGCGTCGACATACTGCATTCTTAGATAAACCAGGGATTCCCTGGAAGCAGACACAATATGTTGCTGATTCGTGATTGGAGCGGTTCTGAGTCCACGCCTGCAGGGTGGCGCACAAGGCACACAGTGTCTCAGCGCACACAGCGCCTCGGTGCACACAGTGCTTCAGCGCAGGGGACTCGACGAACCGGAAGGGCAATCACTTGCCGACGCGCAACCGGGGGAAACACAGCGCATCGCGGCGTAGTTCACGAACCGGGGAATCCGGGTATGTGGGACACGGTCGGCTCATATCGCAACGTACGTGACGAAGAATCTCATCAAGGACGGTGGCAGTGACAATGTTCAAACGAATCGCAGTGGTCAATCGAGGTGAGGCCGCGGTCCGGCTGATCAGGGCTGTACGCGAACTGAACGCCGAACACGACTACGGCATTCGCGTCATTGCACTGCACACCGAGGCCGAGCGCCGCGCCATGTTCGTCCGCCAGGCCGATGAGGGCGTGACCCTGCGCAGCACCGGCACCGGTAGCCCGTACCTCGACTACGCCGAACTCGAGCGAGCACTGCTCGCAGCCAAGGCCGACGCAGTCTGGGTCGGCTGGGGCTTCGTGGCCGAGGATCCCGCCTTCGCGGAGATCGTCGCGAAACTGGGCATCACGTTCATCGGCCCGAGCGCCGACGCGATGCGCCTGCTCGGCGACAAGGTTGCCGCCAAGATCCTGGCCGAGAAGGTCGGCGTACCGGTCGCCCCGTGGAGCGGCGGACCGGTCGAAACGCGCGCCGACGCTCGTCGTCATGCTCAGTCCATCGGATATCCCCTGATCATCAAGGCCCGAAGCGGCGGCGGCGGACGCGGTATCCGCAAGGTCTGGGCCGAAGACGAACTCGAAGTTGCACTCGAGCGCACGCAGGGCGAAGCAGAGCGGTCCTTCGGCGACCCCGTCGTCTTCCTCGAACGCCTTGTCACCGATGCACGCCACGTCGAGGTACAGGTCATCGCCGACAACCACGGCAATGTCTGGGCTCCGGGCGTTCGCGACTGCTCGATTCAGCGTCGCAACCAGAAGGTCATCGAAGAATCCGCCTCCCCCGTCCTGACCGAAGAACAGTCGGACCACCTCAAGAAGGTGTCGGCCGAACTGGTCAAGGCAGCCGGATACCAGGGCGCAGGCACGGTCGAATACCTCTACCAGCCCGAGAACAAGCTCTTCACGTTCCTCGAGGTCAACACCCGTCTGCAGGTCGAGCACCCGATCACCGAGGTCACCACCGGAATCGATCTCGTCAAACTGCAGATTCTGGTCGCCAGTGGTGACGAATTGGTCGGTGACTGCCCGCCCGCATTCGGCCACGCCGTCGAAGCCCGCCTCAATGCCGAGGACGCGGACAACGATTTCGCGCCGGCACCCGGCACCGTTCAACTCCTCAAGTTTCCGCTCGGCTCCGGCATCCGGGTCGACACCGGTATCGCTGCCGGGGACGTCATTCCGCCCGACTACGACTCGATGGTCGCGAAGGTCATCGCCTGGGGCCGCAACCGCTCCGAGGCACTTGCGCGCCTGCGTACCGCCCTTCGTGAAACCACTGTCGTACTCGACGGCGGCACTACCACCAAGTCGTTCCTCCTCGATCTACTCGATCGCGACGAGGTCATCTCGGCATCCGCGGATACCGGCTGGCTCGACCGCACAGGCGCCCTGACCGGCACCACTCGTCGCGCGGACGTCGCACTGATCGCCACCGCCATCGATGCTTACGACGCCGAGGAGTCCCTCGAGCGTGCGGCCTTCCTCGCCTCGGCACGCGGCGGCCGTCCCCGCGCCAACCACGCGATCGGCCGTACCGTCGAGCTCAACTACCAAGGTCAGGCATACAAACTGACCGTCGGGCGTATCGGCCCGCACCGCTACCGCGTCGACGGAGACGCCGGCGACATCGAGGTCGACGTCGATCGTCTCGGCGACTTCGAGTCACGGCTGGTGATCGGTGATCGGCGCTTCCACGTCGTTTCCGTCGTGAGCCCGGCTCGCTATCTCGTCGAGGTCGACGGCATCAGCCACCAGATCAGCCAGGACGACGCCGGAGTGGTCCGCGCGCCGGCTCCCGCCGTCGTGGTGGCTGTACCGGTCGCGGTCGGCGACGACGTCGAAGCCGGCTCCACCCTGGTCGTACTCGAATCCATGAAGATGGAGACCGCCGTTCGCGCACCGTACGCGGGCAAGGTGCGTGAAGTTCTCGCTACCGTCAACTCTCAGGTCGATGCCGGCGCGCCGCTCCTGCGCGTCGACCAGGTCAGCGAGGAAGCTGTCACGGAGAAGGCTCCGCGAGTCCAATTCGATCTTCCGGCGGCAACTTCCGGTTCCGATACCCGCGCAGATGCATTGGCACAGCTGGAAGCACTGACCGCGATGATCAGTGGCTACGACGTCAGCGGTAAGCACGCAAATGCTGTTCTGGCCGAGTACGACGCACTTCGCAGCGCACTCGAATCCGAGGACCGCGAACTGGTACAGGCCGAACTGGCTGTGCTGACCACCTTCGCCGACATCTGCGAACTCTCGCGCAACAAGCCCACCTCGGGTGAGTCCGCGAAGGACGAATCCGTCCACAGCCCCCGCGAGCACTTCCACACCTTCCTGCACTCACTCGACTCCGAGCGCGAAGGTTTGCCGGCGTCGTTCCGCACGAGACTCGAACGGGCACTTCGCCACTACGACGTCACCGATCTGGAAGATCGCCAGGCCGTCGAGGAAGCGGTGTACCGACTCTTCCTGGCTCTGCAGCGCATGGAAGCCCAGATCCCCGTCATTGCAGCACTTCTCGAAGGCTGGCTCGTCGGCGACAAGGCTCCCGGTTGCTCGGCGCAGGAGCTCAACGAGGTTCTCGATCGACTCATCGTCGCGACGCAGGTCCGCTACCCCGTCATCGGCGACGTCGCCCGCAACCTTCGCTTCCGGTTCTTCGACGAGCCGCGCATCCGCAAAGTTCGCGAAGACGTCTACGACGGAGTACGCGGCAACCTCGCCTACCTCGAAGAGCAGCCGGACGCTGCAGATTTCGACGAGCGAATCGCCAATCTCGTCGCCACTCCCGAACCGCTCCTGGACCTGTTGGGTCGAAAGATCGGCCTCGGCAACCGCGATGGCGGCCCTCTGCTCGAGGTCATCACGCGTCGCTACTACAAGATTCACTCCTTCGAAGACGTCCGCGTTTTCGAGCACGTCGACCGCCGTTTCGTGACCGGCAACTTCGACCTCAAGGGCGACGGGCTACATCTGGTCTCGACGGTGGCCGAATTCGACGCTCTCGGAACGGCTCTCGACGATGTCGCAACAATCGCGCAGGATGCTCCATCCGGTCGCGGCCTGGTAGTCGACATCTACCTCGACTGGCCGAATCAGCCCGCCGACGGCGACACGCTCGTCGAGACGCTGCGCACCGAACTCTCGCGCAACGAGACGATCACCCGGTCCCGCCGCGCGACTGTGATCATCTGCAATCCGAATGGGGAGCCGGTCCGCTGGGTCACCTTCCGCCCGATCGACGGTGAACTGGTCGAGGACAACATCATCCGCGACATGCATCCGCTCACGGGTCAGCGTCTGGACATGTGGCGTCTGAAGAACTTCAACGGCAAGCGTCTGCCGGCTCCGGAGAACACCTACCTGTTCCACCTCTCCGCCAAGGAGAACCCGAAGGACGAGCGCCTGATCGCTCTCGCGGAAATCCGTGACGTGACACCGCAGCTCGACGACGAAGGCCAGATGGTTGCGCTTCCGGCCATCGAGCGCACACTTGCCGCGTGCCTCGACGGCATCCGCCGTGCGCAGTCCCAGCGCGGAGACAAGCGTCGACTGGCAGCCAACCGCGTCGTGCTGTACGTGTGGCCGGTCGCCGACGTTCCCAGCGAACGCTTCTCCGTGATCGCTCAGAACGCAGCCCGACTGACCGTCGGCGCCGGGCTAGAAGAGATCACACTCATCACCCGCCTGAAGGACCGAAAGGGCGGCGCGCCCAAGGAAGTTGCGCTGCGATTCTCCTACCGCGCAGGTGCCGGTGTGGTCATCAACAAGACCACGCCTCCCACTGAACCGCTGCTCCCCCTCGACGCGTACGCCCAGAAGGTCCAGAGTTCGCGGGCACGCGGCACGGTGTACCCGTACGAGCTGATTCCGCTCCTGACCGGCACCAAGGGCACCTTCGTCGAGCACGACTTCGACGAAGCGGGCGTCCTCTCACCTGTCGAGCGTCCGTACGGGCTCAACAAGGCCGGCATCGTCGTCGGCCTCGTGAACACTCCGACGCCGCGCTATCCCGAGGGAATGACCCGTGTCGCGCTCTTCGGTGACCCCACCAAGGCGCTCGGTACCGTGGCCGAGGCCGAATGCTCACGCGTGGTCGCTGCCATCGACCTGGCCGAGAAGTTGAACGCCCCGGTCGAGTGGTTTGCACTGTCCTCGGGTGCCACCATCTCGATGGAGAGCGGCACCGAGAACATGGACTGGGTCTCCCGTGGCCTGCGCCGGATCATCACCTTCACCCAGAACGGCGGTGAAATCAATATCGTCGTCACGGGAATCAACGTCGGCGCTCAGCCCTACTGGAACGCCGAAGCCACCATGTTGATGCACACCAAGGGCATTCTGGTGATGACCCCGGACAGCGCGATGGTGCTGACCGGCAAGCAGTCTCTCGACTACTCCGGTGGTGTGTCGGCCGAGGACAACTTCGGTATCGGTGGTTACGACCGCGTCATGGGCCCCAACGGCCAGGCGCAGTACTGGGCACCCGACCTCACTGCGGCGTGCGAGATCCTGTTCCGTCACTACGCACACTCGTACCTCGCTCCCGGCGAACGGTTCCCGCGCCGCGCAGCGACGACGGACCCCGTCGATCGCGACGTGCGTAGCTTCCCGCACACCCACCCGTCGAGCGACTTCGAGACGGTCGGCGACATCTTCTCCTCGGCGAAGAACCCGGATCGCAAGAAGCCCTTCGACATTCGCACCGTGATGCGTTCGGTGGTCGACCAGGACCACTCTGTTCTCGAGCGTTGGGCCGACATGGCCGGCGCCGACACGTCGGTCGTTCTGGACGCGCACCTCGCCGGACATCCGGTCACAGTGGTGGGCATCGAATCCCGCGCGATCCCACGTAAGGGGCACTTCCCCGCCGACGGTCCCGACACTTGGACGTCGGGAACGCTGTTCCCGAACTCGTCGAAGAAGACTGCCCGCGCGATCAATGCTGCGAGCGGCAACCGTCCGATCGTGGTGCTGGCCAACCTGTCCGGCTTCGACGGTTCCCCGGAGTCGCTGCGCAACATCCAGCTCGAGTACGGCGCCGAGATCGGCCGCGCCATTGTCAACTTCGACGGACCGATCGTGTTCTGCGTCGTCTCCCGCTACCACGGCGGCGCGTTCGTCGTGTTCTCCGGTGCGCTCAACGACAACATGGAAGTTCTTGCTGTCGAAGGCTCGTTCGCGTCGGTACTCGGCGGCGCCCCCGCCGCCGCAGTGGTCTTCACCCGTGAGGTGAACACCCGCACCAACAACGACCCGAAGGTGCAGCAACTGGAGGCAGACTTGGCAGCAGCCAAGGATGACACGGAGAAAGCACATCTGCGCGTAGAACTGAACGCTCAGCGCATCGCCGTCCGCTCCGACAAGCTCGGCGAAGTGGCATCCGAATTCGAAGCGATCCACAACATCCAGCGGGCCCGAGAGGTCGGCTCGGTGGATGAGATCGTCCCTGCCGCAGAACTGCGTCCGCAGATCATCGCAGCAGTCGAACGCGGCATGAAGCGCGCACTCGCGCAGTAAGTTTCTCCGCACGTCGAGCGGTCCCGCGAAATGCGGGGCCGCTCGATTTGTGTCCAGGCAGCGCCTGCGTCAGACGCCCTCGAGCGCCTCTCCGATCTCTTCGAGGACGTGATTGTGCTGCTCTGTTGCGAGCAGATGCCCCGCTGCAATGGTGACTGCCACGGGCCACTCGATGATCTCGAAGGCGACCATCAGTCCCATCACCGCAAAGTAGGCGATCTGCTCGGGTCTCGGAACAGGGATGGCACCGACGATCGGTAGCTCCAACTCGATGCTCCGTGCCGAACGGACGGATTCGACTACCGCGCGGTGATCGACGGGGTTCGTGTGGTCGACGGTGTTCTGGGACATGTCACGATTCCTCAGGATTCATCTCGGGTCGCCCGGGAGTTCGGCGACGTGTCACTTCCAGCAGCGACGCTCACAAGCGTGTCCGATTCACCGGTTTCCGCTTCTTTGATTTCCACGTCGCTGATTTCCACGCTGTCGCGGGCGCTGACTCCCCCGGTTCGGGAGGTGTACGCAGTGCTCGTTCGCGTCGGGATCTTGCGAATCGTCGACTGACCGTTCGCGTTCTCCTCAGTTGCGGCAATCCGCTCCAACGCCCGCGGGGCCAGCGCCGCGAGCAGCGTCGCCGCCGACGCGCAGACCACCGCTTGGCCCCAGGCGATGGGACCAAGCGGCGTGCAACCGAGAAATTGGCTCACCACGGGTGTGCTGACGAGCGTCGCCAGCGCCGCAGCGGATCCGGCAACGGTTGCGACCACCAGCGGACTGCGTGATTCGAGCAGCGTCTGCCCCAGTTGGGTGCCCACCAGGGCAACCAACGCCACCGTCGACGCTCGCCGCCTCCTACCGCTCGCCCGGGCCAGAAGCCACGCTGCCAGCGCACCGATTGCCGTGGCACCGCCGCGGACAGCGATCGTCTGCCACAACGCATGAGCGTCCATCTGTTCGGACTTCTCGGATCCGTTCTCGGACGGGGTGCTCACCGCAAGCGCGGCAGCGGGCAAGGCGTCCGTCATCAGATTGACCAGTAGCAACTGCCTTGCGTTGAGCGGTGATTCGCCGGACAACGCAGAACCGATCAGCGCGAATGCGACTTCACCCGCGTTGCCTCCGAGCAAAACCCCTACCGCTGATCTGACCCGCCGCCACAATTGACTGCCCTCGTCCAATGCGTCGGTCACTCCGCCGACACGGCCGTCGAGGAGCACGATGTCTGCGACGCCGCGCGCCGGATCACTGTCGGTCGACGCCACCCCGATTCCCACGCTGGAAACTCGGATCGCCGCAGCATCGTTCGCGCCGTCACCGACCATGGCGCACACCCGCCCGTCGGTCTCCAACGCTTGCACGATCTCGACCTTCTGCTCGGGTGTCACGCGCGCAAAGACGCTGCTGCCGCGGACCGCATCCCGTCTTTCGGCGCGAGAGAAGTTCTCCCAGTCAGGACCGGTGACAACATCCTCGCGTGCGACGTCCAACCCCAGTTCGGTGGCGACCGCGGCCGCTGTTGTCGGATGATCCCCGGTCAGCACGCGCACTTGCCGTCCGTCGCCTCGAAGTTCTCGAACAAGTTGCGTTGCTTCGGGTCTGAGCGTGTCCGAGAGTCCGAGAAGGCCGACCGCTTCCAACCCCTCGGAGCAACACTGTTCGAGAAATTGCGAGTCTTCGCCTGCGCGTCGCGCGTCGTGTTCCGACAACTCGCGCTGGGCGACGGCAACCACCCGCAGTCCGCGTCCGGCCATGCTTTGAACGTGCTTCGCCGACACAGCATTCGGATCTCGTCCTGCTTCGGTCACGAATTCCGGCGAACCTTTGAGTGCGATCCGCCTGCCGAGCAAAGCTGCCGAGTACGGCCGCCCCGACCTGAACGGAACGAGGTTGTTCGCCTCGACGTCACCGAAAACCGAAGCATCGTCCAGAGCTTGCTGGGCTGCATCGACGACGGCGGCATCCGTCGAATGAAACACGCGATCGTCGCGACTTCCCAAGGCACTGCGCGCCGCAACTTCCAGAATCTCGCTTTCGTCCCAGCCGTCGACGCGTTCGACCGCGGCCACCCGTAGCTTGTTCTCGCTGAGGGTTCCGGTCTTGTCGAAGCAGACCACGTCGACACGACCGAGCGCTTCTATCGATCGTGGCGCACGAACCAACACTCCTGCTGCAGTGAGCCTTCGCGCTGCGGCCTGCTGAGCCAGAGTGGCAACCAGAGGCAGCCCCTCCGGCACGGCAGCCACAGCTACGGCCACACCTCCGGTGACGGCGCGGCGCAGACCGGTACCACGAAGCAGACCCGCGACTGTCACCAACGCCCCACCGCCGATACTGGCCGGCAGGGTCGCCCTCGTGAGTTCGCGAAGTCTGTTGGTCAGGCCCACAGCAGGTCCGGATCGGGACACACCGACATCGGCACGCCTGGTCACCGTTCGGGCTCCGATGGCCGTGACCACGCCACGACCGGATCCGGCAAGCACTGTTGTCCCTGCGTAGGCCATGCACCGTCGCTCGGCCAGTGGCATCCCAGGGGTCGGGTCGGTCTGCTTGTCGACGGGCAGGGACTCTCCCGTCAACGACGACTCGTCGACTTCCAGTGATTCGACGCTCAACAGGCGACAATCTGCGGGCACGATGTCCCCGGACTCGATTGCCACGACGTCACCGAGTTCGAGCGCGTCGGCCGCTGTCTCGACCGTGCCGTCGTTGGTTACTCGCCGAGCTACCGGTTCCTGAGTCCGCAAGAGCCGCTGCACCGCCCGCTCCGAATGAAGCCGTTGAACAGCGGACATCGCGGCATTGCCGACCAAGACCGAGCCGACCAGGACGGCGTCTACCGGTGAACCGAGGACTGCACTGGCAGCGGAGCCGGTCGCCAACACAGGCGTCAGTGGATCCGCCAATTCTGTTCGCAACGCCGACAATCCGTCACGGATCAACCTGAACCGTGCGGGCGCTCGCACACGAGCTTCCGCACGGTGCGGTGTATGTCGGATGGATTCGGATAGTTCGCGAACGACAGCATCACCGTCCATCTCATGCCAGGTATCGCTCGGAGTACCGACAGGGACGGGCGCTTGAATCACAGATCGGGACAGGGTGTATCCGGTCCACAGTCCCGCGGCCGAACCAGCCGTGACCGGCCCCGGCCCTGCCCCTCGAACTCCCGGAAGCATGATCAAGGCACCCAATGCCGAAGAACCTGAGGAGAGTTCGACACCGCGCCTCGTCGCTGTTCGAGCAGCCGGGAGCGCATGGACAACCCGCCACGCCCCGGCCAAGTCGGTGTGGATGTCGGCACTCACGTGCTCGCCACTCGGTGGTGAAATCCCGATGCGTAGCACTGCCTGCCCCGCTATCGCCCTACTCGACACGATCGCAACTGTCCGACCCTCGGCCACCAACGCCGAGAGAGCCTCGCGCAGGCCGGCTTCGGCAGTCGATTGCGCCGGATAGAGCTCGTCGAATCCACTTCGCAGTGATCCGAGCCCGTCGTCGTCGATCGTGACGGCTGCGACCCCGGCCGCACGTATTTCGCCTATCAGTTTTTCCGCCAGACCTTTTCGCACGGGTCGCACGACCACTTCGGCGCCGCCGATGCGGTGCCTTCCCACTCCGACAGTTCCGTCGTTCAGAGCTTTCCTGGCTTGTTCCCACACTGCGACGCGATCCGACTCGGCCACCTCTCGTATGTCGGAAACCCGGAGCGAGTCGTCGAAGAGGACGCTCGGATCGACGAGGACGGTGTCAATACGATCGAGCATGCGTAGAGCCGCAGAGTCCGAAACGGCGGTGTGGTGCGTCCGACACAGACCGTATGACACACCAGCAGCGAATGATTCGCGCGACATCCGAAGCGGCCGCGGCGCCGAAACCTTGATACTCGTCGCGACGGTGTCACCGCCGGCGGACACGGTAGCCAGTGCAGCCCCGGCCGCCAGCTGAACCCCAGCGATCCTGTCGGCATAACGCTCCCCCGGACCACTCGGGTCAGGCCTCGTGGAAGCACCGCGACCGCCAGGTTCGAATGACCACACCCGCCGAGAGTTTCGCGCCGCCAGAGTTTCGCGCAGCAGCATCGTCCGCAGCCCGAAATCCACGCCCAATGACGCAGGCGCATAGGTCAGAACATCCGCGAACGACGTCGCCGACTCCAATGCGAAGTCGGTGAGCGAACGGCCAAGGCGCTGTTCGATTCGCCGACGCACCCGGGGTTGATAATTGATCGCCGACGCGGCCGCCGAGACATAGGCGGAACCTGGGATTCGCGGGGCACCGAATATCGATCCCGCTGCTGCAGGAATCATCCCCACACCCGCCAACGCGAGGGTGCCGGTCCGCAACGCCACGTCACTGACAGCGGTTCGCGGAATCGTCGAACCACCCACCAACGCGAGTCCCGACAACGCCAGACGCGGCGGCAAAGTTGCCACCGACACCGCACGCCGGGCCATCGCTGAGAACATCAGTGAGTGGATCGAGTGTGCGAAGAACTGTGAGTTCGATCCTGTGACCGGCCGGCCGCCTTGTGGGAGTTTCCGCTCGATTCCTTCTTTACCTGTTCCGGCTTGCTCGTGCGGCCAACCGCCTTGACCTCGCGATCCGGCCGACCGCTCTTGCGATCCCATTCGTGGAGTACCAGGGCCGTGCCGCCGACTGCCAAGAGCACCGGCCATTCCACCAATCCCGCCGCACCCACGGCCGCCATCGTGAGAACCGCCGTCGGCGTCGAGGAACTACCCGCACGAATTCCGTCTCGGACACCCTCCGCCGATCCGCGTATCCCGCCCGTCACTCCACCGATCACTCCACCACCGACGGCTCCGGCCACCGTCGTCGTTGCGTCTGCCACACCACGAACGACGCGGGTGGCTTCGTCCACAATCATCATCGGACGCTCCTATCAGCAGTCCATCGAAGAATTCAGTATTTGAGGCCATACCCAACACCGACGGCGGCAATCACGATCCGATACATTTTTCGGCGAACCTGGCGAGGGCGCGCCATCGCCAGCGCCGTGAGAGGGTACGGTGCGGGATGCAGCGACCACCTTCATCGACGGGAGTTCCACACAGTGGCGATCATCGGAAATTCGGACCTCGACATCTTCCGACTTAGCTTGGGCGGCAACCCTTTCGGATGGACAGCAGACGAGAAGACGTCCTTCGAGATCCTCGACTCGTTCGCCGAAGCCGGTGCAAACTTCATCGACACCTCCGACTCGTACACGGCGTCGGCTCCCGGCAATTCCGGCGGGGAATCCGAAACGATCATCGGGAAATGGATCACCGATCGGGGACTGCAGAACGACATCGTCGTCGCCACCAAGGTGGGTAGCCATCCCGATTTCAAGGGCCTGAAGGCCGACAACATCGCGGCCGCAGCTGAGGCGTCGCTGCAGCGCCTGCAGACGGACTGCATCGATCTGTACTACGCGCATTTCGACGACCCACAGACTCCGCTCGAGGAAACACTCGAAGCCTTCAATGCGTTGGTCGTCGCGGGCAAGGTTCGCTATCTCGGAATCTCCAACTACAGCCCCGACCGCGTCCGGGAGTGGCTGCGGATCACCGAGGAGAACGGTTACGCCGCGCCCATCGCGCTGCAACCGCACTACAACCTGGTTCACCGCAAGTCGTACGAACCCGAACTTGCCCAGATCGCCACCGACAACAACATCAGCGTCTTCCCGTACTTCGCTCTCGCTTCCGGCTTCCTGACCGGAAAATACAAGACCCGCGCGGACATCGAAGGCAGCTCCCGCGAACGACTGACCGCCGGATACTTCAGCGACGCCGGACTCGACGTCGTCGCGGAACTGGCGACAATCGCGCAGGCACACGACAGCGAGATCTCGACCGTCGCGCTGGCCTGGTTGCTGACTCGACCGGGCATCACCGCACCGATCGCGAGCGTCAGCCGGCCCGAGCAGCTCCCGGCGCTACTGGATGCCCCGAATCTGGTGCTCTCGTCGAATGAACTGGACACTCTCGAACGGGTGTCGGCGGCAGTCGGAGCCTGAGATCAAGCAGTTTTGAGATGAGCGCCGAGGGCCGTGTTGTTGATCGTCCAGAACGACCAACCGTCATGGCTCTCGGTGTCGCCTGAGATGTGACCGGTGACGGCATTTGCGGCCGCGGTCGGATCAGGGAATCGGCGGCCTTCCATCGGTCCGCGCATGATCTCGACGACCTCGGTGGTTTCGTCGAAGCGCCCGACCCAGCGATATCCGTGGCAATCGGCTGTCATCTCGAGGCGATTGTCGACGACTTCGATCTCCTCGACACCGCTGGCGCGACGCTTCTTCGCGGCGACCGGCGACGTCTTACGCTTGGTCGCAACCGGGGTCTCGACGTAAATGCTCGGATCCTTGACCGCGGCCAAGCCCAGCGCATCCCAACGATCGTGACCGTGCACGACGCGCCCACGCGGAATCGCGTGATGGCCGGTGCGATTACGTCCGGGGCTGTCCATGATCCACAGGTCGACCTCGGCGCGGATGTCGTCGGCGACCTCGTTGGAGGGCAACATGTAGAACTCGTGCGGATCTGCTGCCAGATCGACGAACACCCAGAACTCGGAGCGGGTGTCGTCACTCTCGAGCGACTCGTCCTGACGCCTGGCCTGCCAGTCACCGTCGAGCTTGGAACGCACGCGGACGATTCGGCTGACACCGTCAGCGCCCGTCACCTCGACGGGATTACGACGTGAGTGCGTGAGACGGACAGCCTTGCCCCCACGCTGCGTAGCTTCGGAAATGAACGCATTGATGCCGCGGCTTGCGGTGTCTTCCATGATCGACCTGTCTCGAGCGGGTACGCCCGCATCACCGGATCGGCATCGGGGTCGAGCATTGAGCGAAATCCCGGCCTTTACTTCGATCGTGTGGCCGGTCAGTACCCCCGACCTTACAGCTCCGGCGACGGCCTGACTACGGCGCCCGACGCTCGTTCCCAGAGGTCAGCAGTGCAATGTCCCCGTAAAGCGCCGCCCGGTGAGCGAACATCAGCTCTTCCACACCGTCGAATTGATCCCCGACGTAGTGCGTGTTTGCAGCCGAAAGTTCACGTGAGCCGGAGCGCGCAAGTAGGTCGTCGATCCGGCTGTCGAGGCTCGCTGCATGCGCAACCGCGCGCTGCGAACTCAACTGATCCTCGGCCCGTGCGACCAGGTCACCGATCCGCGCGAGGGCCGCCACGCGCTCGACCAGCTGGTCCCAGACCGCGCCGAGCGCTTCCCTGCGCGAAGCGATTCCGGCTCGGGTTCCCTCGTCGCGTGCCAGTGCAGCCGCGTCGTCCAACTCCGCAAGAATCGAACGCAGCGCGACGGTGTCGACCGCGATCTGGGTGATCTCGTCGGCCAGGTCGAGTTGGTTGCGTTGAATGACGAAGTGGTCGGAATGCCACGCGCTGGAGCTTTCGATCCGGTCGAACAGATTCCCGGCGAGGTAAAGCAAGGCGTCGTACTCACCGGCGCGTCCCTCGGGTTCTGAATCGACCAGTCCGTCGAGGACTTCCGCGATGCGCCTTCCGGCATCGGCGATGACACCGGTTCCCTGGACCTTCCCGAACTGGGCGGCGAGTTTGTCGAGTGCTGCGTTTCCACTGCTGGCCACGACACCGAGCCCCACCGGCAGCTTGGCTGGAACCGGTGTACGGGTGAGCCCGGCAAAGAGAGCCTCGCGTTGCTCGACGTCGAGATGCAGGCCGTCGCGCCGGTCCTTGCGGATGGCACGGACACTGCTCGCGAAGTGACGATTGGAATGCACGATCGCCGATCGCATCGACTGAACGCGCTTCTCGAGCGCCTGCACCCGTCGTTCGAGGACAACCTGAACAGGGCCGATGCGAGTTGCGAGCAGTCGACGCCTGGTGCGGGCCAGCTCGTCGGTGAGATACCGCAACTCCGAGAAGCCGCCGATCTCCGGGAACGAACGTCCGACACTGCGCCGGTTCGCCAGGATCGATCGCGTCGACTCGTCCCCATACCCCCCGGCAATCAGCAGCGCGACATCATCGGACAACTCCGGCCGGTTCGACTCGACGGTTCCCGCCGCACACCACTCCCTCACTCGGGTGGAGATGAGCGTTCGCCGTTCGGTCACCGACGCCACGACAAAGACGTCGTCAGTTCCGTCTGTCATCTCACGCCTCCTTGTGGTCGCCGGCTACCACTGTTCCAGAATCTGCCGACACGCGCCCGACCCCTGCGACCCAGCTCGACGCACCCCTGCCATACCGTAGGCGGGTGACCTCCCTGCGATCAGACGCGCACGCAGGTCACTCGCGCGCATCGAAGACTGATCCAGCAGTTCAACCGCTGCTTCCCGACCTCGCGATCGAACAACTTCACTCCTTGTTGCAGGTTCGTTCCTGGACTCTCGCGGAATGGTTCGCGATGGCCGACCAACGCGGATTCCTCGCGCCCGCGGCCAGTGTCCCGCTCTTCATGGAAGCCGCGCTGAAGTATCCCGAGCACCGCGAGGCGCTACTTCGCCTCGCCGGTCGACGCGGGCAGTACCTGGCGGAGCAGAACCCGGATTGGGCCCAGCTACGACGAATCGGATCACGCCGGGACGAGCTGTGGCTTTCGCCCGATCCGGACGACCGTACGGCCTGGTTCGATTACATACGTACGGTCGACCCGGAACTGGCGAGCGAAGAGCTCGAGATCGCTTGGGACGACGAGGCCACGGCAAGCCGGCTGCACTTCCTCGACCATCTCGACGTCGGGCTGGGTGAACACGACTACGCGCTCCTCGAGCGTGCACTCGACGATCCAGCCGTGCGGGTCCGTGAGCGTGCAATTCAACTACTACGGCAACTCCCCCGATCTCCGTTTGCCTCTCGAATGGTCACTCGGGCTCGGTCCTGGGTGCGGCTCGAGACGAAGCCCTTGCGGCCGCGCCTTGCCGTCCGATTGCCCGGCTCGCTCGACGACCTCGCATTTCGTGACGGCATCGAAGACGTCCACTACAAGAACAAGGGCATCCGGCGCTGGTGGTTACGGCAAGTCGTGACCGCCACTCCGCTGACTCTGTGGGAATCTATGGCCGGTTCGCCACGCGAGGCCCTCACCATCCCCATCGAGAAGCAATGGCGCGCGGTGATGATCGAATCATGGATTGCCGCAACCGTTCTCCAGAAGAACACCGCGTGGGCGTCGGCATTTCTGGAGCGGGACGGGCGCACGACGGACCGGAGAATCGTCGCCATCGCGGACCCACGCGAGCGCGTCGAGTACATCGTTGCCGGACACGCGGACGAGTACCTTCTGGGCGTCGACGGCAGCGCACTGCTCGACGGCATCGACCGCCCATGGCCCCTGGCCGTCGCCGAAAAGTTGTTGAATGCCTTGGAGAACGAAGCTCTGGATCATGCTGCGACGGGTGAGGACTTGGGCATCCACTCGCGTCACAGTCACTTTTCCACCCTGCGAAGCGTGCAGGCGCGCTTCCCTTTCGACGCCGTACCGCTTCTGCAGGACGCGGCGGCCCGAACGAGTGACCCCGGGTGGCAACAAGCATTCACCGACAGCGCCGTCAACATCGAGCAGCGCCGACTCCGCTTGGACGTCCTGCGCAATCACCGCTGAACGACGAAGGGGCCGCATCCTTGGAACGGAATGCGGCCCCTTCGTCGTTCGTGAAAGATCAGACCACGCTGACCATCTCGTGATCAGCCACACCGGCGGCCAACACCCGAAGGTGATCTTCGGTGCTGCCGAGGGTGTGCTCGATGGCGACGAGTCGGCTCACGTAGTGCCCCACCGGGTACTCGGCGGTCATACCGATACCACCATGCATCTGGATCGCCTCCTGGCCGATGAGCCGAGCCGAACGCCCGATCTGCAACTTCACCCGCGAAGCGATCACTGGATCGACGACGCCGTCGGCAAGGGACATCGTTGCGTACAGACTCATGCTGCGTGCCAACTCGAGCGAGACGTACAGGTCGGCGGCGCGGTGTGTCAGCGTCTGGAACTTTGCGAGGGGAACCCCGAATTGCTTACGCGTCTTGAGGTATTCGGTGGTCAGGCGTAGCGCCTCTTCCATCGCTCCGACAGCCTCGGCGCACAGCGCGGCCTGCTCACGGATCTGCGCGGCCTGGATCAGAGCAGTAGCGTCACCGCCCTCACCGAGTGCTTCGGCCGGCGTATCGGTGAACTCGATCTGCGCCCCGCGCAACCCGTCGTGAGTGGCGTAGGACTTGCGTACCAAACCGGAGGCATCGCTCTTGACGAGGAACAGTCCGACGCCACCGCCGGGGAGCGCAGCGCTCACGACCAAGATGTCCGCCGTCGCGCCGTGGCCGACGGGATTCTTGATACCGGTGATGGTCCAGCCGCCGTCGACCTGGGCCGCCGCGGTGGCCCGTTCGGTTGCCGGCCAACGGATTCCGGGTTCCTGGTCGGCGAACGCGAGGAACGTGGTGCCCTCGGCCACTCCGGGAAGAATCGACGAACGCTGCTCTGCACTGCCACCTTCGGAGATGAGGCCGCCCGGCGTCACGACCGCGTCGAGTAGCGGCTCGGGTGCCAAGCGTCGACCGATCTCGGTCATGACCGCGCCGATTTCCACTGGGCCGGCGTCCATGCCGCCGTCGTCCTCGGAGAATGTCAGGCCGAGCAAGCCGACCTCGGCCAACTGCTTCCAGACCTGCGGGCTCCACCCGGGATCGGAGTCGATGATCGCGTTGCGCTTCTCGGCGTCGTAGCTACGCGCGAGGAGATCCTTGGTGGTGTCGCGGAGAAGTTTTTGTTCGTCGTTGAGTTCGAAGTCCATGCCACGCCTCACAATCCGAGGATCGAGGAGGCGATGATGCTGCGCTGCACTTCGCTCGATCCGCTGTAGATGGATACCTTGCGGTAGTTCAGGTACGTCGGGGCAGTGTGCTGCGCCCAGCTCGCGGAGGCGATGTCGCTGCCCGCGTCGTACGGCAGTGAATCAGGGCCGGCCACGTCCATCAGCAGTTCGACGCTCGCCTGCTGCAATTCGGAGCCACGAAGCTTGAGCAGCGACGACGCCGGGTTCGGCTGGCCGTCAGCGGAACTGGCGACCACCCGGAGCTGAGTGAGCTCGAGGGCAAGCAATTCGTTTTCGAGTTCGGCGAGGCGCGCAGCGAAGAGCGGATCTTCGAGCAGTGTTCCGTTGCCGACCTTGACCTCGGCAGCGCGGGCCTTGGCCTGGGCCAGACGAACCTTCGAGAACCCGACGCGGGTGACACCGGTGCGCTCGTTGCCGAGCAGGAACTTGGCGTAGCCCCAGCCCTGGTTCTCTTCACCGACCAGGTTCTCTCCCGGAACGCGGACGTCCTCGAAGAACACTTCGTTGACCTCGTAGCCGCCGTCGATCAGCTTGATCGGGCGGACCGTGACGCCAGGCGTCTTCAGATCGACAAGGATGAACGAGATGCCGGCCTGACGCTTGGGCGCATCGGGATTGGTGCGCACGAGGCAGAAAATCCAGTCGGCGTACTGTCCCAGCGTCGTCCACGTCTTCTGGCCGTTGATGACCCAGTCGTCTCCGTCGCGGACCGCGCGAGTCTTGAGCGAAGCGAGATCGGAACCGGCCTCGGGTTCGGAGAATCCCTGGCACCACCAGATGTCGAGGTTGGCAGTCGCCGGAAGGAACTTCTCCTTCTGCTCCTGCGAGCCGAAGGCCGCGATGACCGGACCGACCATGTTGGCGTTGAACGCCAAAGGTTCGGGAACCGACGCAAGCTGCAGTTCGTCGAGCCAGATGTTGTGCTGGACCGGGGTCCAGTCCTTGCCGCCCCACTCGACCGGCCAGTGCGGTACCGCCAGACCGTGAGCGTTGAGGATCTGCTGCGCCTCGACCATACGGTCGCGCCCCAACTCCTCGCCGTGGGCGTACGCCTCCCTGATGTCCGCGGGGATTTGCGTACGGAAGAACGTCCGCATCTCGTCGCGGAACGCTAGTTCCTCGTCGGTCAATGCCAGGTTCATCGGGATTCCTTCGCACTCGAAACCGGATTCATGTTCGGTTCGACCGTACCCCGACAGCTATGGAGGCGGAACAGGTACCGCAAAAGACGGCACTCAGGGCCGACCCCCTACACGGTTTTCAGGACCAACAGGTAACCCCCGCCCGCGGCGTCGATACTTGTTTCGACATTCAACGCGGGAGCCAGACGCGACAACCGATCGATCAACCAATCCGACGCTTCCTGGGCGTCGTCCTTGCCGGGGCAGCGAGCGACGGCGACGCGGCCACCCTTTCGCTCGAGCTGCTCCACGACCCCGATGATCGGGGCGGGATCCACGACGAACAGCCGATCCGGCCATTCCACAACAGGTTTGACCGCACCCTTCTTGGTGTTGCATGCGCGGTGCGCCAAGCGTTCGACGCCACCTTTGGTCTTGCCACCCTTTTTTGCGGTGTTGATGCTGTCGATACTCGGGCCGCGCGGATCATTGACGGACATATCGGGATCGACCGGTTCGTCACACAGCCAGCAGCGCCAGGATTCACGTTCGCCGACTTCTTGAAGGGTGCTCATGTGGCAACGGTACCGTGCGCACTTTCGGCTGCTTCCGCTACCAAAAGTGCGCACGGGGCCGAAGGCCCTACATGTCTGCAATCGCCTCGAGCGGCTTCGTCTTGGCCGCTCGGTTGGCCGGCCACAGCGCCGCCAAGACACCCACCACACCCGAGCCGATCAGCATTCCGACCACCTGACCCCACGGGATCGTGATCTTGTCGAGGCCCTGATCCGCGAGAGTGCTCACGAAGGCCCAACCGAACGCGATGCCGAGAACAACTCCGACCGCCGCGCCGTACACCGCGATGAGCACCGACTCGAGGTAGATCGTGCGTCGCATCTGTCCGCGCTGCATGCCGACAGCTCGCAGCATTCCGATTTCTCGTCGCCGCTCGACCACCGACAGTGCCAGGGTGTTGATGATGCCCAGGATTGCGATCACGACCGCGAGTGCAAGCAGTCCGTAGAGGATCGCCAACAACGTGTTGATCTGCTGGCCCTGAGTTCCCTTGAACTCCTCACGATCCTGCACCTGGACGACGACGTACTTCTCCGTGGCCGTTTCGAGCTCGGATCGCAGCGTTGTCAGATCCGCGCCAGGCTTCGCCTTCACCAGCACCACGAAGTCCGGCAGACTCTCGGCCGGCATCAGCTTCCTGTACGCCTCGTCCGAGACGATCCACGAGCCGATCAGCTGGTTGTCCTCGAACACTCCCGCGACAACGGTCTGGTACTCGACGCCGCCAGGACCGGTCAACGTCTGGGTCGAGCCGACAGTCCAGCCCTTGTCATCCGCAGTCGACTTCGAGACGAGCATGTTGTTGCCGGTCAGATCGACCGTGCCCTCGAGGATCTTGTACTCGAGCACGCCTTCGATCGGGCCGTCGAACGAAGCGCCCTGCTCGTCCTCACCGTCGACCTTCGCACGCACTCCGTGCAACGACGTCGCGCTCTGCACGTCGGGCACCTGTCGGACCGCGTCGGCCGCACCTCGCGGCACGCCGATCGCGTTGGGACCGGTCAGGATGTAGTCGGCCGAAACACCCACGTCGACAAGAGCATTGATGCTCGCCTTGGCCGAGGAACCGAACACTCCGATGACCGTCACCAGCATCAGACCGAGAGTCAACGCGAATGCCGTTGCGGCCGTGCGACGGGGATTGCGCACCGCATTGGTACGAGCCAATCGCCCTATGGCACCGAACGGCTTGGCGAACACGGCACCGAGCGCGCCGACGATCGGCCGCGACAGCGCGGGAGCCCCGAGAAGCACCGCGATGATCAACGAGAACGCACCGAGGCCGACGATCAGCGCCGCGCCACCACCGGTACCGCGAGAGCCGAACACGAGCAGTGCCACACCGATCACGCCGAGAATCGCACCGATCAACGTCCGCACTCGCAGTGAGTCACCGGTGGAGGCGAACTCCTCACGCATGGCCGCCACCGGCGGGATCTTCGACGCACGACGAGCCGGGGCGTAAGCGCTGAGCGTCGTGACGACGACGCCGACCACCAACGCGACGATGATCGTGCGGGCACCCACCTGGAGCGGGCCTTCCGGCAGACCGACGTCGAATGTGTTGAGGAGACTGCGCAATCCGTAGGCGAGACCGATACCGCCGAGCAGACCGATGATGCTGCCGATGAGTCCGACCACGAGCGCCTCGGTGACCACCGAACGGCCGACCTGCGCTCGGCTCGCACCGATCGCACGCAGCAGCGCCAGCTCACGAAGACGCTGCGCCACGATCATCGAGAAGGTGTTGTAGATGATGAACGTTCCGACGAGCAGAGCAATCGCGCCGAACGCCAACAGGAAGTAGTTGATGAAGCTCAGCGCCGAGTCGACCTCGGCCTTGGTCTCCTCACGAACCTGGTCGCCGGTCTGCACCTTGAGATCGGGGAAAACCTGCTCGACGCGTTGCTGCAGTTCCGTCTGCGACACCCCGTCGCCCGCGACGTCGATGTACTCGACGTGTTGGCCGTCGGTGAAGAGTCCACGGGCCTGCTCGTCGGTGAAGAGCGCGCCGATGAACCCGCCGGTGTCACTGCCCGCCCCCTCGTATATGCCGGACAACGTCACGTCCACGATTCCGCGGGCCGGTGCCAGAACCTTGGCGGAGTCCCCCACCTTCAGTCCGGCTCGCTCGGCGGCGCTGGTGTTCAGCGCGACCTGACCGGTCTGCGTCGGAGGCGCGCCCTCGACGAAGGTGTCGGGTTCGGCAATCGCCTGGCCCGGCGGTAGGTAGGACTGACCGATACTCGGCGCGCCGCCGGTCTGAACAGCGCCGCCGTCTGCGTTGATCAGGACGATCTGTCCACTGACGGCCGGGGCTACCGCTCGGACACCGTCGACTGCGGCAAGTTTGTCGACATCCTCGACCGGAACGCCACTGGTGTTGCGCTCTTCCATCGATACCCGGACGTCGACGCCCTGGGCGGTGTTCTCGAAGATCGAATCGAAAGTCTTCTGGAGGGTGTCGGTGAAAACGAACGACCCCGCGACAAAAGCCGTGCCGAGCACCACGGAGAGAACCGTCAGCGCAAGTCGCACCTTGTGTGCCGCCAGGTTGCGCAGGGAAACCTTGCGCATCGGCGAGTTACTTACCGAAGCCATGTGCTCAAGCCCCGGCTTCCACGTTCACGACCGCCTGCGGAGCGTCGAGCCGCTTCATACGATCAAGGACCGAATCCGCCGTCGGCTCACGCAATTCGTCGACGATCTTGCCGTCCGCGAGGAACACGACACGATCGGCGTACGCCGCTGCCCGCGGATCGTGCGTCACGATCACCACGGTCTGGTTGAACTCGTCCACGGCCGCCCGCAGGATCGAGAGCACCTCCCCGGAGGACTTCGAATCGAGGTTTCCGGTCGGCTCGTCGCCGAAGATGATCTCCGGCTGACCCGCCAGCGCACGCGCACACGCCACACGCTGCTGCTGACCACCCGAGAGCTCTCCCGGCCGGTGATCGAGGCGATCCCCGAGACCCAGCTTGGTCAGGACGCTGTTCAACCAGGTCGGGTCCGCTTTGCGTCCCGCGATGTCGAGCGGCAACGTGATGTTCTCGAGCGCGGTCAGGGTCGGCACCAGGTTGAACGCCTGGAAAACGAAACCGATGCGATCGCGTCGCAATTGGGTCATCTGTTTGTCGGAAAGCGTCGTGAGTTCCGTGTCACCGATGAGAACAGAACCCGAACTGGCGGAATCCAGACCGGCGAGGCAATGCATCAGCGTCGACTTACCGGAACCGGACGGCCCCATGATCGCCGTGAACTCACCGCGGGCGAAATCTGCGGACACCGAACTGAGGGCGTGCACCTGGGTATCTCCGGTGCCGTAGGTCTTGGACAGGCCGACTGCGCGGGCCGCGACATCCTGGGCGTGCGAACTCATGATCGCCTTTCCTGTTCACTTCGGTGCTACTTTGCGGGCGTGACGGGCGCCCGTGAAAACACGGACGCCCGCAATGGTTGGTTCCATCCTGTCGGGTGGCGGGCGCGCCCGCCATCGGGGACCACCCTGATATCTGCGGCCGAGCCGGTCAGGGTCGGGGGAATGCGACCCCTCCTGCTTGTGCGCATTGACTGGAAACAGCGATACGAAGACCGGGCGCACATTAACCTTGTGACACCAATCACACGAGAGAGGCGGCCGAATGTCCGACGCCACCGCTGGAATCATTTTCGATCGGCTAGAGCACTGGGCGACGGTCAAGCCTGATCAAGCAGCGATGACCTTCCAAGGGACCGAATTCACGTGGGCTCAGTGGCGGGACCGCATCTTGCGTATCGCCGCCGCCCTCGCCGAATCAGGCATCGGTGCCGGCGACACTGTCGCGTTCGTCGACAAGAATCATCTGTCCTGTCTCGAAGTCACCTACGCCGCCTCACTACTCGGCGCCGCGAATGTCGTTCCCAACTGGCGACTTTCGAGCGAAGAGCTGGATTACGTTCTCGCGGACTGTGGCGCTCGCATTCTGTTCGTCGGCAGCGAACTACTCCCCCAGGTCGTCGCGATGCGAGACCGCTTGACGGCCGTCGAATCGATCTTCGCCGTCGGCGGTGAACACGACGAATTCGAGCCGTGGATCGACGAGGTCACACCGCTGCACTCCCGCCCCGAGGTGAGCCCCGATGCCACCGCTCTGGTTCTCTACAGTTCCGGGACGACCGGTCGCCCCAAGGGTGTCCAGCTCACGCATCGAAACCTGTTCGCGCACAGCAACAATGTCCTCGAAATCCTGCCGGCCCACGAGGATCACCGATTCTTGATCGCGATGCCGATGTTCCACGTCGGCGGAACGTGCTACGCCATCATGGCAATTCACACCGGTGGCCGCTGTTACTTCACGAGAGAAGCCGACGGACCGTCGATCTTCGCCGGTCTCGCCGCCGGAGCCAACATCGCCTTTCTCGTCCCACCGGTCATTGCCGGAGTCCTGGCCGCAGGCGAGCAGGCGGTCGCCGCCTTCAAAGCATTCAAACGCATCACCTACGGCGCCGCCCCCATGCCGCTCCCACTGTTGCGCGCGGCACTCGCAGCGTGGCCGGACACCGAATTCGTGCAGGTCTACGGCATGACCGAAATGGCAGGCGTCATTACCGCGTTGATGCCGGACGTTCACCGCGACGAGTCGCAGGTCGAGCGCATGGCATCGGCAGGTACGGCGATCCCCGGCGTCGAGATGCGCGTGGTGGACCCCGTCACGCTCGAGGACGTGCCCACCGGAACGACCGGTGAACTGTGGTGGCGATCCGAACAGTGCACACCCGGATACCTGGGTAAGCCCGAGGCGACGGCCGAAACGATTACCGCAGACGGGTGGCTACGTAGCGGCGACATGGGCCGCGCCGACTCCGACGGCTTCGTCTTCATCGAGGACCGCCTCAAGGACATGATCATCACCGGCGGCGAGAACGTCTACTCCCCCGAGATCGAACGAGTACTGGTGGAGCATCCGGCAATCGCCGAGGTCGCGGTCATCGGCGTTCCCGACGACCGTTGGGGTGAAACCGTCAAGGCTGTCGTGGTTCTCACTGCCGAAGCGCAGATCGACGAAGCCGAACTGATCACCTATACACAGGAACGCCTCGCAAAGTTCAAGTGCCCGACCAGTATCGACGTCGTCGAGATTCTTCCCCGCAATCCCACCGGAAAGATCCTCAAACGCGACCTCCGCAAACCGTACTGGGAGAACCGCGAACACAAACTGGTCTGAGTTCGCGTGCTGTAATGGGGCGGTGACTTCGCGCCGCCCCACCACACCCAATCCGACCGATCCGTGCCCGTGCGGCAGCGGCAACGCGTTGGCCGAATGCTGCGGCAAGTACATCAGCGGAGTAGCGCACGCACCGACCGCCGAAACCCTGATGCGTTCGCGTTACACGGCTTTCGCTGTGATGGACGACGAATATCTCACGCGGACTTGGCATCCCGACCATCGCCCAGCCCAACTCGATCTCGACCCCGACCAGAAATGGCTCCGGTTGGAGATCCTGGACACCGAACGGGGCGGGCTGTTCGATTCCGACGGCGTCGTGGAATTTCGCGCTCACTACACATTCGGACGCGAGCGGGGAATGCTCCACGAACGCAGTCGATTTGCGCGAACAGAGGGTAAGTGGCTCTATGTCGACGGCGATATCGGTTAGGTAACTCCGGGCACCGCCGCCGCGGATCCCGATAACGCGAGCCCTACGATCGAGTCATGACAACGAACCGGACGAGATCATTTGCCGCTGTCGCTGCCATCGCAGTGGGCGTGAGCCTGACTGCCTGTTCGCAGGACGCGGAGACCACTCCCACGGCAGCCACCTCGGCCGTCACCTCGACCTCGACCTCGAGTGCAGCAGCGTCGACCACAGAACCAGTCCCGACGGACAGCTCCGACAAGACGTCGGCTGCGGGCACCGAATCCAAGCTCACCGTCGTCGACATCCGAGTGGGCGAGCACGACGGATTCGATCGTGTCGTCTACGAAATGGGCGGAGCCGGCACACCCGGTTGGCGCGTCAAGTACGTCGACGCGGCGACGCAGGAAGGCAGCGGTAAGCCCGTGGACATCAAGGGTGCCGCAGTGATCCAGGTCCTGATCGACGGTTCCGCATATCCCTTCGACAGCGGAGTCGAGCAGTACTCCGGCCCCAACCCGGTCCCCGGCGTCGGCGGAGTCGTGACCGAGGTCAACGGGTCCAACGTCTTCGAGGGAGTCACGCAGTCGTTCATCGGCGTGACCGAGAAGCAGCCGTTCACGGTCACGACGCTCAGCGACCCTCCTCGCGTGGTGGTCGACGTGGCCCGCTGAGGCCGCACTTGACCTGAAGTTTGGTTGAGGTTCTACCTTCGTGTCGTACCGGCCACGTAATCTTCGTGGCCGGCGACCGGAGGGGCGAAGTCATGAGTATGGAAGTCACCGCGTGGAACGCGATGTACAACGCGATGCACGCGCAAGAAGATCGGCGCCCGTTCTCGAAGGCGACACTGAAGCGGATCGCGACGTTCGCAGTTCCACAGAAACGCAACCTCAGCTGGTACCTCGTACTGAGTGTCGTCACTGCTGCGCTTGCCGTGGCAACACCTGTCCTGGCCGGGCGCGTGGTCAACGCGATAGTCGGCGGCGACGCCGTCGACGTGGTCGTCAAACTTGCCGCCCTGATCGCACTGGTTGCACTTCTCGAAGCCGCTCTGGGACTGTTGACCCGGTGGCTCTCGGCCAGCATCGGCGAAGACCTGATCCTGCATCTGCGCACCACCGTCTTCGATCACGTCCAGAAGATGCCCATCGCGTTCTTCACCAGAACT
This sequence comes from Rhodococcus sp. D-46, assembly GCF_011290655.1. Lineage (NCBI taxonomy): Bacteria > Bacillati > Actinomycetota > Actinomycetes > Mycobacteriales > Nocardiaceae > Rhodococcus > Rhodococcus sp. D-46. The sequence goes on along the minus strand of NZ_JAANTF010000011.1, from coordinate 315,328 downwards.
CGAACCGGAGCACTGGTCAGCCGTCTCAACAACGACGTCATCGGCGCTCAGCGCGCCTTCAGCGACACCTTGTCCGGAGTGGTCAGCAATCTGGTCACCCTGGTGATCACGCTGATCGTCATGCTCGGGATCTCCTGGCAGATCACCGTCCTCGCGCTGCTACTTCTCCCGATCTTCGTCATCCCCGCACGGCGCATGGGCGCAAAACTTGCAGCACTCAATCGTGAAGCAGCCAACCATAATTCGCTCATGAGCACCCAGATGACGGAGCGGTTCTCCGCTCCCGGCGCGACTCTGGTCAAGCTGTTCGGCCGCCCGTCGCAAGAATCTGCGGAGTTCGCGGTTCGCGCCAGGCGTGTGCGCAACATCGGAGTCCGGACCGCAATGCTGCAGTCCGTCTTCGTCACAGCACTGACGCTGGTCTCGGCCCTTGCTCTTGCCCTCGTCTACGGACTCGGCGGCTTCTACGCGCTGCGCGGACAGTTGGACGCCGGCGCCGTCGTGGCGATGGCACTGTTGTTGACGCGGCTGTACTCACCGTTGACCGCACTGGCCAGCGCCCGGGTGGACGTCATGAGCGCCCTGGTCAGCTTCGAGCGGGTATTCGAGATTCTCGATCTGGCGCCGCTCATCACCGAGAAGCCCGATGCACGCACGGTGCCGCAGGGCCCGGTGTCCGTCGAGTTCAAGAACGTCACTTTTGCTTACCCATCCGCGGACAAGGTGTCTCTCGCGTCCCTGGAGGAAGTCGCGATCCTCGACACCCGCGGCGGCGAGGACGTGTTGCACGACCTGTCGTTCCGCACCGAAGCAGGACAGATGGTCGCCTTGGTCGGCACGTCCGGTGCCGGAAAGTCGACCGTGGCGCAGATGATTCCGCGCCTCTACGACATCGACTCCGGTTCGGTCGAGTTGGGCGGCGTCGACGTCCGCGACCTCAGTGCCGATTCCATCCGGGAGACCGTCGGCATGGTCACGCAGGACGGGCACCTGTTCCACGAGAGCCTTCGATCCAACCTGCTCCTTGCGCGACCGGATGCCACCGAAGAAGATCTGCGTGAGGTTCTGGAGCGCGCACGGCTCACCGACCTGGTTGCGTCGCTGCCCGACGGACTGGAGACCGTGGTGGGTGAACGCGGTTACCGCCTCTCGGGCGGCGAGCGTCAACGCCTGACCATCGCACGCCTGCTCCTGGCCCAGCCTCGCGTCGTCATCTTGGACGAGGCCACCGCGCATCTCGACTCGACGTCGGAAGCTGCGGTTCAGGAAGCACTCGGCGAAGCACTCGCCGGGCGGACTGCGGTGGTGATCGCTCACCGATTGTCGACGATCCGTTCCGCGGACCTGATCCTTGTCGTCGAGGCAGGCCAGATCGTCGAGCGCGGCAACCATGAGGAACTGCTCGCGCGCGGCGGCCGCTACGCCGAGTTGTACCGCACGCAGTTCGACACCAACGCCCGGAAGAACGGCGCCCTCGCACCGACGCCGATCTGATACCGCGCAGCGCCTTGCCCACACACACACACACAGAAAACAGGCGCTGTCCTCCTCGCGGAGGGCAGCGCCTGTTTCAGTCTTTATGTCAGTCGTTGAAGCTGTAGGTCAGTCGTTGTAGCGATCGCGTCCGCCACCGCGGCGGTCGTCACGTCCACCGCGATCGTCCCGGCCACCACGGTCTCCACGGCCACTCGGACGTCCCTGCGGCGGCCCGAAATCAGGCTGCAGCTGGATCAGGACGCCGGAGATGCGTGTGCGACGCAAAGCTTCGAGAGTCTCGTTGGAGAGGTCGGCCGGCAGCTCGACGATGCTGTGATCCGGGCGAATGCTGATGTGCCCGAAGTCGCTTCGACGAAGCCCACCCTCGTTGGCGATGGCACCGACGATGGCACCCGGAACGACGCGGTGACGCTTGCCTACGGCGATGCGGTAAGCAGCCAACTCCTGGCCCTCGGGCCCACGCGAGCGCGGGGCCGGTCCGTCGTCGAAACGACGCGGAGGACGTGGTTCACGAGGCTCGCGCTCACGACGCGGCGGTGCCGGCGGCTCGGGAGAAAGCAAGAATGCTTCGCCGTCGCGCGACTGCAACGCCAGAGCGGCAGCGATGTCGATGAGCGGAACGTCGTGTTCCTGGTCGTAGTCCTCGATCATCTTGCGGAACATCGCGAGATTCTCCGAGGCCAGGCTCTCGGTGATGGAGTCACCGAACTTGGCCACGCGCTGGGCGTTGACGTCGTCGACACTGGGAAGCTGCATCTCCGCAAGCGGCTGACGGGTCGCCTTCTCGATGGACTTGAGCAGATGACGCTCACGCGGGGCGACGAACAGCAACGCGTCACCCTGACGACCGGCGCGGCCGGTACGACCGATGCGGTGGACGTACGACTCCGTGTCATGCGGGATGTCGTAGTTGACGACGTGGGAGATTCGATCCACGTCGAGGCCTCGAGCAGCAACGTCGGTCGCGACGAGGATGTCGAGGGCGCCGTTCTTGAGCTGACCGATGGTCCGCTCACGCTGTGCCTGGACGATGTCGCCGTTGATCGCGGCAGCCGAGTGCCCGCGGGCCCGCAGCTTCTCCGCCAGGTCTTCGGTGGCCTGCTTGGTACGGACGAAGATGATCATCGCCTCGAATGCCTCGACCTCGAGGACTCGGGTCAGTGCATCGAGCTTGCGCTGATGAGCAACCTGAATGTAGCGCTGCGTGATGTTCGAGGCGGTCGACGTCTTGGACTTGACGGTGATCTCGACCGGATTGTTCAGGTACTGCTTCGAGATCCGGCGAATCGAGCCGGGCATCGTTGCCGAGAACAGAGCGACCTGCTTGTCGCCGGGGGTGTCGCGGAGGATGCGCTCGACGTCCTCCTGGAAGCCCATCTTGAGCATCTCGTCGGCCTCGTCCAGAACGAGGTACTTGAGATTGGTCAGATCCAGGGTGCCCTTTTCGAGATGGTCGATGACACGACCAGGCGTACCGACGACGACGTGCGCACCGCGGCGCAGTCCGGACAGCTGGACGCCGTAGCTCTGGCCACCGTAGATCGGCAGGACGTTGAGTCCGGGGATGTGCGCGGAGTACTTGCCGAAGGCCTCGGCAACCTGAAGCGCCAGCTCACGCGTGGGAGCAAGCACCAGCGCCTGGGTCTGCTTGATCGACGTGTCGATCCGCGACAGGACTGGAACTGCGAAGGCTGCGGTCTTGCCGGTACCGGTCTGTGCGAGACCGACGACGTCCTTGCCTTCGAGCAGCGGCGGAATGGTGGCAGCCTGAATGGGCGAGGGCGACTCGTAGCCCACGTCTGACAGTGCCTTCAGTACCCGATCATCGATGTCGAGGTCGGCAAATGTTGGGGGTTCGGGGTCACGCTCAATATCACTCATTTGACCAGCAGTTTAGCGGATAGAGTATAGACACGACGACATACCGGGGGTGCATTTACGACAGATCCACCCTCCCAGCGGGTTTCGCCTAGCGTAGGAAGCATGACCGAAGCCACCGCAGCCACCCCCTCCCAGACCGTTGTCGCGATTGCCCAATTCGCCCCGGGGACGGACAAGAAAGCCAACCTCGAATCACTGCGATCACTGGCTTCCGATGCAGCAGCACGCGGCGCGAAAGTTGTCGTGGCGCCGGAATACTCGATGTTCACCGCACCGAAGACGGATGAGCGTTTGATCGAGTCCGCGGAGGACCTGGACGGCGAATTCGGTTCGGCGCTGGCGTCGGTCGCCGCGGAGTTCGGAATCTTCCTCGTGGCAGGAATGAACGAGCGGATCGACGACGTGAGCAGAATCTCCAACACCCTCGTCGCGATGGACCCGAACGGCGAACTGGTGGCGACCTACCGGAAACTGCATCTCTACGACGCCTTCGGTTACCAGGAGTCGGCCGTGATACGCGCGGGCGCGATCACCGAACCGCAGACTTTCGGGTGCGACGGCCTTTCCTTCGGCCTCCAGACCTGCTACGACCTGCGCTTCCCGGAAGTCACCCGGCGCATCGTCGACGTCGGCGCAGACATCTTGCTCCTGCCCGCCCAGTGGGTGCCGGGGCCGCTCAAGGAAGACCACTGGACCACTCTCGTGCGCGCCCGGGCCATCGAGAACACGATGTACATCGCAGCGGCAGATCAGAGCGCGCGCGGCGGCGCGGGTGCCAGCATGATCGTCGACCCGATGGGCGTCGTGATGTGTTCCCTTGGCGAGCAGGTCGGGGTCACCACCGCACTCGTTTCGGCTGCTCGCATCGCCGAGGTACGCGAGAAGAATCCTGCTCTCGCGCTGCGGAGGTTCACAGTCTCGTCGCGGTGACCTGCAGCGAGTAGCGTCGAACTGGTCGGGGTTCGAGCTTCTCGAGGACAACGCAGTGACCCAGTATCGGGATCGATCTTCCGCCGGCAAATTTCTGGCCGGGCGGCTCGAGACCTTGCGTATCGACAAGCCCGTCGTTCTCGGACTCCCGCGCGGCGGAGTTCCGGTCGCAGCCGAGGTGGCTGCGGCACTGAACGCTCCGCTCGACGTCGTGGTGGTGCGCAAGCTCGGCAGTCCGTACAACCCGGAACTGGCGATGGGCGCTATCGGTGAGGGCGGCGTGCGGGTCCTCAACCACGACGTCATCGCAGCGGTTCGCGTCTCGAAAAGAGAACTCGTCGCCGTCGAACGCGACGAGCGAACCGAATTGGAACGGCGGGCGCATCTCCTGCGCGAGGGGCGGACCCCGGTTTCCCTCCACGGACGCACTGCGGTGATCGTCGACGACGGAATGGCTACGGGCGCGAGTGCCGCCGTTGCCTGCCGATGCGCGCGCACCGCGGGTGCTGCCGCCGTGATCGTCGCGGTCCCAGTAGCGTCCCCCGAAGCCATGAGAGTGATCGCGTGCTCCGCCGATCGGGTCGTCTGCCCCTTCGTTCCTGCCCTGTTAGGCGGCGTCGGTGCTGCATTCGAGGACTTTCATCAACTCAGCGACGACGAAGTGCTGTCCTTCCTCGCCTGAGTGCACACCTCTCCAGCCTGAGCACAGTCCAAGAGATCTCTGAGAATTTGTGATGTGTGCAACATTTCGCTCCTCGGTGCCGATAGCCCAAATGGAACAAAAAGAATTCGGCTTTCTGGAGGAACCGTGACCATCTCGACCGATACCGTCGACGCCGTCGCAGCTGCGTGCCGTGACCGCCTGGGCGACCCTTCCGCCTGGGTTGCGTCAGACGCTTATCGACAGAGCCTCGCCCTGTGCATCATCGAATCCGTTCAGTCCACGTCGGGTCACAGCGAAGTGACCGTCGTCGATCGCTACTTGGCGTACCGGAAAGCCCGCGAGGACAAACCCGTCACGGATGGCGCACGTGAACTACTCCGCACCTTCGAGGAAGCCGGCAGTTCGGACCAGTGGGCAGGCAAGATCGGCTCGTACAAGCGTCGCTACACGGCGACGGGTGTCCCGATCGAGGCACGGCACATCCAACAGGTCGCCGAGAAACTCCATCACTTGCGGATCAACAGCGTCGAGGACCTGCTGTCGGCCGCCGATTCCGACAACGCTCTCGAAGCCGTTCACCATGCCTGGGTGGACGCGTGCGGAGACGGTTCCGAAGTGACCTGGGCCCACCTGTTGATGTTGGCCGGAATTCCGCACACCGATCTGGGGACCGCTGCCGACACCTTCATCAGCGCGACACTCGGCACCACCGAGTTGCCGGGAGACACCTCGGAGATCCTTGCAGCTACTGCAGAGCAACTCGGAGTGGATCCGGACCGATTGGACTACGCAATTCGGCGGTGGCTGTCCGTGCACGGTCGCACGCTCCAACACGTCGCCTGAGTACCTGTAAACAGGCGGTCACACTAAACTGCAGGTCAGCGCCCGACCAGTTCTACCGAATAGTAACGACAGTGCAAAATGACGACTAATGTGATGCAATGCACATCAGAAATGTCAGTAGTCACTGGAGGGGTCAATAGTGCGCGAGTTCTCAGTTCCACAGTCGTTCTCAATTCCGGAGAACGTATCCATGGCCGACTCCGTGTTCCGTCACGCCGAAGAAGACCCCACATTCGTGCCGTTCAAGAGGCCGTCGAACGGTGGATGGGTCGACGTCACTGCAGCTGAATTCGCGAAGCAGGTCTCCGCAGTTGCCAAGGGCCTGATCGCGTCAGGTGTCGAGCTCGGCGACCGCGTCGCTATCCTGTCAGCGACTCGCTACGAGTGGGTCGTTCTCGACTACGCCATCTGGACTGCCGGCGGATGCACCGTCGCGATCTACGAGACCTCCTCCCCTGATCAGGCGCAGTGGATCCTCGAGGATTCAGCGACGACACTTCTGGTCGTCGAAACGGCCAAGCACGCGGAGACTCACAAGGAAGTCACCGACGGCGCAGAAGCCCTCCGCGAGGTTCTTGTCATCGAGTCGGGTGCGATCGACGAGCTGTCCAGTCGCGGTTCGGCAATCACCGACGAAGAACTGCACACTCGTCGTCACCAGGTCACCGCTGCCTCGCCCGCGACCCTGATCTACACCTCCGGAACCACCGGACGCCCCAAGGGTGTCCAGCTGACGCACTCCAACTTCTACGCCGAGTCCAACGCCTGCCGCCTGGCGATGCCGGAGTCCATGGTCCCCGGCAAGAAGACTCTGATGTTCCTGCCGCTTGCCCACGTATTCGCGCGGGCGATCTCCTTCGGCGCTTTCGACGCCAAGGTCACCGTCGCCCACACGTCGGACCTGACGACGCTGCTCGAGCAGTTCGCCGGCTTCAAGCCCAACTTCATCCTCTCGGTGCCCCGCGTGTTCGAGAAGGTGTACAACTCGGCTCGCCAGAAGGCAGTCGACGGCGGTAAGGGCAGCATCTTCGACAAGGCTGCTGCCACCGCCATCGAATACAGCGAATCCCTCGAAAAGGGTGGCCCCGGACTGGCACTCAAGCTCAAGCACGCGGTATTCGACAAGCTCGTCTACTCGAAGTTGCGCGCAGCTCTGGGTGGCGAGTGCGAGCGTGCAGTCTCCGGTGGCGCAGCCCTCGGCGCGCGCCTCGGCCACTACTTCCGCGGCGTCGGCATCCCGATCTACGAGGGCTACGGACTCACGGAGACCAGCGCCGCAATCACCGTCAACACCTCGAGCGCGCAGCGCGTCGGCACCGTCGGCAAGCCGATCAACGGCCATGCAGCACGGATCGCCGAGGACGGCGAACTCCTCCTGCAGGGCCCGGTCGTGTTCGCCGGCTACTGGCACAACGAGAAGGCCACTGCCGAATCCATCGTCGACGGCTGGTTCCACACCGGCGACCTCGGCTCGATCGACAACGAGGGCTACGTCTCCATCACCGGACGCAAGAAGGAAATCATCGTCACCGCGGGCGGCAAGAACGTCGCACCGGCAGGCCTCGAAGATTCCCTGCGCGCGCACGCTCTGATCAGCCAGTGCCTCGTCGTCGGCGACGGTCAGCCGTTCATCGGTGCACTGATCACCCTCGATCCGGAGACTCTGCCCGGTTGGGTCGAACGCAACGGCCTGCCCGCCGGCACCCCGATTGCCGATCTGGTGAAGAACGCCGACCTGATCGCCGAGATCGACTCGGCCGTTGCCGACGCGAACAAGAAGGTCTCCAACCCCGAGCAGATCAAGAAGTACACGATCCTCGAGGTCGACTTCACCCAGGAGACCGGTGAATTGACGCCGACGCTCAAGCTCAAGCGCAACATCATTCACGAAGCTCACAAGACCAAGATCAGCGACCTGTACGCCTGATCGATCGTCTTTCACGAGTCTGGCCCGGTTCGAATGCGAACCGGGCCAGACTCGTTTCACTGTCCGGCGGAGAGTAGTTCCTCTTCGATCTCGGATGGAAGGCCGTGCACCGCACGATCCTCCCGCTGAGTCGGCAGAGTTTCCCGCTGCATCCACTCCCAGGTATCGCGCACGGTGTCTTCGACGGGCCGGCACCGCAGCCCTGCTTGCCCCGCGTTGGCGGTGTCGGCTTCGAGGAAGCCCGCGAACTCGCCCTCCTGCGGAACCCAACACGGAAGTTGTGTCCACGGCTGCACTCCCGCAGCGGCCAGCCTGTCCTCGCCGATCCACACGAGTTCAGCGTCCGAACCGGTGGCAACCACGCACGCCTGGAGGAGCCCGGAGGTAGTGGTGTGGCCGGACGGGCTGCTGACGTCGTATGCCCCGCTGATCCCGGCGGCCAGTCCGGCCAGGACAAAGGTTGCGATGTCGCGGGCATCGACGTACTGCAACGGTCTGGTCGGCACTCCGGGAGCAACGACACGTCCGCCCGCCGCGATGCGCTGCAGCCACCACGGCAACCGCCCGATGTCCTCGCGCGGGCCGAGGATCAAACCTGCCCTCGCGAGTAACGCGTCCGGGAAGGATTCCAGGACAGCGAGTTCGGCCCCGCGTTTGGCGGACGCGTAATCGCTGTAGTCAGCGGAGGTCGCAGATGCGGCCACCACTGGTGAGGTCTCGTCTACGTGCAAGCCCCATTGGTAGACGGATCCACTGGAGATGTATGCGTACCGGTCGACGTGACCGCGCAAAACGCGTGCATTCTCACCGACCACTCGGGGGCTACCCGACCAGGTGTCGACGACAAGATCCCATCGACGATCACCGAGCGCATCAACCATCGCACGCTGATCGGTGCGATCCGCGAACAGGACCTCCGCTGTAGGTGGTGGCGCTCCGGTGAGCCCACGATGGAGCACTGTCACCTCCCAGCCCCGGACCAAAGCGTCATCGACGAGAGCGTGGCCGAGGAACCGTGTTCCTCCGAGCATCAACAGCTTCATGAGGGCCATCGTCACTTGAAAAGCGTCGTGCGGCAACACGTTCGTCTGGTAGCGCAATTTCCGGCGACTGAGGCACGGACGAACCGCTCAGATACCTCGTCCGGGATTGAGAACGTTCTTCGGATCGAATGCGGCCTTGACTGCAAGCATCATTTCGCGTTCGGTCTGGCCGACCATGTCCGCCATGTACGGCGCTTTGAGAACCCCGATACCGTGTTCACCGCTGATCGTTCCGCCCAACGCCAGTGCGCCGGCAACGATGTCGTCGAAAGCTCCGCGCGCACGATCCTGCGCACCCGATTCGGCAGCGTCGAACACGATGGTCGGGTGGAGATTGCCGTCGGCGGCGTGACCGAAGGTTCCGATCGTGACGCCGTGGCGATCGGCCGCTTCACGAATGCATTCCAACATGGACGGCAACGCCGGCACCGGCACCGCGACGTCGTCGAGAAGTACCGTGCCCAACGCCTCGAGAGCCGGCAAGGCCATGCGGCGCGCGGCGGTGAACTCTTCACCTTCCACCGGATCGTCGGTGTGGAAAACCTCTCGGGCCCCGGCACTTTCGCACGCCGCGGCGCAGTCCGCTGCCTCGGCGGCCGCCGACCTACCGTCGCACTGGATGAGCAGCATCGCCCCGGCCGATTCGTCCAGCCCCATCTTGGTCAGCCGATTGACGGCGCCGATGGTGACGTCGTCCATCAACTCCATCTGACACGGTTCGGCCACCGCCGACACGGCGAGGACGGCATCGATCGCGGACTCCGCGGAATCGAAGAAGGCGACCACAGTGGTCGCGGCAGTGGGCGCCGTACGCAACCGCATCGTGGCTTCGACGATGACCGCGAGAGTGCCCTCCGACCCGACGAGCAGATGTGTCAGGTCCAGCCCCGCAACGTTTTTGCGCGTCCGTGCACCGGTACGGATCACACGCCCGTCGGCGAGTACCGCCGTCAGGGCCGCAACGTGATCACCGGTGACGCCGTACTTGGCGCAACAGATGCCGCCTGCATTTGTCGCCAGGTTGCCGCCGATACTCGAGATGGACCGGCTTCCCGGATCCGGTACGTACCAAAGTCCCTGCTGTGCAGCAGCTTCCGCCAGGTCACCGTTGATCACTCCAGGCTCCACCGTGGCGGTGCGCGCGGCAGGATCGATCTCGAGAATGCGATCCATGCCCGCGACGCTCAAGACGATGCATCCGTCGAGTGCGTTGGCGGCGCCGGCCAACCCGGTACCTGCCCCTCGTGTCACCACGGGAACGGAGAGTTCGTGCGCCACCGTCATGACCGCAACGACGTCGTCGACCGTCTTCGCCTTGACCAGCGCGGCGGGCCTTCCGGCTGCGGTGAGCAGTGATTGATCCCGGACGTACGCGCCCATTCGGTCGGGATCGGTTGTCGCCCTGTCCCCCACCGCTTTCTGCAAGCGTTCATCCAACAGATCGATACTCGTGGTCATTGTGTTCGTCCTTCGTAGAATCCGCGCACATGGCGCTCGACCAAAACGGCGGCCTCGTCAGCTGCGCCGCGCTCGATCGCGTCAGCGATACCCTCGTGCTCTGCCAACAGTGCGCCGAGCGTGGCCGCCGAGTTCTCGCGCGAGTCGAGTTCACTCAGCAGGTAGCCGGCGATGCTGTCGCGGAGAACCGTCATGACCAACCCGAACGCCTTGTTCCCGCCGGCTCCGGCCAGCGCAACGTGAAAGTCGACATCGGCGTCGTGGAATGCGACCGAGTCGTCGGCAAGGGTTGCGACGCGCATCCGCTCGATCGCATCCCGGGCGCCGTTCGGCACCGCGACGACAGTGCGCAGCGCAGCAGCTTCGAGCAGCACTCGCAATTCGACAAGATCGCCCAATGGAACTGCACCCACCTGCAACGCCGTGCTGAGAGCTGTGGCCGCGGAATCGGCCGTATGCTCGTGCGTCACCCGAGGCCTGGCAGTAGAAGTGGTGTCCGCGCCGGTCAACAATCCCTGCGCTTGCAGGACCCGAAGGGCCTCACGGACCGTCGATCGACCCACCGAGAACGTCTGTGCAAGTTCCTGTTCGGTGGGCAATGCCTCACCGACCGGGAGTGAACCGTCGAGAATGGCAGCGCGGATTCGTCCCGACACGGCAAGGCTGAGCGGCATGCGCGACAACGGAGTCGTATCCATGCCGCGACGCTACCACCCCTTGCCTGCTTGTCTGACAAACTGTTTAATTGAGAAGATTCGTGACCCGGACCACAACAGAGAAGGTGCCGACCATGACCGACAAGCTCGAATTGGATCCCGCGACCACCGCCGTCGTGCTCATCGAGTACCAGAACGACTTCACCACCGAGGGCGGTGTTCTTCACGAGGCCGTCGCACCAGTCATGGAATCGAACGGACTCCTCGCGAACACCGCCGCGCTGGTCGATGCGGCCCGTGCGGCGGGTGTCACCGTGATGCACGCACCGATCACCTTCGCCGAGGGGTACAACGAAATCACCTCGCATCCGTACGGAATCCTCAAGGGCGTCGTCGACGGAAAGGCCTTCGTGAAGGGTTCGTGGGGCGCCGCTATCGTCGACGACCTCACTCCGAAAGACGGCGACATCGTCATCGAGGGCAAGCGCGGACTCGACACTTTTGCCAGCACCAACCTCGATTTCATTCTGCGTAGCAAAGGAATTCGCACGATCCTTCTCGGTGGTTTCCTGACCAACTGCTGCGTCGAATCGACCATGCGCACCGGATACGAGAACGGCTACCGGGTCATCACCCTCACCGATTGTGTAGCCGGAACTTCGGTCGCCGAACACGAGAACGCGATCACCTACGACTACCCGATGTTCTCGCATCCCGTCACGTCGAAAGAGGTGCTCGGCGCGCTCTCCTGAGAGGACTACCTGGAATGCGCGAGAAGGAATTCACGGCTGACGTTGGTGACACTGGCGTGAACCTTCTCGTGCAGCAGGTCGTGACCGGCGTCCTCGAACTCGCGCATCTCGACGTTGCGCAGCGTCCGCGCCCAGTCCCGGACGGGATCGACCGGGGCGATCCGGTCGTCGGTACCGTGAACGACCAGGACTGGGATGCCCGCGTCGGAGAGTTCCGCCCACCCGTGTTGCTCGACCGCACTGCGCGGGATGCCGCACAGCACTGCGGAGGCAAAATCGTGATCGCGATGAGCCAGCATCGTCAGCGCCGTCACGGCACCTAACGAATGACCCATCACCGCCTGCGGAACTTCGGGCAGTTCCGCCAAGGCGATGTCAGCCAGCGCGGCTGCATCGGCAGCAAGATCGGAGAGCGGAGCCCCGACTCCCGGATCACCCTCCGACAAACCGTGCCCGGTGTGATCGATCGCCCACACGTCGATCCCCGACGCCGTCATTGCGCCCGCGAAGCGGTGATACTGGCCGCTGTGCTGGCCGAGACCGTGCAGAAAGACCAGTGACACCGTGGGCACCGCACCCCCTGCCGCCGGCCAATGCCGAAAGTGCACCTGACCGGTTCGTCCGTCGAAGAAAGGCATGATCGTCATTCTGCACGCCGCTACCGGTATCCGCGGCTCGTGGGCGATTACTGGTGGGTTGCCTTGTCGGTGAGCGATGGCACAATCGCCCTGTGTTCCTACTCGATGATCAGATCGTCTACAGCGCCAGCGACCTCTCGGCTGCGGCCTCGTGCGAGTTCGCACTGCTGCGGCAACTCGACGCCCGTACCGGTCTGATCGCGGCCCAGGCCGCCGAGGCGGATCCGATGCTCGAGCGGACGTCGAGCCTCGGCGACTCGCACGAGCGCGAACAGCTTCAGAAGTTCATCGATCAACACGGAGACGGCGTCGTCGTCATGCCGCGACCGGAACACTCACGCGCAGGCCTGACCGCTGCCACGTTGGCCACCGTCGAGGCAGCACGATCGGGCGCGCCAGTCATTTATCAGGGAACCTTTTTCGACGGCCGATTCCTCGGGTTCTGCGATTTCCTCGTCCGCGAAGGCGACACCTACGCGGTCTACGACAGCAAGCTCTCCCGGCACGCCAAGGTGTCGGCACTTCTACAACTCGCCGCATACGCGGATGCGTTGGAGCGCAATGCAATTGCCGCCTCCGATCAAGTTCATCTACTGCTAGGCGACGGCAGCACGTCGTCGCACGACATCGGAGACATCGCGCCGGTATTCGCGGCACGTAGAGCTGAACTCGAACGAGTCCTCGACGAGCACCGCGCCGAGGGGAAACCGACACAGTGGCTCGACGATCGGTACCTGCGTTGTGGTCGATGCGACACCTGCAGCGTCGAGGTCGAAAGCCATCGAGACCTGCTGCTGGTTGCGGGTGTCCGCGGCAATCAGCGTGAACAGCTGATCGTCTCGGGGATCACGACAATCGACGAACTCGCCGCGAGCACCGGCCCAGTCGAGGGAATCCGCCGGGAAACACTCGACAAGCTCCGTGCACAGGCAGCGGTTCAACTACGCCAGGAAGTGTCCGGCGACGCCGAATTCGAGGTCTACGAACCCTCGGCGCTCGGCGGACTCCCCATCCCCGACGACGGCGACATCTTCTTCGACTTCGAGGGCGATCCGCTCTGGGCCGAGGACGGGTCCACCGATTGGGGGTTGGAGTATCTGTTCGGTGTGGTCGAAGGGCCTGCGGACGACTACGTGTTCAAGCCGTTCTGGGCACACGATCGCGAGGGTGAGCGCCAGGCGCTCCTCGACTTCCTCGATTACGTCACCGCGCGTCGAGAAGTTCATCCAGGCATGCACATCTACCACTACGCCGCGTACGAGAAATCGGCGCTGTTGCGCTTGGCCGCACGTCACGGTGTCGGCGAGCAGACCGTGGACACCCTGCTCAGCGAGAACGTGCTCGTCGACCTGTACCCGATCGTCCGCGCGTGCCTGCGGATCGGACAACGCTCGTACAGCATCAAGAAACTCGAGCCGCTCTACATGGGTGAGCACGGCCGCGACGGCGACGTGACCAATGCCGCCGCTTCGGTTGTCGCTTATGCCGACTACTGCGAATTGCGCGACGGCGGACAAGCCGACCAGGCCAGGGAACTTCTTCAGGGCATCTCCGACTACAACGAGTACGACTGCGAATCCACTCTGCGCCTGCGCGATTGGCTTGCCGAGCGCGCCGCAGAACACGGCGTCGAACTTCGTGAGCCGACCGGGCAGATCAAGATTCCACTCGAGGAGCTCACCGAATCGGAGATCGCGCTCCGCGAATTCGCAGGACACAAGGCAGGTTCGGCGCGTACCCCCGATCAGCAGGCAGCTGCTCTACTGGCTGCTGCGGTGGGGTACCACAATCGTGAGCGGAAGCCGTACTGGTGGGCCCACTTCGACCGATTGGTCACACCGATCGAAGACCTGGTGGACATCCGCGACGTCATGGTGGTCGAACAGTCCGAAATCGAGGCGGACTGGCACAAGAGCACTCCACGTCAGAAGAAGTTCCGTCGACACATTCAGCTGACCGGAAGTTTCGGCACCGGAACGTCTTTGAGCCCGGGCAGTGATCTGTTCGCTCTCTACGCAACCCCCTCCCCCGATGCCGTTGCAAGCGAGAACCCCACCCAACGCGGCACCAGCAGCGTCAAGGTCACGGCCGTGGTCAAGTCCGAAGGACTCGACGTGGTCACCGTCGAAGAACTGCTCGGCGGTGACGAATACCTCGATGCTCCAGTCGCATTGGCACCTGGTCGTCCGATTCCCACCGGACGCATGGAGAAGTCCATCGCCGCTGCCGCATCCGGCGCCAGCGAGATCCTGCCCGAACTGCCACCCGTAGCAGCGGTCGACATTCTCCGGCGCAGCACCCCGAGGACACGCTCGGGTTCACCGCTCCCGCCCGTCGGCACCGACAACAACTACGCGGACGCCATCACCGCCGCACTTCTCGACCTCGATGATTCCTACGTGGCAGTACAGGGTCCCCCTGGTACGGGCAAGACCTACACGGGTGCTCGTGTCGTCAAGACACTGATCGAACAACATCAGTGGCGAATCGGAGTCGTGGCTCAGTCACATTCGGTGGTCGAGAACATGCTCGGCGGCATTCTGAAGGCCGGCGTGGACCCTGCACTGGTCGCGAAGAAGGGCAGCCGCAGCAAGACCGCAGAATGGCAGGACATCGCATCCGAAGAATATGCGAGATTCATCGCCGAGGCCGAAGGCGTCGGCTGCGTCATCGGCGGCACTGCGTGGGACTTCGCGAACACCGATCGTGTTCCGGCGGGCAGCTTGGACCTGCTCGTGGTCGACGAGGCGGGCCAGTTCGCGCTCGCCAACACCATTGCCGTCGCGATTTCCGCGCGAAACCTGTTGCTGCTGGGCGATCCGCAGCAGTTGCCGCAGGTGAGCCAAGGTACTCACCCCGAACCTGTCGACGAATCGGCGCTCGGTTGGCTCGCCGAGGGACACGGCGCACTGCCACCCGAACTCGGCTACTTCCTCGAGAAGACTTGGCGGATGCACCCGGATCTGTGTGCGCCCGTGTCCGCATTGTCGTACGAGGGCAAGCTGCATTCCCAGGAAACCGTGAGTGCGGCAAGAAAACTCGACGGACTCGCTGCCGGAGTGCACACGGTGTTCGTCGATCACCGCGGCAATTCCACGTACTCCCCGGAAGAGTCCCACGAAATCGTTCGCCAGATCCAGGGCCTTCTCGGTACGCCATGGACCGACCCGAGCGAGTTCGAGGGAACCCGGCCCCTGGAGCAGGCGGACATCCTCGTGGTCGCGGCATACAACGCCCAGGTCGGTACCGTTGAGCGCGATCTCACCGAAGCCGGTCTCACGGAGGTCGAGGTCGGGACCGTCGACAAGTTCCAGGGCCGCGAGGCCGCGGTGGCAATCGTGTCGATGGCCGCATCTGCCGTCGAGGACGTCCCGCGAGGGATGTCGTTCCTGCTGTCGCGAAACCGTCTCAATGTTGCTGTCTCACGCGGCAAGTGGTGCGCGATCATCGTTCGATCGCACGCGTTGACGCAGTACATGCCCAGTACGCCTGCGGGATTGGTCGAACTGGGCGCGTTCATGAGGCTGACGAGCTAGCCGAAGCCTGTCTTACCCGAAACACTGCCTTACCCGAAGCACTGCCTTACCCGAAGCACTGCCCTTCGCCGCGATAGGTGGGAACCGAGGTTCGGGTGCCGTCGGCTTCGACCACGTACACGCGGTCGAAGCGCTCGCACAGCTCGCCGGCTTTGGCGTGACGGAACCATACGCGGTCGCCGATCGCGATGTTTCCGGCTTCCTTCCCGGTGACCGGCGTCTGGACTTCGCCGGCACCTTCGTTGCGGAGCAGTTTGAGACCAGCGGGCCAGACCGGTGACGGAACGCGGGTGGCTCCGGCAGGTCCCGACGCGATGTATCCGCCGCCGAACAGGGTCGTGACGGACGGCGTCGGCTTGCGCACGGCCGACAGTGCGAAGAACAGCGCCGGATCGGGACGGAAGGCGCGGTAGCGGTCGAACAGGGTCGGTACGTACAGTCCGGAGCCTGCTGTTACCTCGGTCACCACAGGATCGGCCGAGCTGACCTCCAGCGACCCCGTACCGCCGCTGTTGACGATCTCGAGTGCACCCACGGCATCGGTGACGGCCGCGACCACAGCGCCCCTTCTGGACGCCAATTCGCGGGCAGAGGCTTTCTTGACCCAACCGATCGGAGCACTGGTGTCAGGAAGGCCGGCAATCTGGGCTTCGTAGAACATCACTCCGACGACGGAGAATCCGCGTTGGCGCGC
This sequence comes from Rhodococcus sp. D-46, assembly GCF_011290655.1. Lineage (NCBI taxonomy): Bacteria > Bacillati > Actinomycetota > Actinomycetes > Mycobacteriales > Nocardiaceae > Rhodococcus > Rhodococcus sp. D-46. Next base: position 298,809 of record NZ_JAANTF010000011.1, on the reverse strand, counting down.
ACGCGCCGCGAGTGCGGCGACCGCGCCAGGTTCGCGCAGTGGCGAGCGTCGTACGCCCAGATGGATCGGGCCGATCCGCAGTGACGCGTCGACGTCGAGACACACGCGGACAGGCGCATCCCCCGTCGACGCCGAACGAATGAGGTCCAACTGCGCATCGTCGTCGACCATCAAGGTGATCGATGCGAGAGCGGTGTCGTCGGCAGCGAGATCCGCGATGGCGCCACGATCGGCGGTCGGGTACCCCATCAGGATGTCCCGTGCGCCGAGCCCGACCAGCCACAGAGCCTCGCGCAGTGAGTACGCCATGATTCCGCGGAATCCGCCGGACGCGGTCAGTGTGTCGCCGAGAGTTTCAGCCAGAACCGTCCGACAACGAACCGATTTGCTCGCCACTCGCACCGGGGTTCCACCGGCGCGGCGCACCAGGTCGGCTGCATTACTGCGCAGTGTGGTCAGATCCAGAGCAGCCAGAGGCGGGTCGAGTTCTCGCGTGGCAGCAGTGAGTCGATCAAGGGTCCTGGTCACAGATGATCCAATCGTCGCGGCGTGCGACCAGTCAATCACCAATCCTGGACGTATGTCCAGGATGGCGGTTCTACTGAGGCGCGACCACGGCTTTGTTGGCGATTACCTGAACCATTTCTCCGAACTCGGCAATAGTCGCGTCGGAGTCACGATCGACCAGCCATCGCAGAACAAGGCCGTCGATCATCGCAAGACTCAGTCGCGCAATCGAACTCAACGGCTCCGTCCACACCGTGCCCGATATCTTGGCGCACTCTTCGAGAAACGACACCGCGAGCTCATCCATGATTCGGTACTGCTCAAATGCAACCGCCCCAGCACGTTCGGCTCCGAGATTGCGACTACGCAGTGCCTGCGCGGTAATTTCGTAGGTCAACAACTGGCGATCCGGGGTTGCCTCGATGGTCGGCCACATTCCGGTCAGGCCGATGTGCAGCAATTCCCTGAGCCCCTGCACGCCACTGAGATCCGGCGCATGGCGGACCTGCGCGAACGCATACTGCATCGACGCACTGAGCTGCAGAATGAGCGTTTCACCCATTGCCGCGATCAGCGCTTCCTTGCTCTCGAAGCAGTAATGAACGACGCCGAGCGATACCCCGGCCTCCTCTGCCACCGCCCTTACCGTCACAGAACTGACACCGCGCTGTTCCGCAATAGACAAGGCGGACTCGACCAATTGTGTGCGGCGTTCGTCCGCCGGGAGCCTGTTCAGCATCCAATGATCGTAGAACGCAAATGACAAAATCTTCGCGCAATACTTGCCTGGACGACCGTCCAAGTACATTATTGCGTAATGGCTTCGGACACTTGGCAGAACTGGGCGGGCACTCAAAGCGCCGCGCCGCGTCGCTTTGCGACGCCGACAAATACCCGTGAACTTTCGTCGTTGGTCGCCGAGGCCGCTTCGCGTGGCCAACGTGTGAAGGCCGTCGGCGCCGGCCACTCGTTCACCGGTGTCGCGGTCACTGACGGTGTCCTCGTCAGCCTGGACAACTTGAGCGGAATCGACTCGATCACACCGACCGACGACGGTGCGCTGGTCACTGTTTTTGCAGGCACTCGCCTTCATGCTCTCAACGACGCCTTGTGGCAACGCGGATATGCGATGGCCAATCTCGGTGACATCGACGTCCAGTCACTGGCCGGCGCGACGTCCACCGGCACACACGGCACCGGCGCACGATTCGGCGGTATCGCCACGCAGATTCGCGGAATCGAGATCGTTCTCGCCGACGGATCCGTCGTTACCGCAAGCGCCGACGAAAACGTCGAATTGTTCGAAGCAGGCCGCCTCGGATTGGGCGCAATCGGCATCATTTCGAAGATCACTCTCGCCTGCGTCCCGCGATTCACACTTCGCGCAATCGAGGAACCCGACACGCTGTCTCACATACTGGACACCCTCGAGAGCGATCGTCTGGGCTTGGACCACTTCGAGTTCTACTGGTTTCCGCACACCGACCGTGTCCTGACGAAGAGCAATACGCGACTGCCCGGAGATACCGAACCCGATCCAGTGGGCAAGGTCCGCGCGTTCGTCGACGACGAACTCCTCTCCAACACACTCTTCGAAGGCGTCAACCGCGTTGCCACCCTGGCGCCGGCCGCGATCCCGAGAATCAACAACGTGTCGTCTCGATTGCTCGGCGCCCGGGAGTTCACCGATCGCAGCTACCGAGTATTCGCGTCTTCGCGCCGGGTGAAGTTCAAGGAGATGGAATACGCGATCCCCCGCGAACACGTCACCGAGACACTCCGCGAAATCGACCGCTGGATGAAGAAGTCCGGAACTAACGTCGCATTCCCCGTCGAAGTACGTTTTGCTGCCGCCGACGACCTCTGGCTCTCCACTGCTCACGGACGCGACACCGCATACATCGCCGTACACCAGTACCACCGACGACCCGAAACCGAATACTTCGCCGCAGTGGAGGCAATCGCGCGCGCCGTCGACGGCCGGCCGCATTGGGGAAAAATGCACAACCGGACCGTCGACGACCTGCGTCCTACGTACGACCGACTCGACGACTTTGTCGCCGTTCGAGACAAGTACGACGCGAATCGTGTGTTCGGCAACGAATACTTGCGTCAGGTGCTCGGCGACTGACGGTCAGTGCCGCAGCAGTTCCGCTTTTCGCGCATCGCTCGCAAACGAGGCTTTGATCGAGTTCCGGGCGAGGGTGTCTCGCTCGGCCTCCGTCAGACCCAGGGCTCGGCCCAGTTCGGTGAAATTGTCGTCGACATATCCCCCGAAGTAGGCCGGGTCGTCGGAGTTGACCGTGACGATCAAACCCATCTCGAGCATCGATCGAAGCGGATGATCCGACAGCGAATCGAACACCCGCAGACGAACGTTCGACAACGGGCAGACCGTCAGTGGAATCTCCTCGTCGACCAGACGCTCGATCAGGGCAGGATCCTCGAGTGCCCGGACTCCGTGGTCGATCCGCTCGGCGCCGAGAATGTCGAGCGCCTGCCAGATGTACTCGGGCGGTCCCTCTTCACCGGCGTGAGCCACAACGTGCAAACCCTCGGCACGCGCGCGGGCGAACACGTCCTCGAACAGTGACGGCGGGTTGCCGACCTCCGCGGAGTCGAGTCCGAGCCCGACGATCGGAGCCTGCAGGCGAATTATCTCGGAGAAGATCTCCTCGGCGTCTTTGACGGGCTGATCTCGGAGGATGGCGGCGATTGCCGCGCTGCTGAGCCCGAACTCGCGCTCACTCGATGCCACCGCATCCATGATCCCGTCCAGGACCTCGGTCAGCGGAACACCACGGACCACGTGCGCCTGTGGATTGAAGAAGAACTCGGCATGCGCGACGCCGGCGGCAGCCGCGCGGCGGAAGTACGCTCGCGTCAGGTCGGCAAAATCCTCCGCGGTGCGCAGGACGGCCATGTTGGCGAAGTAGAGATCGAGGAACGACTGCAGATCGGTGAACTCGTACCTCGACTTCAGATCGTCGATGTCCTTGTACGGCAAGTCCATTCGATTGCGCTCGGCAAGTCGGTAAATCTGTTCGGGTTCCAGAGAACCCTCGATGTGCATGTGCAGCTCTGCGACAGGTGTAGCCATGTCGGTGTTACCGCCCCTTCCAGACCGGGGCGCGCTTCTCGGCGAACGCCGTCGCGCCCTCGCGTGCATCTTCGGACGCGAACACCGGCGCCATGACCTGCAACTGCTTCGCGAAAGCTTCGTCGTCGGACCAACCGCCGGCCTTGACGATGATCTCCTTGGTGACCGCAACCGCGAGCGGTCCGTTGCGGGTGATGCGATCAGCCAGCTCCAGCGCGCCTTCGAGCGCCTTACCCGGCTCGGTCAACGTGTTCACGAAGCCGTAGCGGTAGGCCTCCTCGGCTGTGAAACTGTCACCGGTCAGGGCCAGTTCCAATGCCTTCTGGTACGGAATCCGCTTGGGCAGGCGCAACAATCCGCCTCCACCTGCGACCAGCCCTCGCTTGACCTCCGGGATACCGAACTTCGCTTCGGACGACGCGACCACCAGGTCGGTGGCAAGCACGAGTTCCGTGCCGCCTGCCAACGCGAAGCCCTCGACGGCCGAAATGATCGGCTTACGCGGCGGCCCTTCCGTGAATCCGAGACCGCGTCCCGGCACGAGTACGTTCTCGCCGGCCACGAATGCCTTCAGATCCATACCGGCACAGAAGTTTCCGCCGGCTCCTGTCAGCACCGCCAAGGACAGATCGTCGTCCGCATCGAGCTCTTCGACCGCAGCGGCCAATGCGTGACTGACCGCCGAGTTGATGGCGTTACGCGCCTCGGGCCGGTTGATGGTGATGATCAGTGTCCGCCCGCGCCGCTCGGTGAGAACCTCGTCCGCCATGATGTCCCTCTCGTTTGTCGACCACGCTCGCGTGACTACGCGACGTTGCGTTCGACAATACGGACGAAGCCATCGGGGTCGATCTGCGCGGTGTCGTGAGTGCAGAACCACCCCTGGGTGAACCTCGTCGAGGTCGCTTGCGGCGAGTTCCAATACCGACGCGTGACACTCGGTCCACGGCACAACAACTCGCCGAAACCACCTGGCGCATCCGGGCCGTACAACGCCACTTCCATTCCACCGAAAGCGATTCCGACGCTTCCGAGGTGGGTGGGTGCCGACTCGGTTGGCAGAATGAGACCAGCCCCACAGGTCTCGGTTTTGCCCCACCCGATCACATGCCGAGCAGCCGGGAACAGGGTCAGCAGCTTGGCTTCCTGTTCGGCCGTGATCGGCGACCCGCTGCAATCGATCCACTGCACCGACCTCGAACCGGCACGCGCCGCCGGCCCGAGGGTGAGCAACCGAGGCTCGAGCAGGTCCTCGGGCCGCCCGGTCACGATGTCGACGGTATGCACACTCTCACGCCAGAAGTCGCCGGCGAGGACCACCGTTCCACCGACCACCAACGTCGCGAGCACGTGCACGAACTGCCGTACCGACTTGAAGTCATTGTCCACCAACAGATTGCGCACACCTTCGACGCCGTAATCGCGCGAGTGCAGAATGCCGACGATGGCGGAGAGCACGTTCTCGTTGCTCAACTCGACGCCTAGCATTTCGCCCGAAGAATCGGCGGTGTACGCGAGGATCGCCATCTCCTCCGGGGCGGCACCGTCGTCGATGAACGGAACACCGTGTGGGAGTTCCCCGTCGAGCACCAACACCGAGCCACTGTCCGCGATGACGAAGTCCGCCGCGTCGTCGCTCAGATGAACACCCACGGAGACTGGAACACCGCCGGCGAGAATGACGCCGAGGCACGCCTCCATCCACCTCACCCCGGCGGCGACGCGAATGGCCACACGGTCACCGATCTCGACGCCTCGCGACTTCAGCCCGCCTGCGACCCGCGACGCCTCGGCCCACAACTCCGCGAAGGTGACCTGCTCGCCGTCGACCTCCTCCACCGCGATGCGTGAGGAGAATCGATGAACGGCGATATCGAGGAGTTCGGACAGCGACGGGTCGAGTTGGCTGTACCGAAGCACCCCGTCACCCGCACGGGTGACACGGGCGTCGGCGAGGAGCTGAGTCGAACACGGGTATTCCACAAGCGTCGACCGCATCGATACCTCCACGTCACTGACAACCCACCGGCCATTCGACTATATGACGTGGATCACAGTTCGTGGAGGTCTCTGGCGATAATCGTCGCAAACTTACTTTCCGGAGTAGACCGCTTTGCCCGGTCCGACCTCGAGGAAACTGCGGACAGCGCCGCGTAGGTCATCGGTGGCGAACAGCGCACCGGACACCCCGGGAGTCACCGAATCCGCGTGGGCGATCCCGCCGGAACGCCAGGCCGCCACGATCTGCTTGGTGGCGTCGTGGGCTCGCGTGGGCCCGTCCGCCAACCGGGCCGCCAGGGCACGCGCCGCAGCATCGACATCGTCGTGAACTGCATTGACGACGCCCCACGAGTGCAGGGTTGCGGCGTCGTAGAGATCGCCGGTCATGACCAACTCCCGAGCCCGTCCGGAACCGGCGCGCTCGGCCAAACGCTGCGGTCCACCCATGGACGGCGTCAGACCGACCACTGTCTCGACCAGTCCGAACTTCGCCTTCGGCGCCGCGAGGATGATGTCGCAGGCCAAGGAGATCTCGAAGGCAGCAGTCAGCGTCAGCCCGTGCGCCGCGTAGATGACCGGGCACGGCAACGCCTCGAGCGGATGGCAGATCTGGGCGAACAGTTCGCGCCACAATTCCGCTCCCTGCTCCGGGTTCAGTCCGTCGAACACATGGACGTCGACGCCGGCCGAGTTGACCTTGCCCTCGGCGCGCAGAAGCACAGCGCGCGGTGGGTTTTCGGTCAGCGCTGCAACATCGGCGATGACGGCGTCGAACATGGCCTGATCGAACAGATTGAGTGGTCCGTGCGCGAACGTCAGGACAGCCACCTCGGCACCACCATCGGTGGTGAAGCGCTCGAGGCGGGTGGGATGCGATTCGGGAGCAGTCATGCCGCCACACTGCCACATCGAACCGGCCTACGATCGTCGGGTGGAGGGTCTGAGAAATGCACTCGCGGACGTTGTGGGACACCGGTTCGTCGTCGACGACGCCGACGTGTTGGCGACCCGTTCCACCGACCAGACAGGGCGCTACAGCGGGCGCGCCAGCGCTCTGGTCCGACCCGGAAATACCGCCGAAGTCTCGGCAGTGCTGAACGTGTGCCGCTCGCGCGGCGTACCGGTCACCGTTCAGGGCGGGCGAACCGGTCTGGTCGCCGGGACGGTGCCCGAGCACGACGACGTCCTGCTCTCCACCGAACGCCTCCAGGCCATCGGCGAAGTCGATGTTGCCGCCGGTCGGATCACCGTCGGTGCGGGAGTGGCACTCGCGCAGGTACATTCGGCGGCCGCCGCCGCCGGTTTGAAGTTCGGTGTCGACATAGCCTCGCGGGACACTGCGACGATCGGCGGCATGGTGTCCACCAATGCCGGTGGCCTGCACACGGTTCGATACGGGAACATGGCCGAACAGATGCTCGGACTCGAGGTGGTACTCCCCGACGGAACTACTGTGCGCCGGTCACCGAAAGTGCTGTCGGGCAACTCCGGATACAACCTGCCCGCGCTGTGGGTCGGTAGCGAAGGAACTCTAGGGGTGGTCACTTCCGTCGACCTGAAATTACGGAAGATACCGACCTACCGCGTGACGTCGCTGATCGGTTTCGACGCACTCCAAGACGTCGTCGAGGCAGGGCGAGTGTTGCGCACTCTCGACGGCGTCGACGCACTCGAATTGTTGGACGGGCGCGGTCTCGAACTGGCCGCACGCCATTTGAAAGCCGCGGTTCCGACGGGGCGACCGTGGTACCTCCTCGCCGAGGTGTCCGCGGCCCACGATCCGCTGGAAGACCTGGCCGAGCTGCTCGAACGCATCGGCCCACCGCAGACCCCGGCAGTGGCGGTCGACGCCCCCGGCTCGACGCGCTTGTGGGCGGCCCGCGAATGCTTCGCCGAGGTGGTCGGATTGTTCGGTCCCCCACTGAAATTCGACGCGGCGCTACCGCTGGACTCGCTTGCCACCTTCACCGAGGACGCAACGGCGGTGATCGCGAGCCGAGCGCCCGAGGCAATTCCGATCCTGTTCGGACACGTCGCTGAGGGAAACATCCACCTCAACGTCCTGAACTGTCCGAACGCCGACACCGTGTACCGCAGCGTCCTCGAACTGGTTCGCGATCACGGCGGAAACGTCAGTTCCGAGCACGGGGTGGGCTCGCTCAAACGCAACTATCTGGACCTGGCCCTCTCTGCGGAGGACATAGCCACGATGTGGGCGATCAAGCGAGCCCTGGACCCGAGCGACTATCTCAATCGTGCAGTGATGTTTCCCGACGCGCTTCGGCACTGACGGCCATCGCGTCGTCGTGTGCGTCGCCGCGCAGAGGCCGAGCGAAGCACACCGAAGCGACGAAGCCGATGAGCAGCACGCCTGCGGGCAGCCAGATCGACTCCGACATCGCCGTGCTGAACGGTTCACGGACGAACTCGGGTAGGTGACCCACTCCGGCTTCGGAACTGCCGCCGGTCAGACCCTGAGCCGCCAATCGTGCGGTGATCAGTGCTCCGATCGCGGCACTGCCGAGAACCGCACCCACCTGCCGGGTGGTGTTGTAGACGCCGGCGCCGGCGCCGGCCTGCATCGGAGGCAGGTTGTGTGTGGCGGTGGCCGCGAGCGGTGACCAGATGCATGCGTTGGCGAAGCCGATCAGGCCGATCGGCAGGAGCAGTTCCCAGATCGCGACGTCGGGAGACATCACCAGTGCGAGCCAGCCCAGGGCGATCGCAAACAGCAGGAAGCCGGTGCCCGCGATGTAGCGCGGATGCGTCTTGTCGACGAGCTTGCCGATGATCGGCGCAAAGATGCCGGTTAGCACGGCCATCGGAACGAGGAGGAGCGCCGACTGCGTCGGGGAGAGTCCGCGAACTGCCTGGGTGTAGAACATCAGCGGAAGGACCATCGACGTGATCGCGAAGCCCATCGCGGTGATCGCGACGTTGGCGAGCGAGAAGTTGCGGTCCTTGAAGAGTTCGAGTGGGAGCAAGGGCTCGTTCTTGTTGCGCGACTGGTAGAACACGAACACCGCGAGCAACACCACACCGGCGCCGATCAGGCTCCAGACGAATCCGTTCCAGTCGTACGAACTGCCTTCCTGGATTCCGAACACGAGCAGGAACATGCCTGCGGCGCTGAGAATCACGCCGGGGATGTCGAACTTGTGCTCGCTGGTCGGCAACGACGGAACAAGCTTCCACGCGAGGAGGAAGGCGATGACACCGACCGGGACGTTGACGATGAAGATCCATTCCCAGCCGAGATTGTCGACCAACACACCACCGGCAAGCGGACCGACCAGCGTCGCAACACCGGCAACCGCGCCCCACAGGCCCATTGCGGCGCCACGCTTGTTCGGCGCGAACGTGCGTGTGATGACGGCCATCGTCTGAGGCGTCATCATTGCGGCGCCCAGACCCTGGAAAGCCCTTGCCACGATGAGCATCTCGACGCTGCCGGACAGACCACACCACAGTGAAGCGCCGGTGAACAGTACGAGGCCGATCATGTACAGGTTCTTCGGTCCGAACCTGTCACCGAGCCGGCCGGTGACGAGCAGCGGCACCGCGTACGCCAGCAGGTACGCGCTGGTGACCCAGACGACCTTGTTGATGTCGGTGCCGAGGTCCTCCATGATCGCAGGGTTGGCGACAGCGACGATGGTGCTGTCCACCAGAATCATGAAGAACCCGATACACAGCGCCCACAGCGCGTGCCAGGGATTGACCTGCTTTTCCATCTTCAGTCCTTAGGTAGTGCGGACGAGCCTGCGGAGCCGGCCAGCCGGTCGAGAAGTTCTTGTGAGAGCCAGGGCATTTCGCCGCTCTCGATGTCTGTCACCAACGCGCCGATCCACTCTCTTTCGGCGACGGTCAGTGCGTGGGCGTAGTCCGCGCCCACCGTGAAGATTCGTGGTTTTTCCGCCGCCTTCAGCGCTTCGTAGTCGGCCTCGAATTTCGCGATCGTCTTGTCGAGGTGCGCGAGACGAATTCGAAGCATCTGACACGCGGTGGACGCGGAAAGGTTGTGCATTTCGGCGAGCGCGAGCGGCAACCGCGGATACTCCCGCACCGGAACCGCCAACATCTCACGTAGTTGATGCTCGAGGGCCTCACGGCCCCGGGCGGTGATCTCGTACGTCGTCCGTTCGGGCCGGTTGCCCTCACGATCGGTCCCGATCGAAGCCAGAAGTTCCTGCTTCTCCAACCGGGAAACCGTGTGATAGAGCGATCCCGGCTTGATCTTCACCAACTGATCGCCCCGGCGAACCGAGGCCAGTTGATACATCTCGTACGGATGCATCGAACGCTCGGACAGCAGGCCCAGAACGGTGATTCCCAGAGGCGTCAGTGACACGTCACCCATGAGTCCCCCTCCCTGACAAGCCGCAATTGACTATTTCTTGACTATTCCACCTGAAATAGTCCACATGGAATATACGACCTCTGTCCATCTCGATCAACCCGTTCGAATCGGACTAGCCTGTAGCGAGTGGACGAACATCACCTCGACATCATCCGACTCGCTTGGGCACGTGAACTGGGCCTCGGCGACTCGGCACTTCGGCCGGCACACACGGCCCGCGTCGTCGGCGACGACATCCACGTTCTCGATCTGGCAGGCTCAGGTGCGATCGTCGGGCCGCAGTGGTTCATCGAGCGCACCGAGGACATCTCCGTCGACGCCCTGCTGCAACCGGCGCGTCTACTCGAGATCGCCGGCGATCACGGCGGCAGAATCACCGGCCCCGTCGATCTCGCTTTCCTCGGCGACTACACGGACGCGCCGCCCGACGAGCAACTACTGATTTCCCACGACATCGACGACGCCCTCGCCGTCGCTGCGCTGTGCCCACCCGACGACAGCACCACAGCCGACCTCGGAAACCGGGCGCGGTGGTTCACCGCCCTCACCGATTCCACCGAGGTGCTCGGATGCGCGGCGTACTCCGAATTTCAGGGATTCGTGGCAGATCTCACGACCCTGACTGCTCCAGCGCATCGCCGTCACGGAATCGGCTGCGCAGTAACGCTTCTCGCTGCGGAGGACGCTCTCGATTCCGGATTGATCCCGCAGCTACGCACAAGTCGCGGCAGTGCGATCGGAGCGACGCTTCCACGTAAAGCCAAATTCGACGTTCTGGGGGCATACGCTCGGGTACACGTGCACCTGCCCAGTTGACACTCGAACGAGAGGGACCGCGGATGAGTACGGAAGACGGCGCGAGCGAACCGACATTCGTCGAAGAGGGTCGTGAATTCAAACGCGACACCAACTACATCCCGACCCGGATCACCGAGGACGGCCGCGACGGTTACCCCGTCGAACCCGGGCGATACCGGTTGATCGTGGCACGTGCTTGCCCGTGGGCAAACCGCGCCATCATCGTCCGCCGCCTACTCGGCCTCGAAGACGTACTGTCGATGGGCATCTGCGGTCCGGTTCACGACAAGCGAAGCTGGACTTTCGATCTCGACCCGGGCGGCGTCGATCCCGTACTGAAGATCCCGCGACTGCAGGACGCATACTTCGCCCGAGATCCCCACTACCCCAGGGGAATCACGGTGCCCGCCATGGTGGAGATCGCCACGGGCAAGGTGATCACGAACGACTACCCACAGATCACCCTCGACTTCTCGACGCAATGGAAGAAGTACCACCGCGAAGGCGCACCGGATCTGTACCCGGAGCCTCTGCGAAACGAAATCGACGAAGTGGCCGAGTACGTTTTTCGCGACGTCAACAACGGCGTCTACCGCTGCGGTTTCGCCGGTTCACAGCAGGCGTACGACGAGGCATACGACACGCTGTTCGCCCGCCTCGACTGGCTCACCGAACGTCTTGCCCGGCAACGTTTCCTGGTGGGCGACACCATCACCGAAGCCGATGTGCGCCTGTTCACCACGCTGGCGCGGTTCGATCCCGTCTATCACGGCCACTTCAAGTGCAACAGAAGCAAACTCAGCGAGATGCCGGTGCTGTGGGACTACGCGCGCGATCTGTTCCAAACCCCCGGATTCGGTGACACCATCGACTTCACACAGATCAAAGCGCACTACTACATCGTGCATTCCGAGATCAATCCCTCCGGAATCGTGCCCAAGGGACCGGAATTGACACACTGGCTCGAACCGCACGGACGCGAACAGTTGGGTGGCCGACCGTTCGGGGACGGCACACCACCTCATCCGCCCATCCCGTCGGAAGTGGTTCCGGCAGAGCACTGGGCCACCAGGTAGGTCGCGGGGGGCTACTCCCCTGCGTACGTGCCGAAACTCCAGTACACACCTTCGGGATCACGGCAGGTGAACCCCCGCGAACCGTAGTCCTCGTCGCGCAATCCCTGCGTGATCGTGGCGCCCGCCGCGACAGCGCGTTCGTGGAGTGCATCGGCGGCGTCCGCGTCGTCCACGACGATGTACACCGAACCGATTCCAGGCGGCAGGCCGGCGATCGCAGAATCGGTGCGCGGCGAACCCAACATGATGCCGCCACCGCCCGGCCAGTCGAGTTGGGCGTGGTCCACCACGTCTCCCTCTCCGTAGACGGCCTTCTCCACGAAACCGAAGGTGCTCACCAGAAAGTGGATTGCCGCACGGGCGTCGAGGTAGCGCAGCGTCGGCCAGATGGTCGTCGAACGAGATTCCGAAGTGGCGGTCATAACACTCGAACTCCTGCCTGGGAAAACTCACGAAGAAAACCGAGTCTCGTACGAGCCTATGGCCCCGGTGATCACCGCCGCCAGCGAAAACTTCACCTATTCTCGAGATACGGTCCACCTCGCTTCAGAGGAGGACAACTGTGGAGGGGCAGCAATGAGCAAGTCGACGAACAACGACAGCGGGCGTATCGAGAAGGTCCTCGTTTCCGTTCTCGACAACGGAAGCCGCCTGCAAGCACCCGCAGTGGCCAAATACGTCAACCATGTCCGTAAGGCCCACCCCGACGAGTCACCTGCTCAGATCGTCGAGCGGATGGAGAAGATGTTCATTCTCGCCGTGACCGGAAGCGGCAGTGCCGTCGGCGCCACCGCCGCCGTGCCGGGCGTCGGAACGGTCGCGTCCATCGCTGCCGTCGGTGCGGAATCGGCTTTCTTCCTCGAGGCGTCAGCGCTGCTGACGTTGGCAATTGCGTCAGTGCATGGAATCTCCGTACAGGATCACCAGCAACGACGTGCCCTGGTCCTGGCAGTCGCCCTCGGCGAATCCGGTATGGAGATCGTGCAGAAGGCCACCGGAATCACAGCCAAGAACTGGGGAACGGCAATCACGAGCAAGATTCCCGGACCCACGATGAGGGGAATGAACAGCACCCTCGTGCGGAAATTCGTGACCAAGTACGCCGCGAAGCGCAGCGCACTGATCCTCGGCAAGCTCGTTCCGGCCGGAATCGGTGCGGTCATCGGCGGTGCGGGCAACCGTGCAATCGGCAAGGGCGTCGTCAAGAATGCGCGCGAAGCCTTCGGACCGGCACCGGCCAGGTGGACCGACCACCTGATCGTGATGCCTGCCGACGATGCCGCAGTGCTTCCCCAGACGGAGACACGCCGGGCCATCCGCAGATAGCCGTCCGGGCCGTAGGCTCGCATCACGTATTCGCCGCCGACCCGGGAGCAGCATTGACGAACACCGCAATGGGATCCTTCTCTGCCCCCATCGAGATTCGTGGGTTGACGAAGACGTTCAAGGCGGCGCGCGCGGTCAACGACCTGAGCTTCGACGTTCAGGCGGGCTCGATCACCGGGTTTCTCGGCCCGAACGGTTCGGGCAAGACGACCACGTTGCGGATGCTCCTCGGACTGGTGTCACCGACGTCGGGATCGGCCACGATCAACGGCACCCCGATGCGTTTGCTGCCCAACCCGGCTCGGACCGTCGGCGCAGTACTCGACGTCGGCAGTCTCCATCCGAAACGAACGGCGCTCGGACACCTCGAGATCTACGCGGCCGCTATCGGCATGCCGACTCAGCGCGCGGCGCAGGTGCTGGACATGGTCGGTCTGAGATCGGTCGGAGTCCACAAGACCGGCACCTTCTCGCTCGGGATGCGCCAACGCCTGATCCTTGCCACCGCGATGCTCGGTGATCCCGAGATCCTCGTGCTCGACGAACCCGCGAACGGACTCGACCCCGAGGGCATGGCGTGGCTTCGTCAGTTCCTGCAGACCTTCGCCGGTTCCGGCCGAACGGTTCTGATCTCGAGTCACGCGCTTCGTGAAGTGGAAGCGACCGTCGACAGCGTGGTCATCGTCAGCGCCGGCTCACTCGTCTACCAAGGGACCATGGACGAACTTCGCCGCTCGCAGCGCAGTCGACTGCTCGTCTCGTGTTCCAACCCAGCGCTCCTCGCCACGGCATTGGCCGCTCGCGGAATCATCGACGCCCAGATCACGCAGGACGGACGGCTCGCCGTGGGCGGCACCGACACGTCGGTGCTCCCACCGGTGGCATCCGCCGCCGGTGTCACGATCTTCGGCGTCGCAACCGAAGGCGCAGATCTCGAGCAACTGTTCCTCGCGATGACAACACCGCAGTACGCGGTTCCCCAGGTCGGATACCACCGCCCACCCGGTCCCGGTTCCGGACCGGGCTATTACGGCCCTGCCGCATACGGACCTTCCGGAGGACACCGATGACCACGCTCGTGCGCGCGGAGACACTCAAAGTTCTCACCCTGCGCTACTGGTGGGCACTGGCCATCGCACCGGTCGTCGTGGCCGTGCTGATTGCTGCCTCGACTCGGACGTTCGTCGAAGTCGTGGCCGATTCGGCTGACACCACCTTCGACGTCGATGTCGTGTCCACCGGCGTCAGCCTCGGTGTCTCCAACACGCTTGTCCTGGTGTTCGCGGCTGTCTTCGGAGCACTCACCGCCGGATCCGAATTCGGCTACAAAACTCTCACCACGACGTTCCTCACAGCTCGCGGCCGTGACGGAGTTCTCGGCGCAAAACTTGCCGTCGTCGCGGTATTCGCCGTCGGCTACGCGTTGGCGGTCGAAGTAGTCAGCATCGGCGCGATGTTGCTCTTCGGCCGGGACTTCAGCTTCACCACCGATCTCTTCGCCATCTGCGCCGCAGGCATTCTGGCGTGCGCTCTGTGGGCACTGCTCGGCGCCGGGGTGGCACTGCTCACCGGTTCGTCGATGGCCGGTGCCCTCTCGATCATCCTGTGGTTCGTCTTCGGTGAATGGATCGTCCGCGCAGTGCTGCTCGCGATGGATCTCGGTGGGATCGGGGCCGCGCTTCCGGTGTCGGCCACGATCGGCACGATAGTCAATGCGGCCCCGTCGATCGACGTCGACGCGTTTGCGTCCTGGCCGAGCGGCCCGATGATGCTGGCAGCTTGGGTGGTTCTGTTCTGCGGGCTCGGTTGGCTGCGGACCAGGACCCGCGACATCACCTGAAAAGGCTGTCTGGGGCCGGGTCTACCGTGGATCTCGATGAACACGATCAACACGGACAGTCCGGTAGCTGGAGAGGTCGATCGAGCTCCGGGCTGGATCCGCCGCTTGGCGCACGCATGCTGGTTGCACCGAAGAGTTGCCATCGGCGCGCTTCTGGTGACCGTCATCGCTTCGGCGATCGACATCTCGTTTCCTCTTCTGACCCGCTATGCGCTCGACGCCGCAAGCCAGGAGAACCCAGGCAAGGTGATCGGGTTCGTCGCGCTGGCGATCGCGCTGCTCGCGGTCGTCCGCTTCGCGTGCCAGTACGGCCGACGGATGCTTGCCGGCCGACTCTCGCTCGATGTTCAACACGACTTGCGGCTCGCCTTGCTCGGCTCGCTGCAATGCCTCGACGGACGCGGGCAGGATCAGATCCGCACAGGCCAGGTGGTATCCCGGTCCATCACCGATTTACAACTCGTCCAGGGTTTGCTCGCGATGGTGCCGATGTCCGCGGGTGCGCTCCTGCAATTCGTGCTCGCGATCGGCATCATGGCGTGGCTCTCGCCGCTGTTGACTCTCGTCGCTGTCGCCGTCATCCCCGCAGTAGGGCTGGTGGTGTTCCTGATGCGACCGATGCTCTTCGCCGCAACATGGTCCGCGCAGCAGCGGGCCGCC
Organism: Rhodococcus sp. D-46; assembly: GCF_011290655.1. NCBI lineage: Bacteria > Bacillati > Actinomycetota > Actinomycetes > Mycobacteriales > Nocardiaceae > Rhodococcus > Rhodococcus sp. D-46. Next base: position 283,141 of record NZ_JAANTF010000011.1, on the reverse strand, counting down.
GACCTCGCCCAACATGTCGAGGAAACCGTCACGGGCGTGCGCGTCGTCAAGGGATTCGGGCAGGAACAACGAGCCGTCGACCAACTCGAAAAGCACAGCCGCACGCTGTATTCGGAGCGTCTTCGCGCCGCGTGGTTGAACGCGAAATTCGCGCCGACCATGGCCGCCTTGCCCCAGCTGGGGCAGGTGGGAGTGATCGCCCTCGGCGGGTATCTCGCACTGCACGACAAGATCACCGTGGGAACGTTTCTCGCGTTCGCCACCTACATCGTGACGATGACCGGCGTCACCCGAACTCTGTCGTCGGTCATCGTCATGGCGCAGCTTGCGCGCGCCGCTGTCGAGCGTGTCTACGACGTCATCAACGCTCAGCCGGACATCGCCGATCCTGACCATCCGGTGGACCTGCCCGACGGTCCGCTCGGCGTCACTTTCGAAGACGTCGCATTCGGGTTCGACACCGAACGCGACGTCCTGACCGGGCTGAACCTCCGCATAGAACCAGGCGAGACCGTCGCCGTCGTGGGGCCGGCCGCGTCGGGCAAGACCGCGTTGTCCTTGCTTCTCCCCCGGTTCTACGCCCCGACTTCGGGTGTAGTGACCGTCGATACCGCGGGCGAGACGTTCCCCATCGGCGAACTGCGCAGTGAGCAGCTTCGTGCCGCCGTCAGCCTGGTCTTCGACGAACCTTTCCTGTTCTCGGACACCATTGCCGCCAACATCGCACTGGGTCGCGAGGACGCCTCCGACGAGGACATCCGCGACGCAGCAGCACTGGCACAGGCAGATTCGTTCATCGAGGCACTCCCGGACGGATACGACACCGTTGTCGGTGAACGAGGTCTGACGCTGTCGGGCGGCCAGCGTCAGCGCATCGCACTTGCCAGGGCACTGCTCGTCGACCCACGGATCCTGGTCCTCGACGACGCGACCTCCGCAGTCGATGCGGCTACCGAAGCCGCGATCTTCGACTCGTTCCGGGCCAGACGGCGCCAGACCACGCTCATCCTCGCTCACCGGCGGTCCACCCTGACGCTCGCAGACCGGGTCGCGGTTCTCGACGGCGGACGGATCATCGACTCCGGAACCGTGGACGAACTGGAAGCGCGATGTCCGCTCTTTCGTGCCCTGTTCTCCTCGCCGCCGGAACTACCGGCCGAACTCGACGACGTCGACTCCGATGCTTTCGGACGTGACCGCAGCGAGCCGACAACCGAGCAGTTGTGGCCGCAGGCACCGGAATCCGAAGCCGACAGCACAGCCGCTACGACGCAGGGTGCGGGCGGACCGATGGCCGGAGCGCTCAGCGGAATCGCGGTGACGCCGTCCCTGCGGGCAGCAGTCGACGCTCTCCCACCCGCACGCGAAGACCCCGGAATCGCTCCTGAGAGCCTGCGCGAATCGAATCCACAGTTCTCACTCCGACAGATCTTGAGGCCGGTCCGCTGGGTTCTACTGGCGGTTGTCGTGTGCCTTGCCCTGGACTCCGCCGCGGCGATCGCATTTCCCTCCCTCGTCAGATATGCGATCGACCACGGAGTCGTGACCGCAGACAGCACCACAGTCTGGATCGCGACGGCGTTCGGCGCGCTCCTGGTCGCCGCAGACTGGGTCATCGTGGCGGTCATGACGGTGCTCACGGCCCGAGCCGGTGAACGAGTGCTGTTCGGGCTCCGCGTCCGCAGCTATGCGCACTTGCAGCGCCTGGGTCTGGACTACTACGAACGGGAATTGTCCGGCCGCATCATGACGCGTATGACCACCGACGTCGACGCGCTCTCGTCGTTCATCCAAACCGGTATGTCAACGGCGATCGTGAGCGTCCTGACCGTCGGCGGAATTTCGATCGCCCTCCTGGCGACCGACGTGACGCTCGGCCTGGTGGCGCTGGCCGTCATCCCACCGCTCGTGGTTGCGACCGTGATCTTCCGCAAGATCTCCTCGGTTGCCTACAGCCAGTCCCGCGAACGGATCTCGCTCGTCAATGCCGACTTCCAGGAGAACATCGCCGGTCTGCGAGCAGCTCAGGCCTACCGCCGCGAAGAAGGTGCGGCGCGTAGGTTCGCAGAACGCTCCGAAAGCTACCGCCGATCGCGGATGCGGTCGCAGCGAGCCATTTCGATCTACTTCCCTTTCATTTCGTTCCTGTCCGACCTCGCGTTGGCCGCGGTCGTGTTCGTCGGTGCGCACCAGATCGCCAACGGATCGACTTCGCCCGGCGTACTGATCGCTTTCGTGCTCTACCTCGGTCTGCTGTTCGGACCGATTCAGCAACTCTCACAAGTGTTCGATGGTTACCAACAGGCAAACGTCGGATTGCAACGAATCGGCGACCTGCTGCGCACTCGCAGTTCGATCGAGACTGCCGACAGCGAGGATTTGATCGCGATCTCCGGACGACTCGACGGCGCCGTCCATCTCGACGGGGTCGGGTTCCGGTACTCGGGTGCGGACGTCGACGCCCTCTCCGATTTCGATCTGCAAATCCCGCCGGGCACGACCGTCGCTCTGGTCGGCCGAACCGGTGCCGGGAAGTCGACGGTCGTGAAGTTGCTCGCCCGCTTCTACGACCCGACGTCCGGATCGGTCGACGTGGACGGAACCGACATCCGGAACTTCCACCTCTCGCAGTACCGACGTCGCCTCGGCGTGGTCCCACAAGAAGCCCATCTGTTCACCGGCACGGTCGCCGACAACATCGCGTACGGCAGGCCGTCGGCGTCGCACGCGGAGATCGAGGAAGCGGCACGTTCCGTCGGCGCACTGAATTCGATAGCCGACATGCGTGGAGGCATGAATCATCCCGTCGGCGAGCGCGGCCAGGGGCTCTCGGCGGGCCAACGCCAACTGATCGCATTGGCCCGTGCCGAACTCGTCGACCCGGACCTTCTGCTCCTCGACGAGGCGACCGCGACGCTCGATCCCGCGACCGAACGAATGGTGCTCGAAGCAAGTCGGTCGGTCACCCGGAAACGGACTTCCGTCGTCGTAGCTCACCGCCTCGCGACAGCTGCCCGAGCGGACCTCGTTGTCGTAGTTGACCGGGGACGTATCGTTGAATACGGCCCGCACGATGTTCTGCGGTATGCCGGTGGTCACTACTCGGGACTCTGGGATGCATCGCAGGCGCGTGAGGGGAATAATCTGACGTCGAGAACTGTCATCGAAGGCAACCCCGTCGCGTGACAGTCGGCACGGATTTGTACCGCCGAGAGGTAGTGCGCGATCGCAAGATCACGGACTTCCGTGAGACAGCTCACAAATTGTGTGCCGCACAATTGCTCGTCACACGCTCGGGCTAATCTCATGTATATAGGCGCTCTGATCGGGTACCGAAATAGAAACGAGGCGAACACCTGCCGTGAGCAGCAGTTCTACATCCCAATTCGGACAGAACCAGTGGCTGGTTGACGAGATGTACCAACGCTTCCAGGACGATCCGTCGTCCGTGGATCCCAGTTGGCACGAATTCTTGACCGATTACTCGCCGGACTCGGCGAACACGGGAGGTGGAAACGGGACTGCCTCGAACGGCAACGCGGCTGCACCCGCCGCTGTTGTAGCTCCGCCTGCTGCTCCCAAGGCCACGCCTCCCGCCCCCAAGACCGCACCTCCTGCGCCGGCTGCCAAGGCTGGCGCTCCGGCCCCCGCGAAGACGGCAGCGCCCGCCGCCAAGGCCGCCCCGGCCCAGCCCGCAGCAGCCAAGCCCGCGGCCGCTACTGCCAAGCCCGCCCCTGCCGGCGGAGCCGAGGAAACCAAGGTTCTCCGCGGCGCCGCAGCCGCAGTCGTCAAGAACATGTCGCTCTCGCTCGAGATCCCGACTGCAACCAGCGTGCGTGCCATCCCCGCGAAGCTGATGTTCGACAACCGCATCGTCATCAACAACCACCTCGCGCGTACCCGCGGCGGCAAGATCTCGTTCACCCACCTCTTGGGTTACGCGATCGTCCAGGCAGTCAACGCGTTCCCCAACATGAACCGGCACTTCGCCGAAATCGACGGCAAGCCGAACGCGGTCACGCCCGAGCACACCAATCTCGGACTCGCGATCGACCTTCCCGGAAAGGACGGCAACCGCTCACTGGTAGTTGCCGCCATCCGGAACACCGAGTCGATGAACTTCGTCCAGTTCCACGCGGCATACGAGGACATCGTCCGACGCGCCCGTGAAGGCAAGCTCACCGGCGAAGACTTCACCGGCGTCACCATTTCGCTGACCAACCCGGGCGGTATCGGCACGGTTCACTCCGTTCCTCGCCTGATGAAGGGCCAGGGCGCCATCATCGGTGCCGGCGCGATGGAATACCCCGCCGAGTTCCAGGGCGCCAGCGACGAGAAGCTGGCCGAGATGGGCGTCGGCAAGTTGATGACTCTCACCTCGACCTACGATCACCGCATCATCCAGGGTGCCGAGTCGGGCGATTTCCTGCGCACGATCCACAACCTGCTGATCAGCGACGAGTTCTACGACGAGATCTTCCACGCGCTCGGCAACCCGTACGAGCCGGTGCGGTGGCGCAAGGACGTGCCGGAAGGCGCTGTCGACAAGAACACCCGCGTTCTCGAACTGATCGCTGCATACCGTGACCGCGGCCACCTCATGGCCGACACGGACCCGTTGCAGTTCGTCAAGGACAAGTTCCACAGCCACCCCGACCTCGACGTCATCAGCCACGGCCTGACGCTGTGGGATCTGGACCGTGAGTTCAAGGTCGGCGGCTTCCACGGCCAAGAGAAGATGAAGCTGCGCGACGTGTTGAGCGTGCTGCGCGACGCGTACTGCCGCCACGTCGGCGTCGAGTACACGCACATCCTCGAGACGGATCAGCGTCAGTGGATCCAGGACCGCGTCGAGGGCCATCACGCCAAGCCTTCGGTCGCTCAGCAGAAGTACATCCTGAGCAAGCTCAACGCCGCCGAGGCCTTCGAGACGTTCCTGCAAACCAAGTACGTCGGCCAGAAGCGCTTCTCGCTCGAAGGCGCCGAAGCCGTCATCCCGATGATGGACGCCGTGATCGACCAGGCCGCCGAGCACCAGCTCGACGAGGTCGTCATCGGCATGCCGCACCGTGGCCGTCTCAACGTGCTTGCCAACATCGTCGGCAAGCCGTACTCCAAGATCTTCACGGAGTTCGAGGGCAACATGAACCCGGCAGCCGCTCACGGCTCCGGCGACGTGAAGTACCACTTGGGTGCCAGCGGAACGTACATCCAGATGTTCGGTGACAACGACATCGCTGTCTCCTTGACCGCAAACCCGTCGCACCTCGAGGCCGTCGACCCGGTTCTCGAAGGCCTGGTCCGCGCCAAGCAGGACATCCTCGACAAGGGTGAAGAAGGCTTCACCGTCCTGCCGCTCATGCTGCACGGTGACGCTGCATTCGCCGGTCAGGGCGTTGTCGCCGAGACGCTCAACCTCTCGCTGCTTCGCGGTTACCGCACCGGTGGCACCGTGCACATCGTCGTGAACAACCAGGTCGGCTTCACCACCGCTCCGGAACATTCACGCTCGTCCGAGTACTGCACCGACGTCGCGAAGATGATCGCCGCACCGGTCTTCCACGTCAACGGCGACGACCCCGAGGCTTGCGTCTGGGTTGCTCAGCTGGCCGTCGACTTCCGTGAGAAGTTCGGCAAGGACGTTGTCATCGACCTCATCTGCTACCGCCGTCGCGGTCACAACGAGGGCGACGACCCGTCGATGACCCAGCCGGCCATGTACGACGTCATCGACACCAAGCGCAGCGTTCGTAAGAGCTACACCGAGTCCCTCATCGGCCGCGGTGACATCTCGCTCAAGGAAGCCGAAGACGCACTTCGCGACTACCAGGGCCAGCTCGAACGGGTCTTCAACGAGGTCCGTGAACTCGAGAAGTTCCAGCCCGAACCGTCCGAGTCCGTCGAACTCGACCAGACTCCCCCGGCTCGCCTGACCACGGCTGTCGCTCCCGAGGTTCTCGAGCGCATCGGAGACGCGTTCGTCAACGTCCCCGAGGGCTTCACCGTTCACCCGCGCGTCAAGCCGGTTGCCGAGAAGCGCCGCGAGATGGCCCGTGAGGGACATGTCGACTGGGCGTTCGCAGAATTGCTTGCGTTCGGCTCGTTGGCCGAGCAGGGTGCCTTGATCCGCCTCGCGGGTCAGGACTCCAAGCGAGGAACGTTCACGCAGCGTCACTCGGTCCTCATCGACCGCAAGACCGGCAACGAGTACAGCCCGATCGCCAAGATCGCTGCCGACGCCGAAAACGGCGGCAAGTTCATGGTCTACGACTCCGCACTCACCGAGTACGCAGGTCTGGGCTTCGAGTACGGCTACTCGGTCGGTAACCCCGACGCTCTGGTCCTGTGGGAAGCGCAGTTCGGTGACTTCGTCAACGGCGCGCAGACCATCATCGACGAGTTCATCTCTTCGGGTGAGGCCAAGTGGGGTCAGCTCTCCGACGTCGTGCTGCTCCTGCCGCACGGTCACGAGGGTCAGGGTCCGGACCACACCTCCGGTCGCATCGAGCGTTTCCTTCAGCTGTGTGCAGAAGGCTCGATGACCGTTGCGGTTCCGTCGACTCCGGCCAGCTACTTCCACCTGCTGCGTCGCCATCACCTCGACGGCATCCGCCGTCCGCTGGTGGTTTTCACGCCCAAGTCGATGCTGCGTAACAAGGCTGCCGTCAGCAACGTCGAGGACTTCACGACGGGCAAGTTCCGTTCGGTCTTCGAGGAGCCGGCATACGAGAGCGGCGAAAGCGCACGCGAATCGGTCAAGCGGGTTCTGCTGGTCAGCGGCAAGCTGTACTGGGAACTCCTGGCGAAGAAGCACAAGGACGAGCGTGACGACATCGCCATCGTGCGCATGGAGCAGCTCTACCCCGTGCCGAAGCGTCGCCTCAAGGAGACCCTGGACCGTTACCCGAATGCGGATCAGTTCCGTTGGGTCCAGGAAGAGCCCGCAAACCAGGGTGCGTGGCCGTTCCTCGGGCTGGCTCTGCCGGACCTTCTGCCGGAGACCTTGACCGGTATCAAGCGCATCTCGCGTCGTCCGATGTCCGCTCCCTCTTCGGGATCGAGCAAGGTCCACGCGGTGGAGCAGCAGGAGATCTTGGACGAGGCGTTCCTGCCGACCAACTGATCTCAGTAATTTGACAAGGGCCGGGCCCCACATTCCGCAAGGAGTGTGGGGCCCGGCCTTTCTGCGTTCACGTCAATTCGATTGCAGCAGACCCAGATCCGGCCCGGCATCGAAGCCGACGGCGGCCAGTGCCAACGCGGGCAACGACTGAACCGTCAGGTCGATCAGTTCCTCGCGGGTGATGGCGGGCGCTCGGAGCCAACTGATGGTGGCTTCCTCGACAAACGCGATCCAACCGCGAACGGCCAACTCCACCTGAGGTGTTCGAGTCAGGCCGATCTTCGGGAGCTGATCGAGGGTTCTCTTGGCCATGATGTCGCGAGTCTGCTCGAACACCTCACGCATCTGCGGATCCCCGCTGGCGGTCCCCCGGAGCAGCGAGACGTAGGTATTGCGGTTCTCGGTCACGTAGTCGACGTACGACGCCAGCACCGAGCGGAGGGTGAGCATCGGATCGTCCGACTCGCTCGGCTCGGTGCGCTGGAGCATCTGTTCACTGCTGTGTCGGACGATCGCCAGATGGAACTCGCTTTTCGACGCGAAGTAGTGGAACAGAAGCCCCCGCGAGACACCAGCCTGATCGGCGATGTCCTCGACGGAAATCTGTTCGAGCGGCCGTTCGGCCAGCATCCGCGCCCCGAGGTCGATGAGTTGCGCTCGGCGTTGCGCAGGGTCGAGCCGCGTTCGCTTTACTGCGTCCATGCCCAATAGACTACTGAATATTCGTCAATAAGCTATTGACCGTGACTCAATAAAGGCATATCGTTCCCTACATGAGTCTTCCAGTTACAGATACCTCAGCACCTGCCGCGGATACTCGCCACGTCGGCACACTGATCATCGGCAGTGGTTTCGCCGGTCTCGGTGCGGCGATCAAACTGGCACAGGCCGGCATCACCGACTACGTCGTTCTCGAGCGCGGCAACGACGTCGGCGGGACCTGGCGTGACAACAGCTACCCGGGCGCCGCGTGTGACGTGCCGTCGCATTTGTACTCGTACTCTTTTGCACTCAATCCGGAGTGGACGCGCTCCTTCTCCACTCAGCCCGAGATCTACAAGTACATCCAGTCGGTGGCCAACCGCCACAAGGTGCTCGACAAGCACATCTTCGACTGCGACGTTCTCTCCGCACGCTGGGACGAGGCGTCTGCTCGGTGGCACGTCAGCACCAACAAGGGCGAATTCGTCGCAAAGATCGTCGTCTCGGCCGTCGGCGCATTGTGTGAGCCTTCACTTCCGGACATCAAGGGCATCGACGGCTTCAAGGGCGAGATCTTCCACTCCTCGCGTTGGAACCACGACGCCGATCTGACCGGCAAGCGTGTGGCCGTCATCGGAACCGGCGCCTCGGCCATCCAGATCGTGCCGGCCATCGGCAAGAAGGTCTCGCATCTCGACGTGTACCAGCGCACGGCGCCGTGGATCCTGCCCCGCGCAGACCGCGAGTACACCAAGATCGAGCACCTCGCGTTCAAGTACCTCCCCGGCTTCCAGAAGTTGTGCCGCACCGGTATCTACTGGATGCGAGAGACGCAGGTCGTCGGCCTGGCCAAGGCGCCGGTCTTCATGAAGCCGCTGCAGTTCGCCGCCGAGCGTCACCTGAAGGCCCAGATCAAGGACAAGGATCTTCGCAAGAAGGTCATGCCCAACTTCCAGATCGGCTGCAAGCGCATGCTGATCTCGAACAACTACTTCCCCACCCTCGCCCAGGACAATGTCGACCTGGTGACCGAAGGCATCGAGGAGGTCACCGCCAACGGGATCGTCTCGAAGACCGGCACCACGCGTGAGATCGATGCCATCGTCGTGGCGACCGGATTCCACGTCACCGACTCCCCCACCTTCGCGGGAATCTTCGGCAAGGACGGACGCTCGCTCGCCGAGGTCTTCGAAGAGACCGGCATGCAGGGATACAAGGGCGCGGCAGTTGCCAACTTCCCCAACATGTTCTTCCTCGTCGGACCCAACACCGGCCTCGGACATTCGTCGATGGTCTTCATGATCGAGTCGCAGATCAACTACCTGGTCGACGCGATCGCCACCATCGACAAGTACGACATCGGCACCATCGAGGTGCGCAAGGACAAGCAGGACAAGTACAACAAGGACCTGCAGGCAGCTATGTCCAAGAGCGTGTGGAACAACGGCGGTTGCGCCAGCTGGTACATGGACAAGCACGGAAACAACACCACCCTGTGGCCTGGCTTCACCTTCCAGTTCCGCAATGCCACCAAGCATTTCGACCTCGCGGCATACCGCAGCGTCGCCACCTCGGATCTTGGCGCCGTCGGCACCGCGACCACTTCACAGATCGACCTCGACGACGAGAAGGCAGTAGCACAATGAGTGATTTTGCAGGCAAGGTCGTAGTCATCACCGGAGCGGGATCGGGCATCGGTCGCGCACTAGCACTGAACCTGGCCGGCCAGGGCGCCAAGTTGGCAATCTCCGACGTGGACACCATCGGGCTCGCCGAGACAACGCGTCTGGTGGAAGCCATCGGCGCCGAGGTGAAGTCGGACCATCTCGACGTCACCCAGCGCGAAGCGGTTCTCGAGTACGCCGACGCGGTTGTCGCCCATTTCGGCAAGGTCAACCAGATCTACAACAACGCCGGAATCGCCTACCACGGCACCTTCGAGAAGTCCGAGTTCAAGGACTTCGAACGTGTCATGGACGTAGACTTCTGGGGAGTTGTCAACGGCACCAAGGCATTCCTTCCCCACGTCATCGCCTCCGGTGACGGGCACATCGTGAACGTGTCGAGCCTCTTCGGTCTGCTGTCGATGCCGGGTCAGAGCGCATACAACTCGGCCAAGTTCGCCGTTCGCGGTTTCACCGAGTCGCTTCGCCAGGAAATGCTGATCGCCAAGCACCCGGTGAAGGTGACCTGTGTGCACCCGGGCGGAATCAAGACGGCCATCGCACGCAACGCCACCGCAGGCCCGGGTGAAGATCTTGCGGTCTTCTCCGAGTTCTTCGACCGCAAGCTCGCACGCACCACACCGGAGGACGCCGCCAAGACGATCGTCAACGGTGTTCGCAAGAGCAAGCCGCGAGTTCTCATCGGGATGGACGCAATCGCACTCGACGCCTGGGTTCGCCTCGTAGGATCGGGCTACCAGCGCATCGTCGCGATCGTCGCCGGCCGAATGATGCCCAAGTCCAGCTGAGTTCGTTTCACAGCGCCGTTCGTTTCACAGCGCAGTTCGCATATAGAGTCAGGAGCCCTGCCGGTGAGCACGTTCACCCTTCCGCTGCCCGTGGTCGCATTCTTGTTGAAGCCGTACTTCCGTCTGGCTTTCAACTCGCGGCTGCCGTATCGGATTCAACGTCTGTTGCTCGAGGCCGGGGCACCGCTACAGCAGGTTCCAGCGGGCGCCGTCGTGCGCCCGTTGGAGCTGGCTTGCCGACCGGCAGAGAAGATCACCGTCGGCGCAACCGAGCGCCCCACCGCAGTTCTCTACCTGCATGGCGGGGCGTACACGCTGGGTTCGCTGTCCACACACCGTTCTCTCGCAGCTCATCTCGCCCGTGAGTCGTCCAGTGCGGTCTTCACCTTGGACTACCGTCTCGCGCCGGAGAATCCGTATCCCGCCGCTCTCGACGACGCGGTCTCAGCCTTCATGCAGTTGGTCACCGAGTTCGACTATTCGGAAGACCGCGTTGCCATTGCCGGCGATTCGGCCGGTGGCGGCCTGGCCGCGGCGACCGCTATCCGTCTGATCGAGCGTCACGGCGTGACCCCCGGCGCGCTTGCACTGATCTCACCGTGGGTCGATCCCGGCGATCGGGGTGCCACCAAAAAGGCCGACCTGGTGGTCAACACAGCGTGGTCCTTCGACGCCGCCGACGCCTACCTCGCCGGAGGCGACCGTACTGATCCCGGCTACGCACCGATGCACGGCAAGCTCGACGGGTTGCCACCCACCAGAATTCACGTCGGTTCCGAGGAAGTCCTCTACCCGCAGATCATGACGTTCACCGACAAGCTCGCCGCTGCCGGCGTCGATGTGTCCCTGGTCGAGTACGCAAGACTCTGGCACGTGGCTCACGCACAGGCGTCACTGGTGAAGGAAGCAGCAGACGCCGTTTCCGACCTCGGCCAGTTCATCGCATCGAAACTGATTCGTGCCAAGGATGATTCGAGTTCAGCAGTGGGCTCGAACAGTCACTGACGGGTGGCCCACTCCGTCCATGTCACTGACGGGTGGCCCACTCCGTCCATGTCACTGACGGGTGTCCCACCAGGTGCGGGCGACTTCCGAGGCTGACGCCTTGCCGGTCCGCACCTGCTCGATCATTGCGGCGAGATCGGTGGTGGACAGTTCACCGGCAACGACGCTGAGCGCCTTGACAGCCGAATCTCCCAGTGCGCCCGCTCGAAAGAGCGGAACGACATTCTGCGCAGCCAGAACGTGATTCGAATCAGCGAGCACTGTGACGGCATCGGATTGTGCCAACGCCGACAGCGTCGTGGTTCCGAATACTTGTGCACCGGGTACGTCTGCCGGCGTTGCCTGATCGACACCGGCGAAGACACACTCGGCGCCCTCGGCCAACTGTTCCACTGCCCCGTCCTCGACGAATCTCGCGGAGACGAGCGGCGTCGCCGCGGCACACGAAGGAGCAAAGGCTTCTATCGTCTTCGCTCCCAACGACTGTGCGTATCCGGTGTCGAGTGCGAGGACCGCACGATCTTCGGCCATCGCATAGTCGGAGACCGAAAGACCCTCCGGCAGAGAGCGACTCAAGGCTTCGAAGACGTCGTCGGCCTTGCGGGCCGGGGATGACGGGTCGTAGTGATCGAGCAGCGCGCCGGTGAACTCGGGCACCAAAGTGACTCGCGCTGCGTCCAGAGCCTCGAGTGATTGGTTTCGGCCACCACCCACCGATTCGATGCGAGCCGACAGGCCGGAGGAGGAGAGCACCGTCGAATACACCTCGGCCAACACCGAACTCTCCACCGATGCGTCAGCAGCCACCACGATCTGGTCACGAGACTCCGCTTCGGCACCCTCTACCACCGAATCACCGTTTGCGCATCCGCTGAGAATCGGCAGGACCATCAGTGCTGCAACAACAGTCGAATACTTCGTGCGTGTGCTCTTCACCGAAATCCTCACATCCAATCCCATGGATCGAAAACCGTGCCATGTCGGTACCTATCGTTACACTTGTCGGGCGATGCGCGGTAACCAGTCCTGACGCAGCCACTCGGTGGCGGCGCCGTCGAAGTCACTCGGGTGGCTTCGCCACAAGGGAATGGTTTCCGACGCCCGAAACACGGGACGCCCGAAAAACCGGAAGGACGCTCATGCGCACCTCACGATTTCGTTCCAACCGTTGGCTCGTAGCCGCGGCAACCGTTGTCTCTCTGACTGCGCTGACAGCGTGCGGTAGCAGCGACGGTGACTCCAACAGCGATCCCAACGCGATCGTCGTCGGCTCCGCCAACTTCACCGAATCCGAGACGATCGCCAACATCTACGCCGAAGCACTGCGTGTCAACGGGTTCGATGTGTCCACGTCGTTCAACGTCGGCAGCCGCGAGGCGTACATTCCGGCACTCAAGGACGGGTCCATCAGTGTCATTCCGGATTACACGGGAAATCTCCTGCAGTACTTGGATCCCGACAGCACGGCCACCAGCTCCGCTGACGTCCTCGCTGCTCTTCCCGCAGCTCTCGGGTCGGAATTGGCAATTGCGACGCCTGCATCCGCCGAGGACAAGGACGCCGTCGTCGTCACGAAGGAAACCGCTGACAAGTGGAACCTGAAGACGATCGCCGATCTGGCTCCGCATTCCGCCGAGGTCAAGTTCGGTGCTCCGGCCGAGTTCCAGGAACGTCCAGCCGGATTGCCCGGTTTGAAGTCCAATTACGGCCTCGACATCTCGGCAGCCAACTTCGTTCCGATCGCCGACGGCGGTGGACCGGCAACCGTGAAGGCTCTCTCCTCCGGTGACATCACCGCGGCAAACATCTTCACGACGTCGGCCTCCATCCCGGAGAACAACTTCGTGGTTCTCGAAGACCCGAAGAACAATTTCCCGGCTCAGAACGTGGTGCCGGTGCTGCGCGCGTCGAAGTCTTCCGACAAGTTGAAGACAGTCCTCGATGCGGTGTCCGCCAAGCTCACCACCGAAGAGTTGTTGGCACTCAACGTCCAGGTGTCCGGCGACACCAAGACGGAGCCGGCAGCGGCGGCCAAGGCGTGGGTGACGGCCCAGGGCCTCGACAAGCCGGTCTCGTAGTCACGTGATCACCTTCGAGGGCGTCACCAAGCAGTATCCGGACGGCACCACCGCCGTCGACCGTCTCGATCTCACCATCGAGGCCGAGTCGTTCACGGTGTTCGTGGGGCCGTCCGGGTGCGGCAAGACGACGTCAATGCGCATGATCAACCGGATGATCACACCGACGTCGGGTAAGATCTTCGTCGACGGTCGTGACATCGCCCAGACCGACGCGGTGAAGCTGCGTCTCGGCATCGGGTACGTCATCCAGAACGCCGGCTTGCTTCCGCATCGCACCGTGATCGACAACGTCGCAACAGTTCCGGTACTGCGCGGTGAGTCCCGCCGCGCAGCGCGCAAAGCCGCGTTGGGGGTACTCGAACGAGTCGGTCTGGACATCTCCCTTGCCACCCGCTATCCCGGACAACTCTCGGGTGGGCAGCAACAACGTGTGGGAGTTGCGCGAGCATTGGCTGCCGATCCGCCGATCCTGTTGATGGACGAGCCCTTCAGCGCCGTCGACCCGGTGGTGCGTGAGGATCTGCAGACCGAAATGCTCCGTCTTCAAAGCGAACTGAAGAAGACGATCGTCTTTGTCACCCACGACATCGACGAGGCAGTCAAACTCGGTGATCACATTGCCGTCTTCGGTCCCGGCGGGCGGCTTCAGCAGGTTGCGGCACCTCGCGACGTGTTGGCCGCACCGGCAACGGATTTTGTCGCCGGATTCGTCGGACGCGATCGCGGCTATCGGGGATTGTCGTTCCGCGCTGCCGACGAGGTTCCGTTGCACCCTGTACGCACGGCCGTCGAGAACGAATTGAAGGCTCTGCGTCTCGAATTGGGCGAATGGGTTCTCGTGGTCACGGACAACGGAACTCCGCAGGGATGGATCGACGTGACCGGCGTCGAAGGCCTGCGCTCGGGACGAACCCTTGCTCAGTCGACGTCTGCCGGTGGTTCGCTGTTCTCCCCCGGCGGCGATCTCCGCCAAGCACTCGATGCGGCAATCTCGTCGCCTTCCGGTATCGGCGTTGCCGTCGACGGCGAGGGCGCGGTCATCGGCGGGATCCTCGGTTCCGAAGTCGTGGCGAAATTGGCAGATCAGCGTCGACGCGAGGACGAGGAACGCAACCGCGTCGCCTTCACCGAGGGATTCGGGTCGTAGCGGCATGCGCTGGCTCATCGACAATTTCTCGACGGTCGTGGATTACTCGAAGACCCATCTGTATCTGGCACTGCTTCCTTTGCTGATCGGTCTCCTGATTGCCGTTCCGGTCGGAACAGCGATCCGCAACGTCAGATGGCTGCGCCGAATCACGTTGACCCTGGCGAGCATTGCGTTCACGATTCCGTCGCTCGCGCTGTTCGTCACCATCCCCCAGTTGTTCGGACTCAAGACCCTTGATCCTCTCAACGTCGTGATCGCACTCAGCGTGTATGCGACGGCACTGCTCATCCGGGCTGTACCCGAAGCACTCGACTCGGTGCCGGACAACGTCATCGACGCCTCCACCGCCGTCGGTTTCACACCGCTACGACGCGCTCTGACGGTCGAGTTGCCATTGGCGCTGCCGGTGATGATCGCGAACATCAGAGTTATTGCCGTTACCAATATTTCGCTGGTGTCAGTCGGATCTCTGATCGGAATCGGCGGGCTTGGAGTCCTGTTCAAACAAGGCTACGACCGCGACTATCCCGACCAGATCGTTGCGGGCATCATCGCGATCGTCGTGCTGGCACTGGCGCTCGATCTGATCCTGTATCTGATCGGCCGATTCCTGACCCCGTGGACCAGAACGTCGACCTCGTCGAAGGTTCCCGCCGTCCTGTCAGCCGAGGGGGAACCCGTATGAGCATCTTCACCGGGGCCTGGGACTTCATCGTCGATCCCGGAAATTGGAGCGGCGACACCGGAATCGGCACCCGCATCCTCCAGCACCTCTGGTACAGCGTTCTGGCCGTGGCACTTTCGGCTGTGATCGCGGTGCCCATCGGATTACTCATCGGCCATCTGCGTCGCGGTGAGATCGTGGTCGTCAGTCTGGTCAACGCACTGCGGTCACTGCCCACTCTCGGCCTGCTGACCTTCCTCGTTCTTCTCATGGGTCTGGGAGTGATGCCGCCGATTCTCGCCCTCGTCATTCTTGGTATTCCCCCACTACTCGCCGGCACGTACGCCGGAATCGCCAGCGTCGACCGCGGCGTCGTCGAGGCCGCACGGGCGATGGGTATGACCGAACTCCAAGTGCTCTTCCGCGTCGAGATACCCAATGCGCTGCCATTGATTCTCGGCGGACTGCGTAACGCGACACTACAGGTGATTGCCACGGCAACGGTCGCCGCCTACGTCAACCTCGGCGGCCTCGGCCGGTACATCTTCGACGGTCTCGCGCTCTACAAGTACGACCGAGTGGTCGTCGGCGCAATCCTGGTCGCGGTTGTGGCTCTCGTCGTGGACGGCTTACTGGCGCTGGTGGTCTGGGCATCGGTTCCCGGCACCGGCAGGCTGCGCCGAACACCCGACCTCACTCGTCTGTAGCTCTCGGTACACACGAAAAAGCCCCGATCGGAACCTTGTGTGCGGGTTCCGATCGGGGCTTTCGTAGTCCCTCTTAGCTGGTCACGCCCTCAGCATGCGCTGCGGCCGCGACGGCTTCCGCTACTGCGGGTGCCACGCGAGGGTCGAGTGGGCTGGGGACGATTTTGTCCGCCGCCAACTCGTCGCCGACCACCGACAGGATTGCCTCGGCGGCAGCGAGCTTCATACCTTCGGTGATGCGACGGGCGCCGGCGTCGAGCGCGCCCTTGAAGACACCGGGGAAGGCGAGAACGTTGTTGATCTGGTTCGGGAAATCACTACGGCCCGTCGCCACGATCGCCGCGTACTTCGACGCGGTTTCGGGGTGAATCTCCGGGTCCGGGTTGGAGAGTGCGAACACGATCGACTCGGGAGCCATCGAAGCGATGAGCTCCTCGGGGATCTTGCCCGCCGAGACACCGAGGAACACGTCAGCACCTTCGAGAGCCTCGATGGCACCACCATGCAGGTCACGGGGATTGGTGCGGGCCGCGAGTTCTGCCTTCACGTCGTTGAGGTCGCTGCGCTCACCCGAGATGATGCCCTTCGAGTCCAGCACGATGACGTCGCTGATTCCGGCGGCGAGCAGGATGTTCGCGCAGGCAACACCCGCAGCGCCGGCGCCGGAGATGACGACCTTGAGTGTGGTGATGTCGCGGCTCTGGACCTTCACGGCGCCCTTGAGTGCCGCGAGGACCACGATGGCGGTTCCGTGCTGATCGTCGTGCATGACGGGGCAGTCGAGAGCTTCGATGACGCGCTTCTCGATCTCGAAGCAACGCGGCGCCGAGATGTCCTCGAGGTTGACCGCGCCGAAGCTCGGACGCAGTCGGATGAGTGTCTCGACGATCTCGTCGGGATCCTTGGTGTCGAGAACCAGCGGAATGGAGTTCAGTCCGGCAAAGTTCTTGAACAGCGCCGACTTGCCCTCCATGACGGGCAGCGACGCGCGAGGGCCGATGTCGCCGAGTCCGAGAACCGCGGTGCCGTCGCTGACCACGACGACGAGTCGGTTGGTCCACGTGTATCGATCGGCAAGGGTTTCGTCTGCAGCGATGGCGCGGCTCACCTGAGCAACACCCGGCGTGTAGGCGATCGAGAGTGCCCGCTGCGTATCGAGCGGTGCTGTGGTCTCGACCGAGAGCTTGCCACCGACGTGAGCGGCAAAGATTTCTTCGTCGGTCAACTCGACCTTGGGTACGTTGATGGCTTCAGTCACGAGGGACACGATGACACTCCTGATTAGTCCAGCCTCAAGCGGGGCTGGGTTACTGGGAAGTAATCCTTCGGACCGCTGCGAAACTACGTTCACAACGGTCAGAGATCATTTCTTCCGCGAACGACTACTGAGAAGAAGAGCATTCGGCGTGCGCGAGAAAGTGGGCCGCAATACATCCGAAGCGTCATGGTGTGGGGCGGGTGAGCCCTGGCGTATCCATGCAATCTAGGTTTCGGGAGAAATTCTGACGAAACCTGCACTTCGGGGCCGGGCTGTGGCGCCGCCTCGAAGTAACTCCAGTTTGCCACCAGAGTCGGATCACAATCAAATCCTCCAAGCGGTCGGATTCCTCACCACACTCGAACCCGAGCCGTCATCCCCACCGTGTCATCCCCACCCAGTCATCCCCACCGTGTCATCCCCACCGTGTCATCCCCACCCAGTCATCCCCACCACTGCGTCACCAACAACAGCCCTGCCACCACGAGCACGACCACCGATCCGGCAACCGCCGCGATACCCCGCCTGCGGTCGCACCAGATCTGCGCGGCGAGAGCAACCACCGAGGCCGCAATGTGCGCGGTGATCGACGTTGTTCCCGGACCCGGGAATCCGCGGTTGCCGCCCAGATATGCCGAACCGATGATCACGAGTGTCAAGACCACGATTCCGGCCGCCACGGTGCCACTCAGGGCGCGTAGAGCGCGGACCAGCAGCCATTGTCGTTTGTCGGCGGGATAGTCGTAATCGTCTTCGTACTGATAGTCCTGATATTCCTGGTACTGGTAGTCGTCCTCGTACCTGTCGTTCCGGTCGTACCTGTCGTCGTATGTCATCTCTTACGCTCCCGCGACGAATCCGCGGACTGATTCCGCAATGAGTTGAACCGCGATGGCGGCGAGCAGAAGACCGGCGATGCGTGCCAGCAGACTGATGCCACCCTCGCCCAGTATCCGGATCAGTGCGGTCGAGAAGCGCAGGACCACGAACAGCACGAGGTGGATGGACAGAATCGCCAACGCGATCGCCAGATACGACGCCGCTTCACCGTCGGCCTGGGCGACAAAGACGATGACGGCCGCTATCGCACCGGGACCGGCCATCATCGGCGTTCCCAGAGGAACGAGTGCGACGTTGACGTCGTCGGCTCCCTGCGGACGGTTGGAGGCCTTTCCGGTCAGCAGTTCGAGTGCGATGAGAAGCAGCAGCAATCCGCCGGCGCCCTGCAACGCCGGAATGCCGATGTGGAGGTAGTTGAGGATCGCCTGACCGCCGATGGCAAAGACCGAGATGACCGCAAGGGAGACGGCGGGGGCCTGCCATGCCGCTCGATTGCGATCTTCACGACTTTTACGTCCGACGAGTGACAAGAACACCGGGATGACTCCGGGCGGGTCCATGATCACGAACAGCGTGATGAACACGGTGAGGTAGAGCGTGGTGTCGAGCATCAGCGCCCCAGTACCTCCACGCCGGTGGCAGCCGAGACGAGTTTGTCGAACTCGGCTTCGTCCGTGAGCTCGTCGCCGAGTCCGATCGTCTTGTTCTCGCCGTGGTAGTCCGAGGATCCGGTGACTGCCAAACCGAGGTCGACAGCCAGGCGGCGCAGGACGTCACGATCGTCGCTGCGATGGTCCGGGTGATCGACTTCGAGACCCCCGAGACCCAGATTGGCCAGATCGCGGATGTGGTCGAGCGCAAGCAATCCGCCGCGGGAACGGGCCCGTCCATGCGCAAGGACAGTTACTCCCCCGGCCGCTGCCACCAGTTCGACGGCGTACTCGAGCGGAGTGTCGTACTTGGGAACGTCGTATCGCCCTCGACTGGACAACAGGTCGGAGAAAGCCTCACTGATGCTCGACACCACTCCCGCTCGCATCAAGGCCGCTGCGACGTGCGGGCGTCCGACGGACGGACCGGCGTCGGCGAGGATCTGATCGGGATCGACGGGCAGACCGTCACGCGCCATCATGGTCGTCATCACCCGGATACGTTCGACGCGTTCGGCGCGCAGTCGCTCACGTTCTTTTGCGAATTCGGGGTGCGTCGGATCGAACAGGTACGCAAGCAGATGTACAGCGACCGGCCAACCACGCTCACCTCGACCTTCGCACGACATCTCCATCCCACGAACCAGGCTGACGCCGGCCGGCAAGGCCTGCGCCGCCTCGGCCCAGCCCGAAGTCGTGTCGTGATCGGTGATGGCGACGACGTCGAGTCCGGCGTCGGCTGCGGCGCGCATGAGGGCAGCCGGGGTGTCGGTGCCGTCCGATGCGTTGGAGTGGGTGTGAAGATCTATTCGCACTGTTCCAGTGTGTCAGCAATCGGCAACTTCATCGCGCTCCGGTGGGCGAGCCGGAAGCTGACGTACGATTACGCCGCAGCGGCAGCGCAATTCGATCAGGTGTCGCTGTAGTGCCGTTCCCCTGCCGTTCCACTGCATTACAGACCGAGAAGGAGCGAGCGTGCCAACCATGCCGTCACTGCCGAATTGGTCGAACGGCAAATCGACGCAAGCCGATGCGCCCAAGATCCCCGTTCCGGCAGCCCGCGCGATCGTCGACTGCGCGGTCTACGTGGACGGCGTGCGGTTGCCGGGCAAGTACACGCACCGCGCTGCGTTGGCCGAGGTTCGTAGTCGCGACAACGCGTTCGTCTGGGTGGGCATGCACGCTCCCGACGAAGGTCAGATGCAAGATGTCGCAGCAACTTTCGGACTCCACGAGCTGATGGTCGAGGATGCCGTCCATGCACACGAGCGCCCGAAACTCGAACGCTACGACGACGTCATGTTCCTGGTGCTGCGCACGGTCGTCTACGTACCGCACGAGTCCGTCGCGACGGCGAGCGAGATCGTCGAAACCGGCGAGATCATGGTGTTCGTCGGCCCCGACTTCGTAGTGACCGTCCGGCACGGGGATCACTCCGAACTGGCAAGCGTGCGCAAGTCACTCGAGGAGAACCCCGAGCGCCTCACCATGGGCCCGTTCGCGGTGTTGCACGCGATCACCGACCACGTCGTCGACAGCTATCTCTCCGTCATCCAACTCGTCGAACAGGACGTCGACAGCATGGAAGAGTTGGTGTTCAACCCGCGGAACACCGTTGCCGTCGAGCACATCTACCTGCTCAAACGTGAAATCGTCGAACTACGACGCTCGGTCACTCCACTCGGATTGCCACTGCTCCAGCTGACCCAGCCCGCGGGCGGCCTCGTCCCGAAGGAGATCCGGCGATACTTCCGTGACGTACGAGATCACCACACGATCGTGGCCGAACGTATCTCGGAATACGACGAGGTGTTGAGTTCGCTGGTCGACGCCGCACTCGCGAAGATCGCGGTGCAGCAAAACACCGACATGCGCAAGATCTCCGCGTGGGTCGCTATCGCCGCCGTGCCGACCGGCGTTGCCGGTATCTACGGGATGAACTTCGAGAACATGCCGGAACTCGGTTACAAGTACGGCTATCAGTCCATCCTGTTCCTCATCGCTTCGGTGTGTGTCGGCTTGTTCTTTCTCTTCCGTCGCAACAACTGGCTGTGAACCTCGCACGCTGACTCCCTGTACTTGCCACCGTCGCAGGCGGACAATGGAGATGGGTACGCATTTTCATTCCGTTCCCGAAATCCATTTTGCGACAAGCAAATTCAGATCCAAGGAGAAGTGGAGGAGCAACCATGCCTACAGTCGAGCAATCCGTGGAGATCGCGTTGCCACCCAAGGACGTCTGGGAGTACATCGCCGTCGCCGAGAACTGGCCCAACTGGGAGAATTCGATGGTCGAGTGCAAACAGATCACCGACGGCCCGATGGGCGTGGGAAGCCGCTGGCACGGTGTCTCGCGAATCCTGGGCAAGCGTCTCGAGTGGACATCCGAATTCACCGAGTACGACCCACCGAGATCGTCGAAATCGACGTCCGTCGAAAGTCCGGTCAGCTTCTCGCAGACCACGACCTGCGAAGAAGTCGGTGACGGCACTCGGGTCACCTACCGACTCGACAGCGAAAGCGGCCTGGGAGGAGTATTCGGCAAGATGGCCGACCCGATCGTCACGAAAGCATTTTCACGGACGGTTCGGGTAAGTCTCGAGAACTTGGCGGACATCCTCGTGCACGCCGAATGATCTGACGGACAAAGCGCCAGCGCAGCTAGAGCGAGGCAGCGGAACGGTGCGGATCGCGGATGTCGATCCCCGCCTCGGTCCATGCTTCCCTCAGTGCCTCCGCGCCGCGCAGACGCACCCAGGCGGCTTCGGTACCGGTCAGGGGGACCACACCAAGGAAGCGCACCGGGTCGAACGGCTCCGGCAGCGTCAGGTCTTCGATCCCGCTGTCACCGAGAAGCACCGCCGTGAACGCAGTGTCCTTCCACAGCGGCTCGCCCAGGTCCAACAGTGCGTCCTCGAGCAGCACGACGCCTTCGACGGACGGCGCCGCGGCCAGCACCGCGAGCGTCCTGGCCACACCTGACGCCACACCGGTGCCACCGCGCAGCGTGAGTACCAACTCGGCGCGGGGTCCGCGCGTGGGGTCTGCGACCAGTTCGTTGGGGTCGCCCATCGGATGACGCGAGCACCCCAGTGTGACGTAGCGGACCAGGCCGTCGGGTGATTCGAAACGCAGCACGTCCAGCGGTTCGACACCGAGGAACGTCACCGAGGCCGCGGTGGGGTCCGGCCCCTCGATGCTGCTGACGAGATGGGCCCGGACGGAAGATACGACGCTGTCTGACACTCGTCCATCTAAACACCGTGCCCGCGAGGTTCGCAGCGCAGATACCTCGCGGTGGCGGTAGCGTCGTCGAAATGGTCTCCGTTCTCGCTGTCAGCGACGAGACCGTCGAATTCCTGTGGAGCAGTCAAGTTCGTTCACTCGGAGTCGACGTGATCCTGGGCGCGGGCGATCTGCCGTTTGCGTATCTGGAGTACCTGTCTGACCAACTGAATGCGCCTTGCGTGTTCGTTCCCGGAAACCACGACGCCGATCTGTCCGGATATTCGAACAAGAGATCGGGTTGGACGCGGGCCGGGATGCCTGCGCAGTGGCCAGGGCCTACCGGCGCAGTCAACGCCGACGGACGCATCGTGACCGTCGCCGGTCTGCGGATCGCGGGCCTCGGTGGTTCCATCCGATACAACACGGGTCCCAATCAGTGGTCCGAGCGCCAGCAGAGCCGACGCGCTCGCTCGCTCACCTGGCGAAACGCCTGGCAATCGCGGCTTCCCGGCGGCCGGGCGGGCGTGGATGTGCTGCTCACCCACAGCCCCGCCCGCGGTGTCGGCGACGCCGAGGATCGGCCACATCGAGGGTTCGAATGCTTCACGCCTTTGATTCACAACCTCGATCCGACGGTCATGGTCCACGGACACATCCACCCACACGGGCGAACCCCTCTCGATCTGGAGGTAGGCCGGACTATCGTGCTCAATACCGTCGGCTTCACGCTGATGGAGATTTCCCCAGGTACTCCGCCGACGATCGTGAGGCGCCGACATGGCTCGTGACACCGGATTTCCCACAGCCGACGCGGAAAACGACTTCGCTCGTCAGCGTCGACGTGCCGACGTTGCCCGTCTGGTCAGTTGGCTACGACGCGAACCCGACGACGTCAACGCGATCCTGCCGTTCGACGAGGTTGTCGCAGCTCTGGGCAAGGTCGGCGAGAAGTCTCTGGGGCTGCAGGTCGTCACCATCGAATCAATAGTCGGAAGTGTCGACCGCACAGGTGATTTCGACAGGTACTTCCGTCCGACGTCCACTCACTCGCGCGCTCGTTGGGAGCGACTTGCGGTGGCGCAACGACGCGGCGAATCGGTACCACCTGTTCAGTTGTATCGCGTCGGCTCCATGCATTTCGTGATCGACGGGCACCACCGAGTGTCCATTGCGTGTGCGATGCACCAGAAGACAATCGACGCGTACGTCACCGAGATCATCACGCGTATCTCGCCGGAAGGCATCACTCAGCGCGCCGATCTGCTCATCAAGGATCATCGTCGACTCTTCCTCACCCGCGTTCCGCTGCAGGGTTCACAACGCGAAGCCGTCCAGGTCACCGACCCGTGGGAGTACGCCGAACTCAGTGAGTGTGTGGAGGCGTGGGGTTTTCGGCTCATGCAGGAGAAGGGTGAGTTCCTCGGCCGAGACACCGTCGCCCGCCGCTGGTTCGGCGAGGAGTTTCTGCCCGTCGTGCGAATGCTGCGGGGTGCCGACATGTTGCCCGAGCACACCGACGCCGAGGCCTACTTGTGGATCGCCCGGGAGCGGTACCGACTGGTGCGGCGGCACATGTGGAACGACGAGATCGTGGCCGAACTACGCGATCGAGCACCGCGAAAGCACAAGCCCGCTACGTAGATGCAGTGAAGCGAACCTCGCGGTTCGGGATCTTCGGGTGCATGAACTTCAGCAACGAACGCGCTTCTTTCTCGATGGACGCGAGGGCGGTCTTCGGTTGCTGCGCAAACAGAGTCGCACCCAACTCGACCGTCTCCTTTGCCGGCGTCACCGTCGCATATCCCACCACCTTCCCGCGCACCAGGATGGCGGGCTTGATGATGCCGTTCACGGTGAAGACGCGAGTTCGGTACTGCTCGTCCATGATTCGAGATCGGTCGGCGTGCGAGAGCAAGATGTTGTCGAACGGTGCAAGTATGCGAACCGGGGGTGTTCCGGAGGTCGGTCGTGG
Organism: Rhodococcus sp. D-46; assembly: GCF_011290655.1. NCBI lineage: Bacteria > Bacillati > Actinomycetota > Actinomycetes > Mycobacteriales > Nocardiaceae > Rhodococcus > Rhodococcus sp. D-46. The sequence continues at coordinate 259,288 of NZ_JAANTF010000011.1, read as the reverse complement.
CGCGTCCGGCAGGTCGAACACCTCGGCCCCATTCTCGTTGACAAAGGTGACCAAGCCGGGTCGTAGCCGCTCGAATACTTCGGCGAGTCTGGTCAGACCCGACCACGCCTGAGCGTCCTTCACGCTCGCGGGCCCGAAGGCCGCCAGATAACGAAGCACCATCGCATCCGGATCCGGCGATGAACTCACTTCCGTGCCAAGCCAATTCTCCAAGGTCGTCAGTGCCGGTACTCCGGATCGTCCCCACAGGCCTCGCGGTGGGACCTGCACCATCGGCAGAAGTCCTCGAACGCCGTGCGCCAGCCCCTCGGCCGCGTGGCCGGGAAAGCGCTCTGCCAGTATCGGTCTCATCTGCATTTGGGTGAGCGGCCCGTCCGCTACGAGGTCCCGTCCCGCCCGCGCCAGAGCGTCGAGATCCAACCCGGTGAGCGCCGCACGCTGTGTGCTGTTGGTGTGGAGATCGCGTTCCATGATCGTCTGAACCGTGGCCCGGAATGGGCCCGCATCCGCGGCCGAAAGAGCAAAGACCGTGCCCCGCATGGCAACAAGCCGCACCACCTGGCGCTTCTCGACAAGGGTGGAGAGGTCTTCTGCCGCAAAGTTCTTCAGCCGCGCCCACAGCGCCAGGTAGGGCGGGTTCGGCGCCTGGGCCTGCAGACCTGCCAGGTGCTCGATCGCATCCAACGCACTGACCTCGGCCCTCCGCAGCAGGAACTGCCGCGCCAGAGTCGCCAGGTTGAGCTCGCGATCGGTGATCAGTGCAGCCATCGACAACTCCTCAACGATCGTGGTCAGTGGCGGTGACGATCTGGAACGGTATCTCGACTCGCGCGAGGGTTCCGGACTCTTCACCCGGTCCGACCGAGAACGAGCCACCCGCGGCAACCACTCGCAGTTCGTGCGAGAGCAGTCCGATGTGCCCGGCAGCCCGTCGTTCGGCAATCCGATCGGCGCTGATCCCCCGACCGTCGTCCGAGACCACGAGCACCGCACGGTGGTCCAGTCGTGCAAGCTCGATCCGGACGTTCTGCGCGCCGGCATGTTTGACGACGTTGCCCAGAAGCTCTCGGGTGGCGCCGAACAAGACCTCGTCGGCAGACGTGCGTAGATCGTCGTTCCAGCCCGAAGTGTCGACGTCGACCACTACTCCGCCGCGTCCCTGCGCCGATCGCGCGAGGTCCCCGATCGCGCGGGCAAGGCCCACGTGGACGAGAACTGTGGGATGCAGTTCCGAGACGGACGATCTCAACAGCGTGGTCGCTTCACCGAGCGCTTTTCCGGCTCGCGCCAGGGCGACAGGCTCCGCGCTGTCTGCCAATTCGTCGAGATCCATCCGCGCCGCGAGGACGTACTGCAGCGCCCCGTCGTGTAATTGCTCCGACAGTTCCGTGCGCTCACGCTGCTCGAGCCCCATGAGCTCGGCAAGAAGGCTCGTGCGATGCCCGACGAGGTGCCCGATGGTCAGCACGCGTGATCTTTGAATCCGAGTCAGTCCGATTGCGCCCGCGCCTACTCCGGCCAAGGCCATGGTGCTCAGCAGGATCGACGGCCACGGCTCGGAGTTCGAAGTCATCGTTGCCCAACTGGAAACGAAGAACACACCGATCGTGCAGGCAACGACGCCGACACACACGTCCGTCCGCAGTTGCGTACACGCCAGAACCGGAATGACGAAGAGCCCGTTACTCAAGATGTCGGCGGTCCAACTCTGCTCGGCCGCGAGACCGGTCAGCAATGTCAGAGTTGCGAGCACGGCAAGGTCGACGAACAAGCCGAGCCAGATCATCGTCACCGGGCCGGTGCCGCCCTTGCGGATCCACAGCGCCACGGCTGCCGACCAGAGTGCATAGGCGCCCAGAATCGCGAAACACCATCCCGCGTCGTTCATCGGCGGGACGAAAATCAGTGTCAGGGCGATGAACAGCACCAGAGCGCCGCGCACCGTCAGTTGGAGGTACGCACCGCGGTAGGCGTGTTCGCGCATGATCCGCTCGAGGTCCGGGCCACCGGGCAGGTGCTCGGTTCGTACCGAGGATTCGTTCATCTGTCCTCCTGTGCCGCCCATTCCAGTTCCCTGTGAATGAGCTTCGCACACGAGATTTCACAATCAACCCGCAATACCGTGAATGACACAGCATTCACCGAACCTCGAAACCACGCAGGAGTGCTCATGATCTCGACCCGAGCAAGCAAGCGCCGCATCGCCACTCGATTTGCCGTCGCCGGCGCCCTGGCAGCGGCGCCGATCGCCGTGGTGGCCGGGACAGCGCAAGCCACCCCGGCCTCCACCCATCACGAACAATTCGGCCGCCTGGTCCCCCTACCCGAACCGGCCGACGCAGCGCCCGGCCCCGAACAGGTACCGCTCCCCTGGGGCGCGACGTATTCGGTCACCTTGCCCGGGTAAAGGTCACAGCAGCAGATTGGCTCCCGTACCGCCGTCGAACACCGCGATCTTGGCGGGATCGAACCACAGATCGACAGACCTGCCCTGGGCCACCGTGGACTCGGACGAGAGCCTGGCAACCAGTTGACCGCCACCAGCGACGGCCGTTCCCGAATCGGCGGCGAGTTCCTCGAGTTCACGAGAGTTGACGGCGGGGCCACCAGCGAGGAAATACGCGTACTTGTCCGAACCCATCGATTCCAGCACGTCGACGTCGACGGTGAACGTCCCACCGTGCGGCTTCTGCGCTGCATCGACCAGCGCCACGTCCTCGAAATGTTCCGGCCTGATACCGACCACGACGTCCTTGCCCGAGCCGCTGCCCGAGATCTTCGACTGCGCCGCCGCGGGCAGGCGAGCATCGCCGATCGGCGTGCTCACACCGTCGGCCGTCAACTGTCCGGGGAAGAAGTTCATGGACGGGGACCCGATGAACCCCGCCACGAACAGATTGTTCGGTCGATCGTAGAGTTCCTGCGGCGCACCGATCTGTTGCACGATTCCGCCGCGCAGCACGACTACCCGATCGCCGAGCGTCATCGCCTCGGTCTGGTCGTGGGTCACGTAAATCGTTGTCGTACCGAGTCGCTGCTGCAGACGGGCGATCTCCGTCCTCATCTGCACGCGCAGTTTGGCGTCCAGGTTGGAAAGCGGCTCGTCCATGAGAAACGCCTTCGGGCTGCGCACGATTGCGCGTCCCATCGCGACACGCTGACGCTGACCGCCCGACAGGTTCGCCGGTTTGCGATCGAGATGCTGGGTGAGGTCGAGGACCCGCGCAGCGTCGTCGACCTTGGCGTTGATCTCGTCCTTGGACATCTTCGCCAATGTCAGTGGGAAAGCGATGTTCTGACGCACCGTCATGTGCGGATACAGCGCATACGACTGGAAGACCATCGCGATGTCGCGGTCCTTGGGGGCGCGTTCGTTGACGCGTTCACCCGCGATCCGCAACTCACCGGTCGAAATGTCTTCCAGCCCGGCAATCATGTTGAGAGTCGTGGATTTTCCACAACCGGACGGGCCCACGAGAATGATGAATTCTCCGTCGGCGATGGTGATGTCGACATCACTGACCGCCTTGGCTCCGTCCGGGTACAGCTTGGTCACCTTGTCCAGCACGATCTCGGCCACAGGCTTATCCCTTCACTGCGCCGGAAGTAAGCCCGGCCACGATACGACGTTGGAAGAACAGAACAAAGATGATGATCGGAATGGTGATGACCATGGCGGCCGCGGCGATCGACCCGGTGGGCTCCTCGAATTGTGAAGCGCCGGTGAAGTTTGCGATGGCCGCAGGGGCGGTGATGGAGCGTTCGGTCGACGTCAGCGAAATCGCGAACAACAGATCGTTCCAGCAGAAGATGAACACCAGAATGCCCGCCGTGACGATGCCGGGCGCGGCGAGCGGAGCTACCACCTTCCGGAACGCCTGCCCCGGCGTCGCGCCGTCCATCTGCGCCGCCTTCTCGAGCTCCCAAGGAATCTCTTTGAAGAATGCCGAGAGCGTGTAGATCGCCAACGGCAACGCAAAGGTGATGTACGGCAGGATGAGTCCGGCCCAGGTGTCGAAGAGTCCGAGCCGTCGTTCGATGTCGAACAGCGGGCTCACCAATGAAATCTGCGGGAACATCGCGATCAGCAGGGCAACAGCCACCAGCAGCTTCTTGCCCGGAAAATCCAGGCGCGCAATCGCGTAAGCAGCCATGGTTCCGATCACCACGGCGATGACCGTCGAGATGAGTCCGATGCCGATGGAGTTGATCAGAGCACTGGTGAAGGCGCTGGTGTCGAAGATTCCTCGGTAGTTGTCCAGGGTCCACTTCTCCGGAATGAACTTGCCGTCCTTGATCGTTCCGGCCGGTTTGAATGACAGGCTCGCAATCCACAGGACGGGAACCAGCGCGTACAGCAAGACCAGAAGGTTGACGACGGACCAGCTGATCTTGAGTCTGGGAGTCACGGTCATGTCAGCGTCCTTCCGTATCGGATCCGGGAGCCGAAGCACCGAAAAGTTTGATGAAGATGAACGCGATCACGGCCACACACACGAAGATCAACACGCTGATCGCGGATCCGATGCCCAAGTTGAATGCCTTGAACAGATTGTCGTAACCCAGAATCGACACCGACCCGGTGTCGTTCGCTCCCTTCGTGAGCACGTAGATGTTGTCGAAGATGCGGAATGCGTCGAGTGTGCGGAACAGCAGAGCGACGAGGATGGCGGGCTTCATCAGCGGAAGGATGATGCGTACCAACCGGGTCCACGCGCCGGCGCCGTCCACCTGAGCCGCCTTGAGAAGGTCATCGGGCACGAGCGCCAAGCCGGCGAGCAGGAGCAGCGCCATGAACGGCGTCGTCTTCCAGACCTCGGCAAGGACGATGATCGCGAGCGACGGGATCTGGTCGGTGAGCGGCGCACTGCCGTCGGGCAGGAGATTGGCGAGGTAGCCGGTCCCCGGCGTCCACGCGTAGTACCAGCTGTATGCCGCCGCGACGGTGACGATGCCGTACGGGATGAGCACAACGGTGCGGACGAGCCCCTTACCCACGATCGTTCGGTGCATCACCAGTGCGATGGTCAGTCCGAGAACGAACTCGATGACGACCGAGACAACCGTGATCGACGTCGTCACCGCGAACGCTTGCCACCAGTAACCGTCGGTCAGCACCGACACGTAGTTGTCGAACCACACGAACTTTCGTTGATCCGGGAAGCGCAGGTCGTAGCGCTGCAAACTCAGCCAGACGGCGTAGACCACCGGATATGCGGTCACCGCGATCATGAGAATCGCGGCCGGGGCCACCAGCCAGAGACCGAGGCGACGCTCGGCCGCCTTTCCGTCGGATATCTTCGTTTTCGCGGAGTGCTTCGGCTCCGGCGACGCCGTCGCGACTGTTGGTGCAGCTCCCGAATTTTCGCTGTCGATCGTCACGGAATCAGCCCCTCGGAATTGACTGCCTTGCGTACCTGCTCGGCAAGATCGTTCACGGTCGATTCCGGATCGATGTTTCCCACAGGGTTCAGCGTGGCAGTGATGAGCGTCGAAATACTCTGATAGGCAGGAGAAACCGGCCGAACCGAAGCGGTGTCCAGGCTGTCGCGAACCTCACGCCACGCCGGGTACGCCTCCTGGAACGCCGGGTCGTCGTACAGGCTCTCGAGAGTCGGCGGAACGCCACCGGCTACCGCGTTGTTGCGCTGATTCTCCTCGTTACGCAGACAGGTGAGCGCCTCGAACGCGAGGTCCGGATGCTGACTGGTCTTGGCCACCGCTACGTTGAAGCCGCCGATCGTGACCTCGGCCGGCTTACCCTCGATCACCGAGGGATACGGAGCGGCAAGGAAATTCCGTTCTCCGTTCACCGTGAGCACCGTGTTTCCGGTGTTCTCACTGGTGACGTTGCCCTTGTCGTCGATGTACGGCAGATCGCCCTTCTCGGCGTTCTCCATGATGCCGGGCAGCACGAACGGCCAGTTGACCTGGAAGGCAGATTTGCCGCTCTCCATACCCAGTCGCGACGACGCTTCATCCCCCTGCGAGATCGAGGGATCCGCACCCTTGGCGGTAGCGACGCGCTTCATGACGGTCAGCGCCTGTTGGGCAGCATCACCGTCGGCCACCGTCACGGTTGTTCCGTCCGGCCCCACCACCGATCCGCCGGCACTGGCGAGAAGGGTGTTGAACCAGACCATCAATCCTTCGTACTGCTTGCCCTGCACACCGATCCAGCTGGGGCGCCCCTCCGCGGCCAGGCCTTCGGAGATGTCGATCATCTGATCCCAGGTTTGGGGTGGTTGCCCGTCCGGCATCAAATCCTTTCGATACCAGAGCAATTGGGTGTTGGTGTTCAATGGCGCCGCATAGAGCTGGTCCTGCCACTTCGCCGACTCCAGCGGACCCTCGAGCGTCCCGTTGCTGACCTCGGCCGCCACGTCGTCAGGAAGCGGCAATGCCCATCCCGCTTCGGCGAATTCGGCAGTCCACACCACGTCGAGCGTCATCAGATCGAGTGACTTGTCATTGCCGGTCAGACGCCGGGCCAACTGAAGTCGCTGGTCGTCGGCACCCTTGGGCAGAGTTTTCTGCTCGACCCGGTACGCGCCGTTCGACGCCGCCGAACAATTCGCGGCGGCCTCCGCATACTGCTCGGCGCCGTCGGCAGCGGTGTAGAAGGACAGCACCACGCCGTCGTCATTGTCCGATCCGCACGCACTGAGCAAGGGCGCCAACAACAATGTTGCCGCGCCGAGCAGCCCCGCCCGCAATTTCTTCTTCTGCCCCGCCCGCGATCTCTCGTTCTGCCCCGCCCGCGATCTCTTGTTCTGCACAGCCGTCCTCCTCGGGCGGTGAGACGGCGCAGTCGTTACGGCTGGCCGACGCACCACACATCGGCACTTTTGCCGGAGAAGGGACCTATTTCCTTGTCCGGCAAACGGTCACGGGGAAGTGAGCATTACCTCGCCCGCGTGTACACAACGTAACCGAGATCACACAAGTTGGCAGCCCGAGCGAGAATGTCAGATGGCGAGCTTGGCGAGCAGGTCGCGCGCCGACTCCGCCGTCTTGGGCTCACACAGTACGTCGTAACGTCCGGCGACCAACTGCATCGTCGAGGCGAAGTCCCGCTGCCCACGCGTCGCGGCGTACGGAATCGTCGTGGAGATGACACCGAAGATGATGCCGCCCACGATGCCCGCGATCAGCGGAGCGAGGAAACCACCGGTGACGATTCCGAGCACCAGGCCGAAGAAGACACCGAGCCAAGCACCGGAGACGATGCCGCCACCGATCACCTTGGCCCACGTCAACCGACCGAGAACTCGCTCGACCTGCATCAGGTTCACGCCGACGATCGTGACGTCCTGAACCGGGAATTCCTGATCGGAGAGGTAATCGACTGCGCGCTGCGCCTCGGCGTAGGTGGGGTACGACCCGATGGGCCATCCCGAAGGCGGTGTCGGCAACGCTCCACGGCGCGACCCATTCGACGATTGACCGAGCGGATTGGACATGGCTGGCTGCGCTCCTCTTTTCGGGCACGTCATCCACGCGGATGACGCAAGTACATCTACCCCCTATTGTGCCCTTTACAGACCTGATTCGTTCGGCTAGGCGAGCGTCAGGCGTGTTCGGGCGGCGTGAATTCCGACGTGCGCGCCATCCCCGCGGCGCGACCCTTGGCCGAAATCACCAGTGCCATCTTGCGACTCGCCTCGTCGATCATCTCGTCGCCGAGCATGACCGCGCCCCGCCCTCCCCCGGCAGCCGAGGTGTGGAACGCGTACGCGTCCAAGATGAGTTCCGCACGGTCGTAATCGGATTGGCGCGGACTGAACACCTCGTTGGCCGCCTCGATCTGCGTGGGGTGCAGAACCCACTTGCCGTCGAAACCGAGCGCTGCCGTTCGCGCAGCCGACCGAGTGAAAGCCTCGACGTCGCGGATCTGCAGGTACGGCCCGTCGATGGCCTGGACGCCGTGCGCCCGCGCGGCCATCAAGATGGTCATCAGGATGTGGTGATACGCGTCACCGCGGTCGTAGCCGTCCGGTTGCTCACCGACGACCAGAGTTCGCATGTTCAAGCTCGCCATGAAGTCGGCCGGGCCGAACACGAGCGCCTCGACGCGGGGACTCGCGGTGGCGATCGCGTCGATGTTGGTCAAGCCGATCGCGTTCTCGATCTGCGGTTCGATCCCGATCCTGCCGACCTCGAGACCGTTGGCCTTCTCGACCTGCGTCAACAACAAATCGAGCGCCTGGACGTGACTCGCATCGGGAACCTTGGGCAGCAGAATGGCGTCCAGATGCGCTCCGGCGCGGCCCACCACCTCCACGACGTCGGCATACGTCCATTCGGTGGTCCAGTCGTTGACCCGGACGACCTTGACCTGTTTGCCCCACCCGTCCTCGGCCAACGCGTCGCCGATCGACTCCCTGGCCGCCTGCTTCGCCAGCGGCGCCACCGCATCTTCGAGGTCGAGAAAGATCTCGTCGGCGGGCAATCCCTTCGCCTTGTCGATCATCTTCCGACTGCTGCCGGGAACTGCCAATACCGATCGACGGGAACGGTTGCGTGAAGTCATTGCGGACTGCCCTTCTCGATTTTCGGTGGCGCCGTTGCAGATTTTGACGCTGGACGAATTAGCCTTGCAATCATGGCAGCAGCAGGCAAGGTATTTGCAGCCAGGCTTGCCGGCCTGGTTGTACTCGGCCCGGACGGCGAATCGATCGGTCGTGTGCGCGACGTCGTCATCACGGTCCGCATCGGACGCCAGCAACCCCGCGTTCTCGGTCTGGTGATCGAAATGTTCACGCGCAAACGCATTTTCGTTCCGATGTTGCGTGTGACAGCAATCGAACCGAGTGCAGTCACCCTCACCACCGGTAACGTCAGTCTGCGGCGCTTCAACCAGCGCCCGGGCGAAGTGCTCGCTCTGGCGCAGGTACTCGATTCGCATGTGCGCGTGGACGACCCGGAACTCGAGGAGCTTCACGGCGTCGACACGATAGTCGTCGATCTCGGAATCGAATCGACGCGGACGCGAGACTGGGTGGTCTCCAAGGTCGCGGTTCGCGGCCATCGCGGACGCCTCGGTCGACGCGCGGCGATACACATCGTCGACTGGCAGCACGTCGCCGGCCTCACCCAGAGCGATCTCTCACTCCCCGGCCAGGGCGTAGCTCACCTGCTTCTCCAGTACGAAGGCATGCGACCCGCCGATGTGGCCAACGCCATGCGCGAACTGCCGGAGAAGCGCCGCCACGAACTGGCCGTGGCGCTCGACGACGAACGCCTCGCCGACGTCGTGCAGGAACTGCCGGCGGACGACCAGACCGATCTGCTGATGCACCTGGAAGTCGAACGCGCCGCCGATCTACTCGAAGCGATGGATCCCGACGACGCCGCCGACCTGTTGGGCGAGCTGCCCGAAACCGAGGCCGAGTCACTGCTTCAGTTGATGGACCCGCAGGATTCCGAACCTGTTCGACGCCTGCTCGAGCATTCCCCGGACACGGCCGGTGGTCTGATGACGCCCGAACCAGTGGTACTGACGGCCTCGACGACGGTCGCGGAGGCCCTTGCCCGCGCCCGCAACTACGACGTGACCCCGGCGCTGTCGAGCATGGTCTTCGTCGTACGTCCGCCGACGGCGACTCCGACCGGGCGGTATCTCGGCTGCGTCCACTTGCAGAAGCTTCTCCGCGAGCCTCCCGCCAGCCTGGTAGGCGGACTACTCGACACCGACATGCCCCGGTTGGCCCCGGACGACTCGTTGGCGTCGGTCACCCGATATTTCGCGACGTACAACTTGGTATGCGGGCCGGTCGTGGACGACGAGAACCACCTGATCGGGGCCGTGACGGTCGACGACGTGCTCGATCACCTCCTGCCGGAAGACTGGCGTGAGGATTACTCCGACGACGAGGAACTACTCCGATGAGCGAACGGGCGTCGAGCACGACCGCACGGCAACGACTGGAAACGCCTCGCGGAAGCCGCCGGTTCAATCTCGATTTCGACGTCGAAGCTGTCGGGCGCGTCAGTGAACGCATCGCCCGCTTCCTCGGCACCGGGCGTTATCTCGCAATCCAGACGATCATCGTGATCGTCTGGATCCTGATCAACGTGTTCGCGGTGGCCCTGCAGTGGGACCCGTACCCGTTCATCCTGCTCAACCTGGCCTTCTCCACCCAGGCCGCCTACGCGGCGCCGCTGATCCTGCTGGCCCAGAACCGTCAGGAGAACCGCGACCGGGTCTCGCTCGAGGAGGACCGCTCACGCGCCGAGCAAACCAAGGCGGATACCGAATTCCTCGCCCGAGAACTCGCAGCTCTGCGTATCGCCGTCGGCGAGGTTGCCACCCGCGACTACCTGCGACGGGAGCTCGAGGAGATCAAGTCGATCCTTGCTGCCGACGGCGAACCGACCCCGAAGAAGAAGCACCGTGACTCGAATACTGCGAAACAAAGTCACAACTAGCTGAGCGTTCGCTGAGTTTTGCTGCACGCACCGTGACCGATATGTAACGTAAGTCACAGCAATATGGATATCACGGTGGGTACTCCGGAGCGGGAGCGCCAGCAAAGGGGAATCGTGCGAGTACGCGGAATAATTGCAGCATCCACACTGGTGGGGGGACTGCTCGTCGTCACAGGTCCAGCGGCCCTCACTGCCGGAAGCGCACCGACCGGAGGGTCACAGGTTCCGATCGCACTGGCGGGCTCCGCCTCGATTGCGCAGCCGGACTCTGTCGACTTCCTCCCGACGCCCCGCACGGTCCGAACGCAAAGATCGGCCCCGCCCAGCGATACGGTCGCCGGCGCCCCGGCAGCGCCCAACGCTGCGGCCGTCGTCCTCACCTCTCTGGGCATCCCCGAGATCGTCCTGAACGCGTACCGCTCCGCGGAGCTGGTGATGATGACCGAGGCACCGGGATGCGGAATCCCCTGGCATCTTCTGGCCGGCATCGGACGCATCGAATCCGGTCACGCCAACGGCGGCAAGACGACCTCGGTGGGTACGACGGTCACCCCGATCCTCGGCCCCGTCCTCGACGGACGGCTGGCAGGCAACGAAGTCATTCGGGACACCGACAAGGGCGCAATCGACGGCGACCCCACTCACGACCGCGCCGTCGGGCCGATGCAGTTCATTCCGGCCACCTGGGCCGGATATGCCAGCGACGGCAACGGGGACGGAATCAAGGACCCCAACAACGTCTTCGATGCGGCACTCTCGGCAGCGAAGTACCTCTGCAGCGGCGGACTCAACCTGCGCGATGTCGCCCAGGAGACCAAAGCTGTTCTGCGATACAACAACTCGGCCACTTACGCAGCAAACGTGATCATGTGGTCGACGGCATACAAGAACGGTGTCATTCCCTCCGGTCAGCTGCCGTACACCTCGGGCATCAACACCGGCAGCTCCGCGATCAACGCCGCCGCCTCGGCAGACTCCGCCGCTTCGGCCGTACTCGCCGCGGCTGCGGCTACCGATCCGGCGGCCGGCGACAAGGAATCAGCGTCGACGACGCCGACCCCGACCACCACTCCCCTCTTCCCGGGTCTGCCGGACATGCCTGCACTCTCACCCGAGATCCAGGCACTGATCCCGCCGGGCGTCATGCCGACCAGCCCCGCTCCGGGACCCAACGCCGCCCGGAACGCAGCTCCCGGTCCGATCATCCCGCTCCCCGTCCTCACCTCACGGGGTCTCGTGTGGCCGATTCTGACGGCCGAGGGATGGCGCTGGCCCGACGACATGTGTGTGATCCTTCCGGACCCCGCAGCCCTCGACGCCTTGCAGGACGGCATCCTTCTGCCGTGCACGATCCCGGGCATGGCAGTGGCCGCCACGGCACCCGCCACCACCGACGCGGCTCCCGCGGAATCCTCTCCACCCGCCGCCCCCTCTCCGGAGCCCGCACCGGCACCGGCACCCGCACCCGCACCGGAGCCCGCTCCGGCCCCGGCTCCGGCATTCGTGCCGTTCTTCCCAGGCCTGCCCGGCATGCCCGCTCTGTAACCGAAAAATCACGAAAGAACAGTGCATATGCCCCAAACTGCCCTTCTAGATCACGGTTGAATAACGGAAACGCAACAAATCAGGTAGCCTCGACTCCGTCAGTTGAACGGAAAACCTCCTCGCGGAGGTTCAGGAGGCATAAACAGTGGGTCGGCACAGCAAGAAGACAGATTCGCACATCCGTCGAAATTCGGTCATCGCGCTCACCGGACTCATCCCTATCGGACTCGTCACCGCAGCCAACACGGCCGGCGCCGCTCCCAAGGTCCCGTTCTTCAACACCAGCTCCGCCGAAACGGTGGACACCGCCGCACAAGCCACGCAGGAACCGCAGGCGCAGATTCTGCCCGCCGTCGAAGCAATCGCCGAGCCGGCTCCCGCCCCCGCGCCGGAACCCGCGCCGCTGGCTCCCGTGCAGGCCACTCCCCCGCTCCCCGCCTCGATGGCCGAGGGAGCACTCGGAATCCCGAGCGTGAGCGTCGCCGCCTACCAGAACGCCGAGCGAATCCTCGCTGTCGAGAAGCCCAACTGCAACATGCACTGGACGCTCCTCGCCGGAATCGGCCGCGTCGAATCCGGCCACGCCAACGACGGCAAGGACGCCGACGCGAACGGCAACCTCTACAAGCCCGTGATCGGCCTGCCACTCAACGGCAGCCTCCCCGGCCAGGCCGTCATCATGGACACCGACGGCGGCGCCCTCGACGGCGACACCGTCTACGACCGCGCAGTCGGCCCGATGCAGTTCATCCCGTCCACGTGGAACCAATACGCCGGTGACGGCAACGGTGACGGAATCGCCGACCCGCAGAACCTTTTCGACTCCGCACTGACCACCGGCAAGTACCTGTGCGACGGCGGACTCAACATGCAGGACGTCACCCAGGTTGCCTCCGCCATCCACCGCTACAACAACTCGGCCGCCTACGTCGCCAACGTTCTGGCCTGGTCGCTCGGGTACTCCACCGGCATCGTGCCCGCCGCATCGGACCTGCCGCGCATCCACTGACCTACCTGGACTTACCATGGAGTCATGTCTGTACTGACCGAGTCCGACGTTCGCTCCGCGCTCGCGCGAGTTCTGGACCCAGAGATCCGCAAACCCATCACCGAACTGGGGATGGTCAAGGGGATCTCCCTCTCCAGTGACAACAGCGTCGACATCGGCATCTATCTCACGACCGCCGGCTGCCCGATGCGCACCGAGATCACCGAACGCGTCACCAAGGCCGTCGCCGACGTCGCCGGGGTCGGTGCGATTCGCGTCGAACTCGACGTCATGGACGACGCCCAGCGGACCGAGCTCCGCAAGTCGCTTCGCGGCGATTCCGCCGAACCCGTCATCCCGTTCGCCCAGCCGGGTTCACTCACCCGCGTCTACGCCGTAGCCTCCGGCAAGGGTGGCGTCGGAAAGTCCAGTGTGACAGTCAATCTCGCGGCAGCAATGGCCGCGCGCGGACTGTCTGTCGGCGTACTCGACGCGGATATCTACGGTCACTCGATCCCCCGCATGCTCGGCACCGACGCCAAGCCCACTCAGGTCGAGCGCATGATCATGCCGCCGGTTGCACACGACGTGAAGATGATCTCCATCGCGCAGTTCACCCAGGGCAACACTCCTGTCGTCTGGCGCGGACCGATGCTTCACCGCGCACTCCAGCAGTTCCTCGCCGACGTGTTCTGGGGCGATCTGGACGTGCTGCTGCTCGATCTGCCGCCCGGCACCGGTGACATCGCCATCTCGGTGGCTCAGCTCATCCCGAGCGCCGAGATCCTGGTCGTCACCACACCGCAGCAGGCCGCTGCCGAGGTCGCCGAGCGAGCGGGCGCCATCGCCCTGCAGACCCGCCAGCGCGTCGCCGGCGTCGTCGAGAACATGTCGTGGCTCGAACTTCCCGACGGCACCCGTATGGACGTCTTCGGCGAAGGCGGCGGGCAGACCGTCTCCGATCGCCTCACGAAGGCCGTCGGCGCCAAGGTTCCGCTTCTCGGACAGATCCCGCTGGATCCGTCCGTCCGCGAGGCAGGCGACGCCGGGACGCCGATCGTCCTCAGCGCTCCCGATTCACCCGCAGCCATCGCACTCAAGGACATCGCCGACAAGTTGGCCGTCCGTCAGCGCGGGCTGGCCGGAATGTCGCTCGGTATCAACACGGTTCGCAACCTGTAGAACCCCCTCATACGGAAGGGCGCCTGTCACCGATCGGTGACAGGCGCCCTTGCGTATGTCGAAGCTAGGTGGCGTCGAAGTCCACAGGAGGACGTTCGCCGGCGGTGAGTGGCTTGTCCTTCGACAGCGTCTTCGGCTCCTGCACTCCGCTCTGCGGCTTCTTGTCGAAGTTGCCCGTGAAGATGGAGTCGTCGCCGTCGAGGAGGTGCTGGGTGATCACAGCGCGCGGCGTCATTCCGCGCAGCTTGTTCAGATCTGCGAGCGGTTTACGCAGATCCTCGAAATCGGTGCCCAGTTCTTCCTTGAGCTGATTGGAAGCGCCCGAAGCATATTCGCGCACCTGCCTCAGGGATTTCGTGACCCAGGAGACCGCACCAGGAAGCCGCTCAGGTCCCAAGATGACCAGAGCCGCTACGAGGAGGATCATGAACTCGCCCCAACCGATGTTGCCAAACACAGGGTCAGCCTACTGTGTGCTCGCTCGGTGCGCGCATGTCTGGATCAACCTCACAGGAAGATCGCAGGGGCCGATCAGTCCGACACCGGCGTGACCGAAATGTCGACCTGCCGTCCGTCGCGGATCAACTGAACGTTGACGGGTTGGTCGACGGTCGTCGCGTTGACCGCAACCACCAATTCGTCGGCGCTTGTCACCGGTCGGTCACCGACCTTGACGATGACGTCCCCCTCGACGATCCCCGCGCGTTGAGCGGGGCTGCCGTCGCGGACATTGGCCACTGCCGCACCACTGGTCGCGTCGTTGACCGCGGTGCGGGCATTCACGCCGATGTCGGGGTGATGAACCTTGCCGTCGCGGATGATGGTCTGCGCCACCTCGGTCACCGTGTCGATCGGAATCGCGAAGCCGAGCCCGACCGAACCGCCGGACTCACTGAGCATTGCGGTGTTGATGCCGATGACGCGGGCTTCGTCGTCGACGAGCGCACCACCGGAGTTGCCGTGGTTGATCGCCGCGTCGGTCTGGACGGCGTCGATGACGGCGTTGGTGTCGGTGCCTTCACCCGACAACCGCAGAGGCCGGTTCAGTGCACTGACGATTCCGCGGGTGACGGTCTTGCTCAATCCGAGCGGTGAGCCGACGGCGACGACGTCGTCGCCCACCTGAACATCCTCGGATTTTCCGAGCTGAGCGACCGTCAGATTGTTCGCCGACACCTTGAGCACTGCGAGGTCTGTCTTGACGTCACGTCCGACGATCTGGGCGTCGGTCTTGGTTCCGTCGGAGAAGATCACCTGGATCTTCGCGTCCTGAGCGGGCGGAACGGCCGAGGAGATCACGTGGTTGTTGGTGACGATGTATCCGGCGCCGTCGATGACCACACCGGAACCCGTGCTGCCCTGGTCGCCGACGGCGACCTGAATCGACACCACTGATGGCAGTACCGCGTCGGCGACCTTCGCCACCTGAGACTCCGGCTGTTCCCCACCGCCGGATTGAACGAGCGTGACACGTGAGCTGGTGAGTGAACTGCGATCGGCAGTGATGACAGTGGCAAGCAACCCACCGACGAGAGCGATGACAAGCGCCATGCCCGCAAGCGCGGCCAGTGCCGAGGGGGCGACCTTGCGACCGAACAACAGCTCACGCACGTCGAGTTTCTGGGCGGGAGGCAACTGCACCGGCGCCTCGGACTCT
Source organism: Rhodococcus sp. D-46 (assembly GCF_011290655.1). Classification (NCBI taxonomy): domain Bacteria; kingdom Bacillati; phylum Actinomycetota; class Actinomycetes; order Mycobacteriales; family Nocardiaceae; genus Rhodococcus; species Rhodococcus sp. D-46. The sequence continues at coordinate 243,485 of NZ_JAANTF010000011.1, read as the reverse complement.
GCGGGCTTGCCGAGCGAGACGGCGGATTCAGGATCACGCCACGGATCACGCGGCGGTTCTTCGTCGGGCGTGTTGTTCGCCGTCGCATCGGGATCGCGACCGATCGACTCGGTGGCGTCTGCGGGTCGACCGAACGCTTCGGCCAGAACCGGGTCCGGAGTCCCGATCACGACATCGGAGGACGGAGTCGATCGCGCGGCCACCGGAGTGAACGAGCCCTCGACTCCACTCGGCCGACCGAACACCTGGCGCGAGGCCGGATCGATCTGGGGTCGATAGACCGGACGGGGGTCGAGAACCGGCGCATCTGCCGGTCTGTCCACCGAACCGTTTGCCGAAGAATCCGAACTCACTCCGGAGTGCCCCCTTTTTCCGTCAGTCACATGGTCCAGTATCACTGATCCGCGCCGGGAAGCTGGCGCGCGGCGTCATTTGCGCCAGCGACGGGACAACCTCTTGCTGATGGTGGAGAAGCCGGCGGGTTGATTACCGACGGAACTGTCGGCGTTTTCCGAATTCGGCCCGGTAGTCGGACTGTTGCACGAAGGAATCTGGCTGAGAAGTCCCACCAGGGACAACGGCATCGTCATCTCGCCGCTTCGACGCAGCGCACCACGTGCCTGCTGCTGAGCATCGACGGCCGCAGCGCACTCGGCACAGATCGAGATGTGATGCGAGGCCCGCAAGTAGGCCTGCATTCGGAGTTCTCCGTCGACGTAGGCAGCGATTGCCTCGCTGGCCAGATGTTCGGTCGAACCGAACTGGCGATGTGCCCGCGCCTCCGTCATTCGTCCCTCCAGGTGATTGACCACGTCCCGCTCTGTAGCTCGAACCCGACCGTCAGAAACCGACGAGTTCGGATTCGGCTGCGCGCTGCGCTGCCAGATGATCACGAATCGCCTGTCGCCCACGATGGATACGGCTACGAACCGTTCCGAGCTTCACTCCCAGTGTGGCACCGATTTCCTCGTACGACAGACCTTCGATGTCACAGAGCACGACAGCGGCACGAAATTCAGGTGCGAGCGAGTCCAGTGCGGCTTGCAGACCTGCGTCGAGGCGCGCGTCGTGGTAGATCTGCTCGGGGTCGGGACCGGGCGAGGGAACGCGGTCGTAGTCCTCGGGCAGCGCTTCCATACGGATGCGATTGCGTCGGCGAACCATGTCGAGGAACAGGTTTGTGGTGATGCGGTGCAACCAGCCCTCGAAAGTTCCGGGCTGATAATCGGAGAGCGAGCGGAACACCCGGATGAAGGTGTCCTGCGTCAAGTCCTCGGCATCCTGGGCATCGCCTGACAACCGGTAGGCCAGGCGGTACACCCGGTCACCGTGCTGACGCACGAGTTCGTCCCAAGACGGCATGGAGGACTTCTCACCAGTTGCATCGAACACAGCAGTGCCGATCAATTCGGAATCCACAGCCGATTCCGTCGTCAAAACTTCCGACTCTCGAGGGCGAGGCTCGTCGTTGACCTGGTAAATAAGTTGATCCTCCTGCTCGGGATCGCGTAGTTCGATCACCGCGTTGTCCGAATCACGTGATGCGCGATATTCGGGAGAACCAGCCGATGCTGTGATTTGTTCCCGATCACCGAGCTGCGAAAGATCAACTTGGTAGAAATCGATACCGCCGTGCGATCTTCGATCCGGCGATGTATACACCTTTTCTCATCGCGGTGTGCACGCCATATGAGGAGCCTGAGGGATTCCTGAGAATCCTGGTGACTGCGCGCCTTGCAGCGACAATCCGAACCGCCCGATAACCTCATGAGCGTGACCCACGCCGAACAGATACTCCGCCACGTCGAGGACGTAGTTTCCGAGGACGAGATTTTGACCGCGGCGCGAGATCGAGCGCTGGATCTCGGAGCCCATCCGGTGACGCCCGCCGTCGGTGCAACGCTCGCGATGTTCGCGAGGATGCTCGACGCGAAGACGGCCGTCGAGGTGGGTACCGGAGCCGGCGTGAGCAGTCTGTGGCTTCTGCACGGAATGCGCGACGACGGCGTCCTGACCACGATCGACAGCGAACCCGAACATCAGCGGGCCGCCAAGCTGACCTTCCGCGAAAGCGGAATCGCTCCGGCACGCACTCGCCTGATCAACGGACGGGCTCTCGACGTGCTTCCCCGGCTCGCCGACGGCGGCTACGACCTGGTATTCGTCGACTGCGCCGCGATCGACCACCCGCACTACGTCCGCGAAGGTGTCCGCCTGCTGCGCTCCGGCGGTGTCATCGTTCTGCACAACGCCCTGGCCGACGGCCGCGTTGCAGACAGCTCCGCACGCGACGCGACAACGGTTGCGGTCCGAGAAGCGGCAAAGGCCGTGACCGAGGACGAGCGACTCATTCGAGTCCTCCTCCCCCTCGGTGACGGCCTCCTCTGCGCGAGCAAGCTCTAGATCCAGACGCCCTTACCGATGGCGACGACGCCACCCTGACTGACGGCAAATCGTTCGCGGTCACGTTCGAGATCGACGCCGATGATTTCGCCGTCACCGACGACGACGTTCTTGTCGAGGATCGCTCGCCGTACGACGGCACCCTTGCCGATGCGCACACCCGGCATCAGCACGCTGCCCTCGACGGTCGCACCGTCCTCGATCATCACGTTGGAACTGAGTACCGAATTGCGCACGGTCGCCGCGGACAGGATCGACCCCGCACCGACGACCGATTCCTGCGCGAGTCCGCCCTTCACGAACTTTGCGGGCGCGAGATTCTCGGTGGCGCCGCGGATGGGCCAGCGACGGTTGTAGAGATTGAAGATCGGGTGCACCGACACCAGGTCCATGTGAGCGTCGTAGAAGGCGTCGAGGGTACCGACGTCACGCCAGTAGCCGCGGTCTCGATCGGTGGCACCGGGAACGACGTTGTCCTTGAAGTCGTAGACCGACGCCTCACCCGCGGCGACCAAGGCGGGAATGATGTCGCCGCCCATGTCGTGGTCGGAATCGGAATTCTCTGAATCAGCGCGGATGGCGTCCACGAGTACCTTGGTGGTGAACACATAGTTACCCATGGACGCGAACGTCGAATTGGGGTCGTCCGGTGTCCCGGGAGGATGGGCGGGCTTTTCCAGGAACTGGGTGATGCGTCCGGACTCGTCACTGTCGATGCAGCCGAAAGCAAAAGCCTCACTTCGCGGTACACGAATACCCGCGACCGTCACGCCTGCCCCGGATTCGATGTGGTGCTGAACCATCTGTTCCGGATCCATCCGGTACACGTGGTCGGCACCGAAAACCACGATGTACTCGGGGTCCTCGTCGTAAACGAGATTGAGCGACTGCAGGATTGCGTCGGCACTGCCGGTGTACCAGCGCGGCCCGAGCCGCTGCTGGGCCGGGACCGGGGTGATGTACTCACCCGCGAACCCGGACAACCGCCACGTCTGCGAAATGTGGCGGTCGAGTGAATGTGACTTGTATTGCGTCAACACACAAATACGCAGATATCCCGCGTTGACAAGGTTGCTCAACACGAAGTCGATAAGTCGATATGCACCTCCGAAGGGCACTGCGGGCTTCGCTCTGTCCGCGGTCAGCGGATACAAGCGTTTGCCCTCGCCCCCGGCGAGCACGATTCCAAGCACATGCGGCTGGCTTCTCACACCGCTAACCTATCCGCACTGGTGAACTCCCGCTAGCGAAGCAGTCCGAGAGGTCCGATCGTGTCCCCCTCCGAACGGCCGGGGATAACGCGATCGGTAGCCGGATCGACCACGGGCGGTTAGGTTTAGCGCGTGCGAGTCGCGATGATGACCAAGGAATACCCGCCGGAGATCTACGGCGGCGCAGGAGTACACGTAACCGAGCTCGTCGCTCAGATGAAACGGCTGTGCGAGGTCGACGTGCACTGCATAGGCGCCCCGCGCGAAGGCGCGATCGTCCACTCTCCCGACCCCGCTCTCGCCGGATCCAACCCGGCCCTGACGACGCTCTCCACCGAACTGCGCATGGCGGACGCCGCGGCCGGTGTCGACATCGTCCACTCCCACACCTGGTACACCGGACTGGCCGGGCATCTCGCGTCGGCTCTCTACGACGTGCCGCACATCCTCACCGCGCACTCACTCGAGCCCAGACGCCCGTGGAAGGCCGAACAGCTAGGCGGCGGCTATCGGATCTCGTCGTGGTCCGAACGCAACGCCGTCGAGCACGCAGACGCGATCATCGCCGTCAGTTCCGGTATGCGACTCGACGTCCTCGACGCGTACCCCGCTGTCGATCCGAGTCGCGTTCACGTAGTCCGCAACGGAATCGACACCGAGGTATGGCATCCCGGGGGATCTGCGCCGGGAGCACAGTCCGCACTCGCGTCGATCGGCGTCGACCCGGCGAAACCCATCGTGGCCTTTGTCGGACGCATCACGAGGCAGAAGGGCGTCGGGCACCTCGTCGCGGCAGCCCACCACTTCGACCCGGAGATTCAGCTCGTGCTGTGCGCCGGCGCTCCCGATACGCCGGAGATCGCCGCCGAGACGGAGAAGGCGGTGGCCGAACTCGCCCGGCACCGGGGCAATGTCTACTGGGTGCGCGAGATGCTCCCGACCGAGCAGATCAGGGAAATACTTTCGGCAGCAACGGTATTCGTCTGCCCTTCGGTGTACGAACCCCTCGGGATCGTCAATCTCGAAGCCATGGCGTGTGAGACCGCCGTGGTCGCTTCCGACGTCGGCGGCATCCCCGAGGTGGTCGCCGACGGCGTCACCGGTCGACTCGTGCACTACAACGCCTACGAGCCGAACGCATTCGAGGAATCGCTCGCGGCCACCGTCAATGCCGTTGTCGCCGACCGAGAAGGCGCCGACGCGATGGGTCGTGCGGGCAGGATCCGTGCGATCGACGAGTTCTCCTGGGCCGAAATCGCCAAGCAGACGCTCGAGGTCTACGCGGACGCCGTCACGAGACGCTGATCCGCGTCAGATCTTGCGATAGGTCGAGACCGTCGCCGACGCGGTGACGGTACTCGGCTGCGGCAGCTTCGCCACGGCGGCAGCCAGATCGGCGGGCGTCAGGTGTCTCGCCGACGGTCCCATCCCCACCAAGTCGAGGACGTCCTGGTGTGAGAGTGACATCGTGAACTCGACCTCGTCGCTACTCACACGCTCGAAGTATCCGGCCATCGACGATTCGAGACGTTCCACTTTGCGGTCGTCGACCCGGACCATCGCGAGAATGTCGATCAGCTCGCGCAGATGCCTGTCGGTGGGCGTCAGGACCACCAGAGCGCCGTCTTCGGCGAGAACTCGATGGGACTGCGGACCGTTACGAGGAGCAAACACACAGAGCACATGAGAGAGCGCTCCGCCGCGAATGGGCAGTGGTTGCCAGACGTCTGCGACGATCGAACCGATTCTTTCGTGGACCTTCGCGGCACGCCGGGCCGCGAACTTGGACACGTCCAAGGCTATCGCCCGAGAATCAGGCAGCGAATCCACGACGTGTGCGAGGTATTGTCCTGTGCCTGCGCCGATTTCGACGATCCGCGCGGGATCCGACCCCGCCGTCGTCGCGCAGGCCCGGGTGACGGCATCCATCAGCGGGCCGAAGTGGCCGGCGCCGAGCAATCGTGCACGCGCGGCAATCATCTCGGCACTGTCGCCGGTGAACTTCGTGGCACCGCCACTGATCAGGCTCACGTAACCCTGACGAGCGATATCGAATCGATGTCCGCGGTCGCACTCGGCGGCGCCGTCCACCAATTCCAGATCAGCAGCACACTGCGGGCAGGACAGAAGATCGATCACGGCGGCAAGCATTGATCCGTCCTTTCGGCTACCGGCGGTGCGCACACACTTCAGGCCCCGTACCGAAACGGATACGGAGCCTGCGTGCAATCACGTGCTGTTGTTCGTACTGCTACAACCTGGACCCGACTAGCTGGTGACGTTCGTGAGTTCCACACCGAGCGCTGCAGCTTCATCCGGGGTCAGCTCGACGACGAGGCGTCCGCCACCCTCGAGTGGAACCCGCATGACGATTCCTCGTCCCTCTTTGGTTGCTTCGAGGGGACCGTCCCCGGTCCGGGGCTTCATGGCCGCCATCCTCTGCTCCCTCCAGATCTGCGCTGCATTGCTCTGCGCCTCGACTAACGGTGCGCCCCGCCAACAATCAGCGAGGCTCGTACCCTCCATTGTTCCCTATGGATGCGGGAACCGGGAATCTGAGTCACATTTAGGGGTGTTCAGTCGACCGTCACACCTGCGCCGGAACCCAGCAATCAGCCACGTGATCATCGACCATTCCGGTGGCCTGCATGAGCGCATAAGCCGTGGTAGGACCCACAAACTTGAACCCGCGCCGCTTGAGTTCCTTAGCCATGGCAGTCGACTCGGGAGTGACCGCGGGAACCTCTGCAATTGATGTCAGTCTTCTGGTGCGTCGAGGCGGCGAGAACGACCAGAGTAACGAATCGAGGTCCAGATCGGGCGAATTCACGAGCACTCGGGCGTTGGAAATCGTCGCCTCGATCTTCGCGCGATTGCGGACGATCGCGGCATCGGAGAGCAATCTCTCGACATCCGCAACTCCGTACGCTGCGACCTTGTCCGGATCGAACCCGTCGAAGGCTTCGCGGAACGCCTCGCGTTTGCGCAGAATCGTGATCCACGAAAGTCCCGATTGGAATGCTTCGAGGGCGAGTCGTTCGAACAGTTCGTCGCGCCCGTGCAGCGGACGCCCCCACTCCTCGTCGTGATAGTCGCGGTAGAGCGTGTCGCCGGGCGTCTCGACCACCCAGCCGCACCGAACCAGTCCGTCGGCCATCAGCCCTGGGAATCCTTCGATTCGGATACGGTCTCAGGCTCCTCCTGCGATGCTTCTGCCTTGGCCGGAGCATCCGCTTTCACCAGGACCTCAGACCGCTCGTCACGGCCCAGTTGTGCACGCAGAGAATCGATTTCCAACCCGAGGCGATGCAGGGCCCAATCCACTTCACTCGCCTTGTAGCCACGCAGCACCTGCTGAAAACGCAGCGCGTCGACATCCGCCCCGGTGACGTCCTCTGCCGGGAGTACGGTCGCCGTCGTGCCAGGAGGCAGCGGCGGCAGCTCTTCCGAGCGCCCGAACACAGCGCTGGCGGCGAGGAAGATCATCGCGCCGACCAGAGCCATGACAATCAGGTACAGGAGGATCGTCATCATGGACCGATACTCCCATACCCGAGTGTGAGCGGTCAGACCCCCGCGGTGCGCACTATCGAATTCATCGGGGGTCGATCGAGTAGCGAAACCTCGGTGGTCTCGGGCACGAAAGAATCGCCGTCGACCAGGAATTGGGTCAACCCGGCACCCGAATCCTCGATCCCGCACCGCCTGAGCATCGTTCCGATGATCTGCCGGCTCATCACGCCGAGGTCGGCGAGCGGCCGGTTGCGATGCTTGCGCACACCGAGATTGACCTGACCGATCGCCGCCAGCCCCAACGTGTCGTACGTGTCGAGCAGCAAACCGATCTCGACGCCGTAGCCGGGCGCGAACGGCACAGCGGACAGCAGCTCACGGGTGCCCGCGTATTCACCGCCAAGCGGTTGCAGTACCGACGTGAGTTCCGGCCGCAGCGCGGCCAACATGGGCCGCGCAACCAATTCCGTGACTCGCCCGCCGCCGTTGGCATCCTCCGTGCCGCTCACGCGCAGCGGACGGCGGTAGTAGCCCTTCACCAGATGGATGCCGTCAACCGTGAGCAGTGGCCCCAGCAGTTTGGGCACGAACGCCGGATCGGGATTGATGAGATCGGAGTCGACGAATGCGATCAGATCGCCGGTCGTTGCGGCGACCGAACGCCACAGCACCTCACCCTTGCCCGCGGTCGGCGGGATGGACGGGACTGCGCTCTCACGACTGATCACCGTCGCCCCCGCCGCGCGAGCACGCTCGGCGGTACGGTCGGTCGAACCGGAATCGAGAACGATCAACTCGTCGACCAAACCACCGAGCAACGGATGAATGGTGTCGACCACCGCAGCAACGGTGTCCTCTTCGTTGAGCGCGGGCAACACCACCGAGACGGTTCGGCCGCCCTTCGCCCGTTCAAGTTCTGCGACCGTCCAACTCGGATGGTCCCAACTGTTGGCTTCTGCCCATACGCGGGTCGGGCCCGCACCGGTGATGCTCATGCCAGACCTCGAACCGTACGTACCGGGGCACGGCGTCCCTGGATCGCGGCCACCATGTCGACGACTCGACGGGTGGACGCCACCTCGTGAACACGGAACACCCGGGCGCCGCCCGCCGCGGCCATTGCTGTCGCTGCCAATGTTCCCTCCAACCTCTCGGAAAGCTCCACACCAAGAGTCTCCCCGATGAAGTCCTTATTACTCAGCGCCATCAGCACTGGCCACCCGGTGTTTACAAGAACGTCCACTTTCCGCAACAACTCGAGCCCGTGAAAGGTGTTCTTACCGAAATCGTGGGTGGGATCGATCAGGATCGCGTCACGCGGAACCCCGAGTGCCAGGGCGCGCTCTGCCGCCGACACGACCTCGGTGACCACATCTGCGACGACGTCGTCGTAGCGGACACGATGCGGGCGGGTGCGCGGAACCGCGCCACCCGTGTGCGAGCAGACGATCCCGGCACCAGTCTCGGCAGCAACCAGGACGAGGTCGGGATCCGCACCCGCCCACGTGTCGTTGATCAGGTCGGCGCCTTCGGCGCGTGCCAACCGCGCGACGCCGCTCCGCCAGGTGTCGACGCTGATGATCAGCTCGGGGTACTTGGCTCTGATCGCGGCGACGAACGGAACGACTCGCCTGACCTCTTCGTCGGCGTCGACGAGGTCACCGGGCCCAGCTTTCACTCCCCCGATGTCCACCAGATCGGCGCCCTCGTCGACGGCCCTGTCGACGGCAGCCATCGCTGCCGAATCCGAGAACGTCGCGCCCTGGTCGTAGAAGGAATCGGGAGTGCGGTTGACGATGGCCATCACCAGTGCACGGTCGACCGCGACCGGACGCCCACACAGGGTGGGCGCCGGACCTGGCTGCGCGGTAGAACCGGGGAGTGAAGACATGCCACTCATACTGGCATGACGGAACTCGGTCTAGCCCTTGGGTACCGAGCCCGCCGCGACCTTTCCGACGTATTCGTCGTACGAGTCCACGTAACCACCCTCGCGGCCTTCGAGAACGTGCAGAGTGTCGGCGCCGACGTCGTAACCCTCGTTGCGCAATTCCACCTTGCGCGACTTGAAAGTGCTGGTGTGTTCGAGTGAGTCGACGATGCGGATGAACAGCGGGACCGCGTAGTTGGGGAGCTTGCCGTAGAGGTGTGCCGCGACTTCACTTCCCTCCAAGCTCTGACCGTCCCGCAGCTTGACCGCCGCCATGCCCGCGCGACCGTCGGTGCCCGGAATCTCTACGCCGTAGACAACTGCTTCCTCGACGGCCGGGTGCGAACTCAGCGCGCCCTCGACCTCCGTGGTGGCGACGTTCTCTCCCTTCCAACGGAAGGTGTCGCCGAGACGGTCGACGAAGGCGACGTGGCCCCATCCCTGCTTGCGCACCAGGTCTCCGGTGTCGAACCAGGTGTCGTCGTCCTTGAATCCGCCGCGTACCAGTTTGCTGTTGCTCGCCGCTTCGTCGGTGTAACCGTCGAAAGGCGCCCGGTCGGTGACCTTCGACAGCAGGAGTCCGACCTGACCCGTGGAAACCTTGCGGAGTCGACCGTCGGCTCCTCGCAACGCTTTTCCGGTGTCCTCGTCGAACTCCACGACGGCGTGCGGCAACGGGCAGATGCCTGCTGTCTTGTCGACGTTGAGTGCGTTGACGAACGCGATGTTGCATTCGCTCGCACCGTAGAACTCGGCGACGCGGGGTATGCCGAACCGCTGGGTGAATTCGGCCCAGATCTCAGGGCGCAGACCGTTACCCACCATCAGCCGAACAGCATTGTCGCTGTCGGTCGGCTTGACCGGCTGGTTGAGCAGATAGCGGCACAGTTCGCCGATGTAGGTGAACGCGGTCGCCTTGTTGAGTGCGATGTCGTCCCAGAACCGCGAGGCCGAGAACTGACGTCCGATCGCGATTGTCGCACCGGACGCGAGCACCGAGGACAGCGAGACCGTCAACGCGTTGTTGTGGTAGAGCGGCAGGCAGCAGTACAGGGTGTCCGAGCCGCGCAAGCGCACGCCCATCAACCCGAGCCCCGACATCGACTTCAACCAACGGAAGTGAGTCATCAAGCTGGCCTTGGGCATTCCGGTTGTGCCCGAGGTGAAGATGTAGAACGCCTTCTCCTTTGCCAGCACCTCGGCGGTGACCGCGGGGTTGGACGGATCAGCCGTCTTCGCCAGATCCGCGAGTTCGCTGACGAGAAGTTGGTTCGGTCCGCTAAATCCGGCGGGCAACGATTCGAGGGCTTCTTCGCACTCGTCGGCGACCACCAGGACGCGCGCATCGAGGAGCGTAAGGCTGTGTGCCAGAACGTCGTCGCGCTGGTTGTAGTTCAGCATGCCCGCTGCCGCGCCGAGTTTTACCGCGGCCAAGGCGATCAGCAGCGCTTCGGGAGTGTTCTTTGCCAGCACTCCGACGACGTCTCCGCGGTCGACTCCTCGACCACGGAGAACGTCCGCGTAGCGGTTCACCAGTTCGTTGGCCTCCGCGTAACTGGTCGCGTGGCCCTCGAACCGGATGAACGGGCGCGACGGGTGCGCGTGCGCGGCCTTCTGGAAGATCAACCCGATCGATTCCTTGGCCGAAGGCTTACGGGTGAGCCCGGCGGCCCCCCGCGCCAGGATCGGCACCTCGGTGATCATCGACGGCAGTTTTGCCGCCAGATCGAGCAGGCCGACGGTCGAACGGGCTTCCGAACTCATGGCTCCCCTAACACGTATCCGGCGCCCATTCGGCCGCCCAGTCTGCGGCCACCTTACTGCACGGTAATAAAGCCCGCCATGCCCCAGGTCAGGGTTTCACGCACGCGTCTGATCAGGATTTGACGCACGCGTCGAGCGCGGCCTCGACGTCCGTCCTCACCAGCAGAGTGTCCAGCGCCTGACGCCCGACGAAGCCGGTCCCGTCGAGCTTGTTCAACCACTCGAGCAGGCCGGTGAAGTGGCCGACGGGATCGAGCATCACGACAGGTTTCTCGTGCATTCCCAGGTAGCCGGCTGTCCACGTCTCGAACAACTCTTCCAGCGTCCCGATTCCGCCGGGCAGCGTGATGAACGCGTCGGCGTGGTCTTCCATCAGCTTCTTGCGTTCGCGCATGGTGTCCGTGACGATCAGCTCGTCGGCATCGACGTCGGCAACTTCCTTGTGCACCAAGGCCTTCGGGATGACGCCGACGGTCCAGGCACCCGCCGCGCGAGCGGACTCGGCGACAGCGCCCATCATCGACACGTTGCCGCCACCCGAGACCAACTGCCATCCGCGTCGACCGATCGCGGTTCCCACCTCGGCAGCCAACGCCAGGAACGATTCGTCCACCGGACCCGACGCGCAGTAGACGCAGATCGAGTACTTCTTGTCGGAATCGGTCACCATTCTTCTTCTTTCCCCAGATCTGCGGCCTCGTCGACGCCCTTGTCGGCGTTGAGGACGATTCGTACTGCTTCTTCCACACTGTCGGTGACGTGCAGCAAGTTCACGTCACCTTCGGAAATCTTGCCGTCACGCTCGAGGGTGCCGCGGATCCAATCGACGAGTCCGGACCAGTACTCGGTACCGAACAGGACGATCGGGAAGCGCGTGACCTTGTGGGTCTGCACCAGGGTGAGTGCCTCGAACAGCTCGTCGAGTGTTCCGAAGCCACCCGGCAGGCAGATGAATGCCTGGGAGTACTTCACGAACATCGTCTTGCGTGCGAAGAAGTACCGGAAGTTGATTCCGAGATCCACCCACTCGTTGAGTCCCTGCTCGAACGGCAACTCGATGCCGAGGCCGATCGAGTACCCGCCGGCCTCACTGCAACCGCGGTTGGCAGCTTCCATCACTCCTGGCCCACCACCGGTGATGACGGCGTACCCGGCCTCGGCCAACGCCGTTCCCAGCTCGCGCCCGGATTGGTACTCGGGATGATCGACCGTGGTGCGGGCCGAACCGAACACCGTCACCGCACGCGGGACCTCGGCGAGTGCGCCGAAACCTTCGATGAATTCGCTCTGGATACGCAGCACACGCCACGGATCGGTGTGTACCCAATCCGTGGGTCCGCGCTTGTCGAGCAAGCGCTGATCCGTCGTGGTCTTCTCGTCCTTGCGCTTGCGTCGAAGCTGAACCGGCCCGCGGTGCTTGATCGACGAGCTCTGCTTCTTCGAAGCCGAATTCTTCTCTGGTGCCATGCGGCAAGGCTAACGGTCAGGCCGACAGATACTTCCTCAGCACGGCCGCGACGTCGGTGATCTGCTGCACCGGAACGTGCTCGTCGCGCTTGTGCGCGAGGTTCGGATCACCCGGTCCGTAGTTCACGGCAGGAATGCCGAGCGCCGAGAACCTGGACACGTCGGTCCACCCGTACTTCGCACGGAACTGACCACCGGCCGCCTCGATCAGGGCGGCAGCGGACGGGTTCGCCAAGCCGGGCAGCGCGCCGGGCGAGGAGTCGGTGACCTCGAATCCGAGGCCCAGACCGTCGAACACTTCGCGCACGTGCGCCTCGGCTTGTACCTCGCTGCGATCGGGCGCGAATCGGAAATTGACGTCCATCTCGGCTTCGTCCGGGACGACGTTTCCGGCGACACCGCCGGAGATCCGCACCGCCGACAAGCCCTCGCGGTAGCCGCAACCGTCGATGTCGACCGAGCGCGGCTGGTACGCCGACAACCGCTCCAACGCTCCGCCGAACTTGTGAATGGCATTGTCCCCCAGCCAGGACCTGGCCGAATGGGCGCGAGTTCCCGAAGCCGTCAACCGCACCCGCATCGTGCCCTGACACCCGGCCTCGATGAAACCGGCCGTCGGCTCACCGAGAATTGCGACGTCCGCCGCGAGCCATTGCGGGATCTCGCGTTCGATCCGTCCCAGGCCGTTGTACGTTGCGGCGATCTCTTCGCAGTCGTAGAAGACGAGGGTCAGATCGTGGGCCAGGTTCTCGATGGTGGCCGCAAGGTGCAGGAAGACCGCGTCGCCCGACTTCATGTCCACGGTCCCGCAGCCGTGCAGGATGTCGCCGTCACGCCGCGAAGGAACGTTGTCCGCGATCGGCACCGTATCCAGATGTCCGGCGAGCATGACCCGACTGGGCAAACCACGCGACGTACGCGCCAACACGGCATTGCCGTTGCGGATGATCTCGAAGCCCGAAGTCTGCTCACGCAACGCATCCTCGACAGCCTGCGCGATGACGGATTCGTCGTGCGAGACGCTGGGGATGTCGACCAGGGCGGCCGTCAAGTCGATGGGGTCCGAAGCAAGATCGAGGATGCTCACACGCACCAGCCTAGGCCGGTGCACCCACCACCCAGTAATCTCTAGTCCCGTGAGCGCACAGGGAGCAACAGCAGTAGGTATCGCCAACGTGACCGCGGACGGAACCGTCCTCGACACCTGGTTCCCGGCACCGGAGCTGGGAACATTCGACAAGACCGGTACCGAGAACGTCGAGGGAACAGATATTCCTTCCGATCTTGCACTGCTGGCAGGCACTGATGACGCTCGCGAGGTATCGCAGGTCGTCGTGCGCACCACCATCGCCGATCTCTCCAAGGCGCCGGTCGACGCACATGACGTCTACCTGCGCCTCCATCTCCTCTCGCACCGTCTCGTCGCACCCCACGGTGTCAACCTCGACGGCCAGTTCGGCCTGCTCAGCAACGTCGTGTGGACCAACTTCGGCCCGTGCGCCGTCGAAGGTTTCGAGCAGGTTCGCTCGCGTCTGCGCATCCGCGGCGTCGTGACCGTGTTCAGCGTCGACAAGTTCCCCCGCATGGTCGACTACGTCGTGCCGTCCGGAGTTCGCATCGGTGACGCGGACCGTGTCCGACTCGGTGCACACCTCGCCAGCGGAACGACCGTCATGCACGAGGGCTTCGTCAACTTCAACGCCGGCACCCTCGGCAACTCGATGGTCGAAGGCCGCATCTCCGCGGGCGTCGTCGTCGACGACGGATCCGATGTGGGCGGCGGCGCCTCGATCATGGGCACCCTCTCCGGTGGAGGCAAGGAAACGATCTCCCTCGGCAAGCGCTGCCTCCTCGGCGCAAACGCCGGCCTCGGCATTTCGCTCGGCGACGACTGCGTCCTCGAAGCGGGCCTCTACGTCACCGCCGGCACCAAGGTCACCGGCCCGGACGGAACCGTCGTCAAGGCCAAGGAACTGAGCGGCAAGTCGAACCTTCTCTTCCGTCGTAACTCGGTCTCGGGTGCCGTCGAGGTCGTGCCGTGGAAGGGCACCGGCGTCGAACTGAACGCTGCTTTGCACGCCAACGACTGATGACTGACACCGACGTCTCCGACGGAACAACCACTGCTCTCGGCCACGGTCTCAAGGTCCGCCATCTGACGATGATGGGCTTGGGCTCGGCCATCGGCGCCGGCCTGTTCCTCGGAACCGGCGTCGGTATCGCCAAGGCCGGGCCGGCCGTCCTGATCTCCTACATCCTTGCGGGCGCCGTCGTGGTGTTCGTGATGCGCATGCTCGGCGAGATGGGCGCCGCGATCCCGGCCAGCGGTTCCTTCTCTCACTACGCGCGCCTGGGGATCGGCGAGTGGGCCGGCTTCGTGATGGGCTGGCTCTACTGGTTCATGCTGATCATGGTGCTGGGCGCCGAGATCACCGGGGCTTCGGCGATCGTGAACGACTGGGTGCCGTCGATCCCGCAATGGGTTGTCGCCCTGGTTTTCGTGGTGTTCTTCGCCGTGGTGAACCTGGCGAAAGTCAGCAACTTCGGTGAGTTCGAGTTCTGGTTCGCCGCAATCAAAGTCACCGTCATCATCGGCTTCCTGATCATCGGTGTCCTGCTGGTGTTCGGTCTCCTCCCCGATACCGACCCGGTCGGTACGAGCAATCTATTCGGGCAGGGCGGCTTCATGCCCAATGGATTGTCCGGCATAGCCGCAGGACTTCTCGTCGTGGCATTCGCCTTCGGTGGGATCGAGATCGTCACCATCGCCGCAGCCGAATCCGAGAATCCGGAACGCTCCATCGCCGTCGCTGTCCGGAGCGTCGTGTGGCGCATCAGCGTCTTCTACATCGGCGCCATCTCGATCATGGTTCTGGTGCTGCCCTGGAACGACCCCGAACTCGAGAGCGGCCCGTTTGTGGCCGTCCTGAACAAGGCGAACATTCCAGGCGTTGCCGGGTTCATGGAACTCGTCGTAGTGGTGGCGTTGCTTTCCGCCTTCAACGCCAACATCTACGGCACCTCTCGCATGGCGTTCTCACTTTCGCGCCGCGGCGACGGACCCGCCTTCATGGCGAAACTATCGAGCACCGGAGTTCCGACCAATGCCGTTCTGCTGTCGGTGTTCTTCGGTTTCGTCAGCGTCCTGCTCAACTGGCTGCTCCCCGACGACCTGCTCGGCATCCTGCTCAACGCAGTCGGCGCTGCGCTGCTGGTCATCTGGATCTTCATCGTCGTCTCGCATCTGCGACTGCGAAAACAACTCGAAGCGTCGGGCAAGCTGACGGTTCGGATGTGGCTGTTCCCGTATCTGAGCTACGCGACACTCGCGATGCTCGGTGTGTTCGTCGTCCTCATGCTCTTCGACGCCGATGCCCGTGCACAGTTGATCTCGACCACCGTGTTGTTCCTCGTGATCGCGGCATTGGGTTTCCTGAACGCCCGTTGGCGTAAGCAGAATCAGCCCGTCTGATCCGTGTGCCTATGCATCCCGCCTGTTCACGACGACGATGCTGAGACCGAATACGACGAGCACGAAGAGGGCGAAGTAGATCAGGCTGCCCCAGGGTCCCCAGTGGAAATCGACGCCACCGCTGGAACCGAGAAAGTTGTTGGCGTTCATGAACGGCAGGAACGGCATGATCTTCTCGCCGATATTTCCGAACAGGTTGAAAAGATTCTCGATCAGCAAGGGCCACAACAGCAATAATGCGATCGCACCTGCAGACTGCCGGAGCAACGCGCCCACTCCGACTGCTAGAACTACGCAGAAGAACGCGTAGATCGGTGTTCCGTAGACGACCCGCCAGTTCTCGTCGCCGGACAGAGTCAAGAATCTTCCGGCGTCACCTGCCGTGGCCTTCGTGAGGGCGAAGGCGCCGAACGACAACACGAGAGTCAGCACCGCTCCGAACCCACCGATGAGGCCCGCTTTGGCGACGAGCACCGAGGCGCGGTTCGGAACTGCCTGGAAGGTGGTGCGGATGGTCCCGAAACGATATTCGCTGGTGATCGCGAGAGCCGCCATGATCATCAGAACCAACACACCGAAGCCGGTCACTCCACTGAGTGCCCCCGAAACTGTCGGCATCATTGCACCGTTGGGGCTGCTGAGCGACGACTTGGCGCTCAGTCCGAAAACGGTAGCGAGTCCCAACCCGAGCACGATGATGATGATCGTGCACCACAGCGGCGACTTGGTCGTGGTGATCTTGATACGTTCAGCACTGAGAACAGCCATTACAGTGCACCTCCCATAGCCTGCTGCGTGTTTGCCTGCTGTGTATTTGCGTGGTGTGCACCGACACCCGGATCGACACCGGATGCGTGGTACTGGACATCGTCCCCGGTCAACTTCATGAACGCATCCTCGAGCGACCCCTGCTGAGAAGCCAACTCGTACAACACGATCCCCTGCGAACCAGCCAACCCACCGATCACATCGGTGGTCGAATCCACCACCACCAATGCCGGGGCAACACCGGAACCGTCCTCACGCACCGTCAACCCCTGCGAGAGCAACACACTGCGCAACGCATCGAGCTGAGGACTACGCACCCGCACCGTCGACTCCGACGAACGATCCACGAACTCCGCCACCGTCGAATCCGAAATCAACCGACCCCGACCGATCACCACCAACTGCTCCGCCGTGAGCGCCATCTCCGACAGAAGATGACTCGACACCAACACCGTGCGGCCCTCGGCCGCCAACCGCTGCATGAACTTACGAATCCAGACGATGCCCTCCGGATCGAGACCGTTGACCGGCTCGTCGAACAACAACACCTTCGGATCCCCCAACAACGCACCCGCCAACCCCAGACGCTGCGACATACCGAGCGAGAACCCGCCGGCCTTCTTGCCCGCCACCTCGGACAATCCGACCAACCCGAGCACCTCGTCGACGCGGGACTTCGGGATCCCGTTCGAAGCAGCCATCCACTGCAGATGCGCACGCGCACTGCGATTGGGGTGCACCCACTTCGCATCCAGCAACGCGCCGACCGTCCGCAATGGCGTCTTGAGCTCCCGATACGGCTTGCCCTCGATCAACGCCACACCCGACGTCGGCTGATCCAAACCCAGGATCATCCGCATCGTCGTCGACTTACCGGCACCGTTCGGGCCCAGGAAGCCCGTCACGATGCCCGGCTTGACCGTGAACGACAAATCGTCCACCGCTTTCGTCGGTCCGTAAACCTTGGTCAATCCCCTCAGCTCGATCATGAGGACCAGTCAACCATGAAAACCGAACTGTCGGAACTTTCAGACGCCAACGGAGAAAGGCGTTGCGTCCGTTCGCTGTCGAGGCTAGTATCGAATGTATGTTCGACACTACCGGGGGGTAAAAGTGACGACGCAAGTATCTGAACAGGCCATATCCAAACAGGCGATATCCGAAGAGACCATCGGACAATTCCGAGCATCACTCGTCAGCATGGATCGATCCATCGACAACGCAGCACGCGTGGATCTTCTGCGCGCTTTGGAAGAGTTGAAGGCCAGTTGCGCTGGTGCCCAGGCATTGCTGGCTGCCGATCTCGACGCGTTCACCCGCAACGACCGCAGCGAACGGGGAGTGCCGCGCGCATACCAAGGCCGTGGAATCAACGCGCAGATTGCCCTCGCACGGCGAGAGTCGGCTTGGTTCGGAACTCAGCATCTGAACCTGGCCCGCGCACTGAACGACGAGATGCCGCACACACTTCGACTACTCGTCGACGGCTCCATCAGTGAGCATCAGGCGACGATCCTCATGCGCGAGACTTCATGTCTCACCGCCCAGGATCGCGCTACGTTGGATCGCGAGTTCTGCTGCGACGCTGCAATCTTGGACGGATGCGGCAACCATCAACTGACACAAAGAATCCGCGCACGCGCTGCCGAAATAGACTCCGACAGTGTTGCCAGACGAGCACGCAAAGCCGTGGGAGACAGACGAGTGACGTCACGGCCTGCGCCCGACACGATGTGCTGGCTCAATGTGTTTCTTCCCGCGGCCGAAGGTATCGCCGTGCACGCCACGCTCAGGCGCGACGCAGATTCCGTACTTGCCGGCGGGGACAAGCGCACCCGAGCGCAAATCATGGCTGATCTCCTGGTCGAGCGGGTTACCGGAATCGGCCGCGCCACACCGACACCCGTCACCGTGAATCTGGTTGTCTCCGACCAGTCATTGTTGGGCGACAATTCCGCCCCGGCGTACGTCCACGGGTACGGACCTGTACCAGCCGCTATTGCACGCGAATGGATCACCAAGGCCAGCGAAGACTCCGAAACGGTGGCAACGGTCCGAAAGCTCTACGCACGCCCCGATACGGGCGCGCTGACCGCAATGGAATCCACGGCGAGAACCTTCCCGAAGGGGTTGGCGCGATTGATCGAACTCCGTGATCGAAGCTGCCGTACTCCGTGGTGCGACGCGCCGGTTCGCCACCGCGACCACATTCGCGATCACTCGAGGGGTGGACTCACCAGCGCAGCCAACGGTGCCGGGTTGTGTGCGGCATGCAATTACGCGAAACAGGGCTCGGACTGGACTGCCGAACCTGTACCAGGTAACCGGCACACCTTCACCACGACGACACCTACCGGGCACCGGTATTCGTCTGAGGCTCCGCCACTTCCGGCACCCTGGACCAGTCCGGATGCGGCCTAAGTTCCTCGGTGAGCCAATGCGTTCACGAACACCTCGGAAATCTCCGAGGGGTCACGAGCGATGTACGTCGAACCGCCCGTCACGCGGGAGATATCGGCGAGCGCCGCCGCATCTGCGTCATCGGTGATGCCGATGGTGACGATGATGACCGGACGCGCCGGATCCTGCTCGCGTGCAAGAACATCGAGCAACTGTTCACGGCTGATGCTGTCAGGATCTTCGTTTGCGCCGTCGGTCAAGATGATGACGCTGTTGACCGCTCGCGGATCGTACGATTCCTGAACCTTACGGAATGCGGCCAGAGTCGTGTCGTACAAACCTGTGGCGCCACGTTTGAGTTCGGTGAGCCGGTTCGCCTGATCTGCCATCAACTTTCGTTGAGTCACACCGTCGACGATCGTGTCGTAGCGCCTGATCGGCACCAATTCCTGGAAGTCCTGGGTTCCGTTCATACCTTGGGAAAACGCCCAGAGACCGGCAGCGACGCTGTCTGGGAAGACCTGATTGCCGGCCAGAGCAGCAGCAGTGGTCAACTGCATGCGCGTCTTGCCGCCTGCAGCCGGGTAGTCCATCGACGCAGACACGTCGATCGCAACGAGTGTCCGGATCGGCTTGGCCATCAGAGCCCAAGCGCCCAGCGTTTGATCGGCCACCGACTGTTCGGACACGGTCAGTGCCGTGACGTCACCGACTCCACCTTCGACGGCTCCACCGCCGGAAGTACGGAACCCGCTGCGCGTCAGCACTTCCTGAGCAGATTCACTGTGCAACAGCTCGGCGATGGCGTCACTCTTCTTGGCTGCGGCGTAGTGCCGGTCCGGTGCCGAAGCACTGACCACCAGGGGGTAATCCATGATCATGGTTCCCGTCGCCGGTACTGTCGCGGAAATCTTCGACTCGGCCTTCGTGAACTCGACGACCTGTTGCTCGGTCGAAACACCGACCTTTCCGGAGCTGACCAATTCGGTGAGCATCTTCTGTCCTACCGGCTGATCTTCGGTACGAACACTCTCCGCTTGCGCATGGGGTACGAGTGCCGCTCGAACGGATTCGGAGGTGGCCCCGGTTTCCGCGAGAGCTCCGAGAATGGGCGCCGACGCAACCCCTGTGAACAACGGATTGCCCAACGCCAGATCGGGAACCTGTAGCGCCGCGAGCCAACTGGCAAACTGTTCGCCACCGCCGGAGGCGAGAACGACAGGCGAGGTGGCGATCGAACCGCCGGCGGCAGCGACCGGCCCCTTGGCCGTCAATGCAGCTTTGCCCACCCACGCTGTCGAATCCGGTATCCACATGTCCGGAGCGTCCACGCCCTTACCTAAAGTTCCCGCAACGTCCCCGGGCAGCGCAGAGGTAACCGTGATCCGCGAACAGCCTGTCTGCTCCGGCGACGATTCTGCGAGGATCTCCGTGACTGCCGGCGCGATCGCAGGATCCGCTGCCAGCGAGTACTCGTCGACGCTCTCGCAGGAATCGGACTGTGTTGCCTTGAAGACCACCACCCCGGTGGCGATTACCGCGACGGCAACCAACCCACCCACTGCGTAGAACCCGATCGACCGCCCGCTGTCAGGACTCGAATGCCGTCCGCCCGCCATGAAATCTGCCCTTCCGAGGCCACTCGCACTCAGGCATACCGACGGTATGCGCGCGACTGGAACTGTCCCTACCGGGCGGTAGTGTAGCCAAGAACACAGAAATTCCAACTAGCGCTGAATCGTCGGAGAACCGGCGAGCCCACATTTCGGGACAGGCCGGCCGAATTCACGAACCTTCAAGCGTCGCAGCGACTTTTCAGCAAACTGACCTGCCTAGAGCAGCTCACGCTTCTGAACCTTGCCCATCGCGTTACGTGGCAGAGTCTCGGCAAATCGAACCTCACGGGGACGCTTGTGCGCCGACAACTCCGCCCCGACCAACTCGACCAATTCGGCTTCGGTGACCTCGGGAGTCCCGGGCTTACGGACTACGACGGCGATGATCCGTTGCCCCAGATCGGCGTCGGGGACACCGATCACCGCAACTTCGGACACCGAAGGGTGCCCGAGGATGGCGGTCTCGATCTCGCCGGCGCCGACTCTGAATCCACCGGATTTGATCAAGTCGATGGATTCGCGGCCGACGATTCGGTGGAACCCACCCTCGTCGATGACGGCGACGTCACCGGTCTTGAAGTAGCCGTCCTCCGTCCAGGACTCGGCGGTTGCGTCCGGACGGTTCAAGTAGCCGTCGAAAAGCATCGGCCCACGTACCTGTAGGCCGCCGATACTCTCGCCGTCGTGCGGCACATCGTTGCCCTTCTCGTCACGAAGACGAGTCTCGACTCCGCGCAGCGGCACGCCGACCCACCCCGGGCGTCGCTCGCCGTCGAAACGCGTGCTCAGGGTCAGCATCGTCTCACTCATGCCGTAACGCTCGATGGGCGTCAATCCTGTTCGCTCCCGCAGCTTTTCGAAGACCGGCACGGGAAGCGGCGCACTACCGGAGACCAGAAGTCGGGCACCGGACAACGCGCGGGCAGCTTCTTCGTCTTCGGCGATACGCGACCAGACGGTGGGGACACCGAAGTAGAGGGAGCCCTTGGCCCTTGCGTAGTTTTCCGGCGTCGGCTTGACGGTGTGGATCACCCGGCTGCCGATCCGGAGGGGGCCGAGGATTCCGAGAATCAGTCCGTGCACGTGGAAGAGCGGAAGCCCGTGTACGAGGGTGTCTCGCCACGTCCAGTCCCAGGCCTCGGCGAGCGCGTCGAGCCCGGCTGCGATAGCCGAGCGACTGAGCAGAACGCCCTTCGGTGGGCCGGTAGTTCCGGACGTGTACAGGACGAATGCTGTGGACTGCGGTGCCGGTTCGGGATAGCTGTGCCACGAGCGAGCGTGCAATCGGACGGGAACCACGGGCAGGCCTTCGCAGTGGTCGTCCGTTTCGCCGAGCCACGCCTGGGCACCGGAGTCACGCAGAATGTGCTCTCGCTCAGCCTTCCCCGAGTCCGGCGGGACCGGCACAACGGTGACGCCGGCAATCAACGCCCCGACGACGGCGAGAATCGTTTTTGCTGTGGGAGTTGCCAATACGGCAACCCGATCGGCCTGCGCCACTCGCTCCGCGACCGAGGTCGCGGCACCGAGAATGGCACTCCGCGAGAGAACCGTGTCACCGATCGTCACGGCGTCGTCGAGGTCGTCACCGCGGGCAACAGCAAGGGGGTTCAAGGATCTCAGCAGCACCACGACAGCATCTCACAGCGCGGATGGTCGCAAACTTTCTCCTGCCCGACGCGCGTCCATCGAGTGCGGAGGGAACAGCGTCACCAGCGCAGCCCCCAAGAGCGCCCCGGAAAGCACCGCGAATCCGTGTGCGTCGTCGACCGTCACCAATGTTGCGCCGCCGACGACAATCACGACTGTCAGAACAATCTCAGGCATTCGCGGGCGCACCAGAACGCCGATCCCCGCGGCCGCCGCTGCCAGAGCAAGCGTGGCACCGGAGTTGCCTGCGCCGGTCGACGGGAAGACTGCGGTGGTGAGCAAACCGAACAACAGTTGACCGAGCAGGAAGAGAGCCCAGCCACGTGCGGCGCCCCAGAGCCGAAACGCAAGCGGTGCAACCACGGCCAGCGTCGCGAGATTGGTGACAGTTCCTGCGGCCCCTCCGTCCTGAACGAGCACGGAGGTCAGAATGCGCCACCATTGCCCGTCACGAATCAACGCGGGATCACGACGAAACATCTCGAGCAGTCCCGGCATCGCCGCCTGCAAGATGGAAGGCACTGCAACCATCAGCCAGAGGAGAGCTGCCGAGAGTGGGAATTCTCCGAAAACTCGACGACTTTTCAACCACACGAGCATCAGTGCAACCGAGGCAGCAACGACAGCAAAAATCAGTACCGCGTCCAAGCCGCCGGTCCCTGAGGTGGTCACAGCGCGACCTTACATCGGACCGATACCGACATCAGGGAACCTGACACCTGGGAAAGCACACGATTCAGGCGGAGAGGCGCTTTGCTGCCGCGGCGATTCGTTCGTCTGTTGCAGTGAGCGCGATCCGCACGTGCTTGCTCCCGCTCGGTCCGTAGAACTCACCGGGGGCAATGAGGATCCCACGATCGGCGAACCAACTGACCGTCGCTCGACATTCCTCGCCGCGCGTCGCCCAGAGGTACAGACCTGCCTCGGAATTGTCGACGGTGAATCCGGCGCCTCGAACAGCTTCGATCAACACACTACGACGCTCGCGGTACCGCTCGCGCTGGATGTTCTCGTGTTGGTCGTCGCCCAAGGCTGCGGTCATCGCCGCCTGGATCGGTAGCGGCAGGATCATGCCCGCATGCTTGCGCACCTCGAGCAGTTCCGTCACCAGAGCCGGATCACCGGTGACGAACCCGGCGCGATAGCTCGCGAGATTGGACGTCTTCGAAAGTGAGTGGACCGCAAGCAAACCGGTCAGATCACCGTCGTTGACACGAGGATCGAGAATGGAGAGCGCATCGGCTTCCCACGTCAATCCGAGGTAGCACTCGTCGGAGACGACGATGGCGCCGCGCTCGCGCGCCCAGGCCACGACCTTCTGCAAGTGCTCGAGGCCGAGCACCTTGCCGGTGGGATTCGAGGGCGAGTTCACGAAGATCATCGCCGCCGACTCGGGACCGAGCTTGTTCAAGCCGTCGGCGCGCAGGACGCGAGCACCTGCCAGTTTCGCTGCGACCTCGTATGTCGGGTACGCCAACTCCGGAATGACCACCAGATCGCCGGCTCCGAGACCGAGCAATTTCGGCAGCCACGCGATCATTTCCTTGGTACCGATGGCCGGCAGCACCGCTGCCGGATCGACGTCGGGAATGTTGTAGCGGCGATCCAGTGACTCCGCCACGGCCTCGCGAAGCGCGAGCGTGCCATGAGTCGTCGGGTATCCGGGCACCTCGGCAACAGAGGCCAGAGCCTCCTGAATCACCGGGTCCACCGGATCCACCGGCGTCCCCACGGACAGGTTCACGATGCCGTCGGGATGAGAGTGCGCCTTCGCCGTGACATCGGCGAGCGAATCCCACGGAAAATCAGGAAGCCCAGCGGCCACCGGAGTACGAGACAAGATCTCTATTCCTCACCCATGGGAGGCAGCGCCTTGATGAACGGCGTGTCGTAGTCGACCTTGCCGAGCTTGGCCGCTCCACCCGGTGAGCCGAGATCGTCGAAGAAATCGACGTTGGTGCTGATGTACGCGTTCCACTGGTCCGGGACGTCGTCTTCGTAGAAGATGGCTTCGACGGGACAGACAGGCTCACACGCGCCGCAGTCGACACACTCGTCGGGGTGGATGTAAAGCATGCGTCCACCCTCGTAGATGCAGTCGACAGGGCATTCTTCGATGCACGCCTTGTCCATCACATCTACACACGGTTCAGCAATCGTGTAGGTCACTGCCGATCTCCCTGCCTTCCTGTCGTGCATCGCCGCCGCAACACGCAGTTGCAAGGGGCCGAAAATCCGATACGACTCTCACGTACCGCGGGAACAGCCTATTATCCCCCTGCCGACCGACTCTGAGCAGGCGGGGGTAACACATTTCAGCCTACTGCGGTGATGTTCCTCGACCGAATCGCGATCCACTTCTCCCCCAGAGCGGCCGCGCGTACCAGTGCGCCCCGCTCACCGAGGTAATCCGCCACGACGCCGACCACCGGAATCTTGCCGATGATCTCGTACGGTTTTGTCCGAGACGGCCGCTTGTGCAACTCGTCCGTGATGGCACGAAAAGTCTTGGACGTGCGCCACAACGTTCCGATGAGCGCGAACGGGCGCCAGGTCTCGTCGGCGCCGCCGGCTGATTTCTCGGCGAAGTCCTCTCCGGTGAGAAGCTCTCGAGACTTCGTCTCACGCCGGCACAGCACCGACGCCAGGAGGTCCACCTGCTGATCCCGTTCGGTCACTCCGTGTTCACGGGCAACCGCAACGAGCACAACGGCCTGATTCGCGAAGGCCAGCAGGTCCTGGATCGGCAACCGATTGAGGAGGACGCCGAAGATGCCGGGGAACGCCACGGCAACGGTGTTGAGTGCACCCAACCGGGTCGTCCACCACTTCGAGCGCTGCTCGTCGGTCATCACCGACCACGCCGCCGTCCCGGGGAACTTGACGACGTCGAGGACCCAAGCGGCCGCGTCCAACACCATCGCAGCAGCGTTTCGCTCGGGATCGGTCGGCTCGAACGTCCGACGCTTGATACCGAGCGGATCGCTGTAGGCGAGGTCGAGAACCGGGTTGATCCCCCACACCGCTCGATCGAGAACCTCGACGACCTTGCGGTCCCCCAGTACGTCAGCCATCAGGCAATCGCTCCTTCGCGTCGTGCATGTGTGGTGGTTCGTTCGCGTGCCGGACGTCCGATTCCCTCGGCGATGGCGCGCAGTTCTGCGACGGTCTTCTCGGAACCGTGTTCGGAGCCGGCCATCCGCGAGATCGTCTCCTCCATCAGCGTTCCGCCGAGGTCGTTGGCGCCGCCGTTGAGCATCATCTGCGTTCCGGTGATGCCAAGTTTGACCCAGCTGGTCTGGATATTGGGTATGCGGCCGTGCAGCATGATGCGTGCCAACGCGTGTGCAGCGCGGTTGTCCCGATTGGTCGGCCCTGGCCGGGAAGCGCCCGCCAGGTACAGGGGCGCGCTCTGGTGAACGAACGGCAGCAGCACGAACTCCGTGAATCCGCCTGTACGGTCCTGGATTCCGCGAAGAACGTTCAGGTGCCCGACCCAATGGTGCGGCTGATCGACATGCCCGTACATCATCGTCGAACTCGACCGCAGCCCCACCTCGTGCGCCGTGGTGACCACTTCGATCCATTCCGCCGTCGGCAGTTTGCCCTTGGTGAGGATCCAGCGCACCTCGTCGTCGAGGATCTCCGCTGCCGTACCGGGAATGGTGTCCAGGCCCGCCTCACGAAGGGCCGTCAGCCAATCCCTGACGCTCTCACCACTGCGCGATGCACCGTTCACGATCTCCATCGGAGAGAACGCGTGGACGTGCATCGACGGCACGCGCTTCTTGACGGCCCGGACCAGGTCGGCGTAACCGGTGACGGGAAGTTCCGGATCGATACCGCCCTGCATGCACACCTCGGTTGCGCCGGCGACGTGCGCTTCCCACGCACGGTCGGCGACCTGCTCTGCCGACAGCGTGAACGCGTCGGCGTCACCCTTGCGCTGCGCGAACGCACAGAATCGGCAGCCCGTGTAGCAGATGTTGGTGAAGTTGATGTTCCGGTTCACCACGTAGGTGACGTCCTCGCCGACGGCATCCTTGCGCAGCGCATCCGCCAGTGCCACAACGGCTTCCAGGCCCGGGCCCTCCGCCGTGGCAAGGGCCAGGTACTCGTCGTCGGAACATCCGGCCGGGTCGCGTTCGGCACTGCGGAGCGCAGCCAGCAGATCGGTGTCGACGCGAATCGGAGCACTGAGTTCGAGGACCTGTTCGCGCACGGTCTCCCAGTCGCCGAACGCACTGCCCAGGTCACTGCGGGTCTCGGTGTTGCGCCCGTCCGTGTCGATCTCGGTATTGAGATCGACGCGTCCGCTCGATTCCCACGACTCGTCCGGTTCCTGCCACGGCCGGCCCACCGGCTTGGTGTCGGGCAGGGCGAGGCCGGTCTTGGGATCCGCCAGCGCTTGCACGTGACCCGCAATACGCGGATCGATCCACGGAGCCCCGGCCAGGACATATGCCGGCTGAGCCGCAGTGCGTTCGGTCAGCGTGAAGCCGCCCTCGGCGCTGATCTCGGCCAAGGTCTCGAGATTCGGCCAGGGACGCTCGGGGTTGACGTGATCGGGGGTCAACGGTGATACCCCGCCCCAGTCGTCGACGCCTGCGCCGAGCAGCGCGAGGCACTCGCTGTTCGAGACGAGATTCGGCGGACTCTGAATCCGCATCGTCGGCCCGAGCAACAGGCGTGCGACGGCGATGGCCGCGAGAAACTCGTCGAGTCCCGCATCAGGCGTATTGCGCATCGCGGTATCAGGCTTGGCCAGGAAGTTCTGAATGATCACTTCCTGGATGTGGCCGAACGCCTTCTGCGACTTGCGTATCGCCATGATCGACTCGGCACGTTCGAGGAAGTTCTCCCCGATGCCCACAAGAATTCCCGTGGTGAAGGGGATGTTCAGTCGGCCTGCGTCGGTCAGGGTGCGTAGCCGAACCGCCGGGTCCTTGTCCGGGCTGCCGTAGTGGCACTCACCCTTGTCGGTGAACAGCCGGGTAGCGGTCGTCTCGAGCATCATGCCCATCGACGGCGCAACGGGCTTGAGCCGCGAGAGTTCCTGCCAGCTCATCACACCGGGATTGAGGTGTGGGAGCAGGCCTGTCTCCTCGAGTACCCGGATCGACATCGCTCGCACGTAGTCGAGGGTGGAGTCGTAGCCGCGTTCGTCCAGCCATTGCTTGGCTTCCGGCCAGCGAGCCTCGGGGCGATCCCCCAGCGTGAACAACGCTTCCTTGCAGCCCAATTCGGCGCCTGCCCGGGCAATGTCCAAAACCTCGTCCGGTTCCAGGAACATGCCGTGCCCAGCGGCACGCAGCTTCCCCGGCACCGTGACGAATGTGCAGTAGTGGCACTTGTCCTGGCACAGACGGGTCAGCGGAATGAAAACTTTCCGCGAATACGTCACGGTGTTCGGCCGACCCGCTGCCAGCAGACCGGCATCGCGAACCTTGGCCGCCGAAGAACACAGATCGGTCAGATCGGTTCCCCGTGCCTGCAGCAGCGTTGCCGCCTCGTCGACGTTCAGGGTCGCTCCGTCGCGTGCACGACGGAGAACTCGCCGCATCGCCGACGCTGACGGGCCGGGCGACGGACTGGACGAGGCGGACGCGGAAATACCTGGCATCGGAAGCATGGTGGGTTTGCCGGAGTCATCACCAGTTCGGTTCACCTAGCGATCATGCGCCATGTGGGACGACTAGTGCCACCCGGTGCCAGAAGTAGGAGGCCTCACCGCCCCGACACCGCCTCGATCACGACGGCCGGTAGTCGTCGTCGACCGCAACCTCGACTCGTTGATCCACCACGTCAGCCACTGGCGCGTCGAGCGGAATGTCGGTCAGATCGGGTTCTTCAGGGGCGTTCGGATCTACGGGTGTCGATTGTTCGAGCGCATCTGATTCCGGAGCCTCCGGGTCGAATGTCGCATCTTGTTCGGTCATCACGTGCTCCCTTCGCGGTCGCCACACTCCACGATAGGGCCGATGTCGACAGATCGCCCCTCACTCGACCAAAGTAGTGCCCATGACTGCGCCGCAACCGCTGACCATGGCCGACCCGTTATGGCGACCCAGCACCAAAGCCCCGAGGCTGTGGGCAATCACTGCCTCACTGTTCTGGGTACCCGTCATCGTCGCCGAAATCGTCTGTGCCGTCTTGGTGCCCGGAATCCCGTCCTGGGTGGTCGGCACCGTATTCGCAGTCACCGTACTCTTCGCTGCCACCTACATTCTGATGGTCCCGGCGTGGCGGTATCGGGTCCACCGATGGGAGATCAGTGACACCGCGGTATACACCCGCACCGGCTGGTTCACCCAGGAGCGACGCATCGCACCGATCTCGCGCGTGCAGACCGTGGACACCGAGCGCGGACCGATCGACCGCATGTTGGGTCTGGCAACCGTCACGGTCACGACAGCGTCGTCGGCCGGGGCCGTGAAGATCTCCGCACTCGACCAGGAAGTCGCCGACCGCACGGTGGCTCAACTGACGGAGATCGCGGGTACCAACGTCGGAGACGCGACGTGAACGAGAAACAGTTGGGCGACCCGACCGCGATCGAGATCCCGGTAGAGGCGGAAACGGCAGCTGCCGAGGCCGCGGAAGAGGAACAGCCCTGGCTCCGCCTCGACCGACGCATGCTTCTGGTCCACCCCGTCAACGAAGTCGTCAAACTGCTCCCGGTCCTACTCGTCTCCGTAGTTCTCGGCAGCCAATCCGGAAACCACTGGTGGGGACTCGGCGTCGTCACTCTGCTCGTCATCTTCGGTTTGTTGCGGTATTTCACCACCACGTACCGAATCGGACCCGTCCACGTTCAACTGCGCACCGGGGTCTTCCAGAAAAAGCTGCTCTCCGTCCCGCGTAGCCGCATCCGATCCGTCGACGTCGAGGCCGGGGTCATGCACCGGTTGCTCGGACTGTCGATCGTGCGCATCGGTACCGGCCAGCGCGCCGGGAGCGGCCACGATTCGAACAAGTTCGAGCTCAACGCCCTGTCGACCGCCCTGGTTCCGGACCTACGCGCCGCACTGTTGGCCGGCGCCCAGCAAGCACGGCGACTGGAAACCCCGGGCACGCCGGTCGAAAGCATCACCGAACCGGTCGACACCGAAATCGGTCACTGGGAACCGAGTTGGGTTCGCTACGCCCCCTTTTCGTTCACCGGAATCGCCATCATCGCAGCCATCATCGGCATCTCGTTCCAATACGGCATCGGCACTGCCGTCGCGAAATCCTCGGCAGTGAGCGACAGCTTCGACTCACTCGAGAGCCTCGGCATCGCACTGATGGTCGTCATCGCACTCGTCGTGCTGCTGGTGCTGTCGAGTGCACTCGCCTGCGTCCAGTACCTGATCGCGTTCGGCAACATGAAACTCACCGACAACGGCCGCATCCTGCATGTCAGTCACGGCCTGTTGAAGACTCGGCAAACCACACTCGACCGCGCCCGCCTCCGTGGCACGACGCTCAAGGAACCGCTCCTGCTGCGATTGGCCCGCGGCGCGCGGCTCGACGCCATCATGACCGGGGTCAGCGCCGAGAAGAAGGAATCTTCGCTACTGCTCCCACAGGGACCACGCAGGGAAGCCGAGCGAGTGATGGCCACCGTGATCGGTGACTCACGCCAGGCGTCCGCCCCGCTGATCCCGCACGGCCCGGCCGCGCGGCGGCGCCGGTACACCCGAGCACTGTTCCTCGCCGCGGTGGCGTTCCTGGTCTGTGTGGCGTGCGCGGCTTCTGGACTCGATGTACCGATCTACGCGTGGTTCGGGGTCGCCGTACTCGCCATCGGTGGCACCGCCCTCGCCTACGACCGATACAACGGCCTCGGCCACGCAGTACTACCCGGATGGTTGATCACCCGAAACGGCTCGCTCGATCGCCAGCGTCACAGTCTCGAATCCGAAGGTGTCATCGGATGGACGGTGCGCGAGACGTTCTTCCAACGACGCGCGGGAGTGGCAACCGTCGTCGCCGCGACGCCCGCCGGCACCGGAAGCTACGAGGTGATCGATCTCCCCGCCGAGAACGCGTGGGCATTGATCGAAGCCGTCACTCCGGGCGGTGGCGACGTGTGGGCAGGTCGTCGATGATGAGCCGCGCCAGCGAACCGAGACGCGATCGCTCCGGCTGGATGGTCGGAACACCGAGGAGTTCCAGCGGGGCGGCCGTCACCGGTCCGACGCAGTAGGTCGGTACCGGTCCGCGCATCGCTGCGACGAACCGCTCCAGCTCGCCCATTTCTTTTGCCGTGCTGAGCATCGAGGAGACCGCGGGGGCACTGGTGAAGGTCAGCGCGTCGATCGCACCGGAACGAACTGCAGCGACCAACGCGCGGACCGGCGACTGATCCGGCGGCCGGATCCACCGATAGACCGATACCGGAGTGACAACCGCGCCGATGTCGGCGAGGGAGGCGCTCAGGTCCGTCAACGGCTCCCATTCGGTGATGGTGCCGTGCAACTGGACTGCGATGCGCAAGCCTGCCACTCCCTCGCTTCCGAGATGTGCCAGAACTTCCTCGGACGACTCACCCGAAGGCGACCATTCCTCGCGCAGTCCGGCGCCTCGGATGGCACCCGTCGCCTTGGGGCCGCGGGCGATGATGCGCGTGTGGGCGAGAGCCCCGAGGAACTCCTCGGTCAAACCCCACGAGGCGACGGCGTCGAGCCAACCCCTGAAGCCGATCCCGGTACTGATCACGACCAATTCCGGAGGATCGGCAATCAAAGCGGACGTCTGAGTCCTCAGGTCTCGATCGTCCACCAAGGGCAGCACATGGATCACCGGTGTCCGCACGATCTCCGCGCCTCGACGTTCGAGGAGCGTCGCAAATTCTTCGACACGCCGTTCTGCGGTCAAGGCGATAGTCGCACCCGCCAAATCATGTTCAGCCACAGGCTGAGTGTCCCTTATGCACGGGTCAGTTTCCTACGCGCGCGCCGAGAACTATTGCGAGCTGAGGGTGGCGAGTCTGTTGATCGCCACCTTGAAGAGGAAAACGGCGGCCGGAGCGATCGCACCGACCAGCAGCAGGAAGGTCAGAGGGGACGAAAGCACGAGTACGTCGCCGCCGGGGCCGCCCACCATGCACACCAAGAACCCGACGATCCAACCGGCGAGCGGCAATGCGGCCCTACCCGGCGTCGTAACCGTGCGGGCGGCGATCACCAATACGAGGTTCGCGGTCGCGGCTACGAGAATGCTGATGGGAAATGCCGTCGTACCGAGATGAGTCGGCAAGAACAGGACGGACAACACCGCGCACAAGAATCCGTCGAAAATCAGGACGCCGAGGATGACAGGGTCGAGCCACGACAGCGACGTTCCTGTCGAGGCGTCCGTGTTGTTCTCGACGGTCGTCATGGTTTTGATAGTGGTCTATCGGTCGTCATCGCGCGAGCGCGGGGTCCCTCCCGACAAGCACCCCGGCTCGCGCCCGAAAAGCACGAAGCTGATCAGGGAACCGGTGGGAACCCGAGCAGAGTCAGCAAATGACTCTGCTGATCTGCGAATGCGTAGAGCGACCCGTAATACAAGTCGTGGTAATAACCAGCCATCGGACGCAACGAATCGACGAAGGCGACGATCTGGTTCTGCAGGTCCCAGTTGTACATTTCTTCAGCCCCCAGGCTTTGCTGTTACCGAAAGGACCACCCATCCGGTGACACGCATCACACACCACTACGGCGTCGATCGCAATGCCTGTGAGCCGACGCCCAGGTCAGCTGTGCAGCCCGCCGAACAGATCGCGCTCGCGGCCGTCCTCACCCACCGGACCGAGCGCGCCGGTGGCCAATACGAAATGCTCGACCGTCAGGATCGGTTGGACCACGTTGTTCGACAATGCGAACTCGGCTCGGCTCGGGGCTACCGTCACCTGAGTGGCGTGGGCGCTCAATGCCCTCGCCTTCGCATCGATGACGCCTCGAACGTCGATTGCCGTCGTCACGTCTGTGTCCTCGACGCTCGGCAATTCCCCGGGCTCGGGCAGACGCCAGTTCTCCGGGAACTCGGAAATCGCCGCGATGCCGCGTTCGAGTCCGCTGCGCTCGGTCACGGTCCAGTAGAACTTCGGAGTCGACCACGGCTCGCCGGTCTCGGGATACGCGGTCGTTCCTGCAGCTTCGACGGCCGCTGTCGTGATCGCGTGCGCCTGGATGTGATCCGGGTGCCCGTAGCCGCCGTTGGGGTCGTACGTGATCACGACGTGCGGCCGAATCTCACGAATGACGGCGACCACCGCGCCGACTGCTTCGTCGAGTCGAGCATTGACAAAAGCACGGGGATTGGCGGCCGAAGGTGTGCCGATCATTCCGGAGTCGCGATACCGACCGGCACCGGCGAGGAAGCGAGGAGCGGCACTGCCCAAAGCCGACAAAGCAGCGCTCAGTTCCGCGATCCGGTAGCCACCGAGTTGATCGGCCTCGGAAGCCACGAGCCCGGCCCACGCATCACCGATCACTTCGCCTTCCTCCCCCAACGTGCAGGTGAGGACTGTGACCTCGACGCCTTCGGACGCGTATCGCGCGATGGTGCCACCGGTGGTGATCGTTTCGTCGTCCGGATGTGCGTGTACCAACAGAAGTCGCTTCGCCGACGCGGTCACTTTTCCACCCTCACCCAGTCCGTAGCGTTTCCGAATATCCCCACCTGCACCGGCCCGTCGAGGACCACGCCCTCGACTCCGGTCCCGACCGCGACCAGCGCTCGGCTCTGCACGATCGGCAAAACCGCCGCAAGATCCCACAGCTTGGGTTCCGCATCGGCGATCAACGACCCCAGATCCCCGATGCCACTGAGCGCTTCGTCGATCCGACCTTGCAACGCCGGATCACACAGCCCGGACAGGTTGCTCGGAGCCTCGACGCTTGTCGTTCGGATGGGCTCCGGTGTCTGCGACGGCGTCGGTGCGGGCACTGCCGAACTTGTTGCCAGAGTGGAAGGTGCGCTCGGGCAACTGAACCGCGAGGCCAGCGAAGTGGCCGTGTCGGCGCCTGCCCGGCTCCAACCGACGATCATGTCGACGCGTCCTGTCGTCAGGTCCTCGCCGTAGAGTTCCTCCGGCGCCACCGATTCGACGGTCGCCAGGATTCCCACGTCACGCAATTCGTCGGCAGCGGTGTTTGCCACGGCGATCGCGATGTCGTCGTTTTCGGGAGCGCCGATCAGCAGTGTCAACTGGGCGCCGTCACGGACGATCGATCCGACCGTTCCAGTGCCCGTGACGATTCCGGTGGGCGGTGCCGTCAGGTAGCCGGCTGCGGTCAGCTCGCCCAGTGCTTGCTCCCTGGTCGGTTTCGGCGGCGCGGTGGGCGCATATCCCGGATCCGACGGAGCGAGAATCTGAGCTTGCACCGGGGCCGACGCCGATTCACTCCCTGCCGCCACCACGGCGAGCAGGTCCGGATCGAGCAGTCCCAGAACACCTTTACGCACCCGAACATCCGCGAAGTTCTTGCTTCGCCCGTTCACGTTGATGTCGAGAGTGCGCGGAACGTAGGAGAACGCCGTCCTGACACCCGGGATTGCAGACAGCTGAATATCCGTGGCACTACCCGAATGAACCTGCGCCACTTGGGCATCGTCGGTACGCAGCGCATCCGCCAACTGCGCAGCCGTTCCTCCGCGTCGCAGAACTATCTGATCCGGGTCTGAAGGCTTGCCCCAGAATCGGTCGTTGCGTTCGAGCACGATTTCGTCCCGGCCGCGGTCGACCGAGCGCACGTGAAAGTGGGCTCCCGACACCGGAATCCCCTCACTCAGGCCGGTGCTGAAACCGCCGGGAGTGTCCTTGATCAGGTGGGACGGAAGAATATCGGTGAACAACTCTCGCCATGCCGGATACGGCGCACGCATCACGACGTTGACCGTTTTGCCGCCGCCGGACGAGTTCACGTCGTCGATCATCTGATAGCCCGCGGGATTGACCACACCGGGAACCGAGATCATCTGCTGCCACAGGTAGCGAAAGTCTTCTGCCGCAATGGGAGCGCCGTCCGACCATTGGGCTTCGTTGCGCAGTTGGTAGCGAATCGTGAACGGGGCCTCCGACGTCACTTCAGCGGAAACGAGGAAAGAATCGTCGATCGCCCACTCCGTCGCGCCAGGTTGTGTGGGCGAATTGATCGGGCGAAACGCACTGGGCAATACGAGGTTGCCGACTGCGGAGTTGACCGGCGACTGATCCGCGAGCAGGTGCGGGTTGAATCCGCCTCCCACCTCGTCGATTGCCACAGTGACCTGCTTCATCGCCGGAATGACCGGAGTCGGTGTGGGCTTGACGGTTTCGGTGCTCTCGACCGGAGGCGGCGGATCGGCTGTACATGCAGTCAGTGACAACGCCGTCACTGCCACTGCCAACGCCAGGTAGCGACGTCCTGAGGCCACAGACAATTCCTTCCGTACGGGGCCGCGTCGCCCCTTTGCACTCGATTCCCTGGCAGATCTTTCGCCTGGAAACCATGAAGGCGAATGTACCTTTCCGCCGAAAACTCGGCTGAAAGGCACATCCGCCTGTCAGGTTGTAACCGACGAAAGACTACAGAGCAGCCTTGTCGCGTGCCTTACTACGTGAACGCTCGCGAGCGCGCTCGGTTGCGTTGAGGTGCACCTTGCGGACGCGAACGTCCTCCGGGGTGACCTCGACGCACTCGTCGCTGGAGCAGAACTCCATCGCTGCTTCGAGTTCGAGCTTGATCGGCTTTGCGAGGGTCTCCATCACGTCTGCGGACGACTGACGCATGTTGGTCAGCTTCTTCTCGCGGGTGACGTTGATGTCGAGGTCTTCCTGACGCGGGTTGATACCGACGACGTGTCCCTCGTAGGTGTCTGCGCCGGGCTCGACGAAGAAGGTTCCACGGTCGGCCAACTGGATCATGGCGAACGGCGTCACCGTGCCGGAGCGGTCCGAGACGAGCGAGCCGGTGTGGCGCGCACGGATCTCGCCGGCCCACGGGCCGTATCCGTCGAACACGGCGTTGGCGATACCGGTTCCGCGGGTTTCCGTGAGGAAGTCCGTGCGGAAGCCGATGAGGCCACGCGAAGGAACGATGAACTCCATGCGAACCCAGCCTGCGCCGTGGTTCGACATCTGGACCATCTTGCCCTTGCGGTTGGCCAGGAGCTGCGTGATGGCGCCGAGGTACTCCTCGGGGCTGTCGATGGTCAGCTCTTCGAAAGGCTCGTGAACCTTGCCGTCGACGAGCTGCGTGACAACCTGCGGCTTACCGACGGTGAGTTCGAACCCTTCACGACGCATCTGCTCGACGAGGATGGCGAGCGCGAGCTCTCCACGACCCTGGACCTCCCACGCATCGGGGCGACCGATGTCGAGGACCTTGAGCGAGACGTTACCGACGAGCTCCTGGTCCAGGCGGGACTTGACCATGCGTGCAGTCAGCTTGTGACCCTTGACGCGACCGACGAGCGGTGACGTGTTGGTGCCGATAGTGACCGAGATTGCCGGCTGGTCGACGGTGATGCGGGGCAGTGCGACCGGGTTCTCCAGATCGGCGAGGGTGTCGCCGATCATGATGTCCGGGAATCCTGCGACGGCGCAGATGTCGCCGGCGACGGCGACCTCACCGGGAACGCGCTCGACACCGATGGTCGTGAGGAGTTCGGTGATCTTGGTCTTCGTGACGACGGGCTCGCCGTCGACCTCGCGGCACCAGGACACGGTCTGGCCCTTGCGCAGCTCGCCGTTGTGGATGCGAACGAGTGCGAGGCGACCGAGGAATGCGGATGCGTCGAGGTTGGTGACGTGAGCCTGCAGCGGTGCGTCGACCGAGCCCTTCGGCGCGGGGACGTACTCCATCAGCACCTGGAAGAGTGCGGTGAGGTCCTCGGCGTCGGGAGCCTTGCCGTTCTCGGGCTGCACGGTCGATGCCTTGCCTTCGCGACCGGACGCGTAGAGGACGGGAAGTTCGAGTGCGAGCTCAGCGGCTTCGGCGGCCTCGTCGGACAGGTCCGATGCGAGGTCGAGGAGCAGGTCCTGAGCCTCGGTGACAACCTCTTCGATGCGGGCGTCGGGGCGGTCCGTCTTGTTGACGACCAGGATGACGGGCAGCGAAGCGGCGAGTGCCTTGCGCAGCACGAAACGCGTCTGCGGCAGGGGTCCCTCGGAAGCATCGACGAGCAGGACGACGCCGTCGACCATGGACAGGCCGCGCTCGACCTCGCCACCGAAGTCGGCGTGGCCGGGGGTGTCGATGACGTTGATGACGGTGATGGAACCGTCTTCGTTGACCTTATGTACTGCGGTGTTCTTCGCGAGAATGGTGATGCCCTTCTCGCGTTCGAGGTCGCCGGAGTCCATAACGCGATCGACCAGCTCGGCGCGCTCCTCGAACGCGCCGGACTGACGAAGCATGGCGTCGACGAGGGTGGTCTTGCCGTGGTCGACGTGTGCGACGATGGCAACGTTACGGAAGCTGGTGATGGTCACGCGATGGCTCTCCTGGCTGAGTTGATTCGGCCACGCGAAAGTCAAGTCGCACGGCTCTTCTGGTGGCCGCTGCACGAGTGTGTGATCCGAATCAGGGCACGAATCGCCTGAGAAGGCACCGCGGCCTAGTAAATACTACTCGCTCCGGGCTGATACTCCTGCATTGTGCGGCCTCTATCACCGCCCCCACCAGCGAATAGTGATCTGCACCACGCCGATGCGCGTAGGATTACGACCTGGAGAAACAGGTCATTTAAGGGTACGCTAACCTCGTTCCAAGAGCGGGCTCTCCGCCGTAGTGAAACAGGAAAGCCGCAGCGTCACATGGGAAAAGTCAAGGCAAGCAAGGTCTCGCAGCTCAAGCCGAAGAAGAAGTGCTGCCGCAAGAAGACGCGGTGCATCAAGTGTCCCGTCGTCATCATGCGGATGAAGAAGCTCGAGAACGAGGGCGCATCCAAGAAGGAACTGAAAGCGGGTCTCAAGAAGGCTCGTGCGGCGTAAGCGCGCTCAATTCCGCGAGTAACTCGGGGATCCAGGCTCGATCGTTGTCCACCAGATCCATCGACAACAGTTCTTCGGCGTCGACCCATGTCAATTGAGCATGGTCGAGCGCGACCGGTTCTCCCGACACCAACTCCGCCCGGTAGGCCCGCAGGACCAACCCCGGCGACAGTGGCACGTCGACACCGATTCTGGCGCCGCATCTCACCTCGACCGCCAGTTCCTCGAGCAGCTCCCGCGCCAACGCGTTCTGTGGCGATTCGAATTCTTCGACCTTCCCGCCCGGCAGCTCCCAACGACCGGCCAAAGCCGGCGGACTCGTCCGCTGCGCGAGGAGCAGCCTTCCCTCGCGGAAGATCGCACCGGCGACAACTTCCCGATCCCTTGCAGGTGCATCACTCATCGCACCATGATGGAGTATGGCCACTTTGTTGTCCGACTCCGCGATCCAAAACGCTCTCGACGAACTGCCCGCCTGGCAACTGTCGCCAGGGTCGATCACTCGCACGGTCGACTCCGCGACATTCCCGGACGCCATCGCGCTTCTTCAACGCATCGCGGCAGTCGCCGAGGCCGCGGATCATCATCCCGACATCGACGTTCGCTGGCGAAAGGTCACGTACACGCTTTCGACACACTCGGCGGGCGGTCTCACGGAACTGGACTTCGACCTTGCCCGTCGAATTGACGTACTCGTCGACGATTCGGTCCGTTTCGACTGATCTTCGAGTGAACAAACCTCGCAATCTGACGTAACAGTTGCATCAACTTTCACATAGATCACTTCAGTCACAGGTATGGTCGCCGTAAATCACGATCGAGGCCGGTCATGCCATAGACTCCCCCCGGTGCGTAGCTGCTCAGCAACTGAACAGCTGTACAACCCGGGGGCTCTGTACATAGAGTGACCCCTCGAGCCGTCAAACGCGGAGCTCGCCTAGGCGCCCGCGCGGTATGACTAAGGATGGGGAAACAGTGCTTCGAACCCGAGGTATGCGAAAGGCGTTCACCGCCGTCGCTATTGCCGCAGTAGCAGGACTGGCATTGCCGGCACAGGCAATGGCCGATCCGGCAGCACCGCCCGCACCCGAAAGTGTGCCGATCGAGTTCCTCGCATCGTTTGCGCCCGCCATCATCGGCGCCGCCGCAGGTCCGGCCGATGTTGCAGGCGGACCGCAGCAAGCGTTGCTCGACCAGGCTCGCGCGATCCTGAACTCCCCCGGCATTCCGCCCGAGATCAAGGCCACCCTCGAGAAGGTCATCACCTTCCTCGACGGCAGCGGCGGCGGCGGACCGGCGATCCCGGACGAGAACGCCCCCGTCATCGCGCAGTTCCTCTACCCGACGCTTGGCAAGGGCTGCATCTCGGCCACCGCCGATTCGGTCGGAACTGCACTTGCCGTTCCCGGCCCGGCTCACCTGCCTCCTCCCGGTCCCGCTGCCGGTCAGGCCGGATTCGTCTTCACCGCTCTCGGTACGGCTCCCGCCGTCGACGACCAGCCGGTGCCGATGACCGTCACCTGGGTCAACATCGACAACCAGCGCAGCGCCACCCAGAACTTGACCAACGCCGCACGCATCAACCCGGACGGCCCAGCCACTCTGTCGGCTATCGCCGATACCGGCCCCGGACGCGTTCTCTCGGTGATCAGCGGTTCGCTGACCACCCAGCCGGAAGGCGCAGATCGCATCACCTGCAGCTTCCTTCCGACCGTGGGCATGTTCGCGGTAGCTTGATCGAAGTCTTGTGAAAGGGACCCACCGAATTTCGGTGGGTCCCTTTTACATCTCCGATCACCGTGATAGACCCGATAGATGGGACATCTACGAGTGGACATCACGCACGGTCGTCCAGAGAAGAAATCCGGCCCAGACCAGTCGATACGGTCACACAAGTCGACGCGATCGATACTGTCCATCCGATCCGAGGGGTCCATTCTCTCGATCGGATCGGCGTACTCGATCCTGTCGATCGGTAGCGTCGGCTCTTTTCTTTCGATCGGAAGCATCGGGTCTACGGCGTCGGTCCTGAGTTCGGGCTCGTTCGCCAGTCTCGGGTCCGCGCTGTCCGGTCTCTCACGTTGGTCACTGCTCTCCTGGCGTGGAAATCATGCAGCCCCCGAAGAGCACCCGAAACTTGTTGTCATTGCGCCGGAATCGGATTCGAGCGATCCGGACCGCTCACTACGATCCGTCTCGCACTCTCAGACCTGATT
This sequence comes from Rhodococcus sp. D-46, assembly GCF_011290655.1. Taxonomy (NCBI): domain Bacteria; kingdom Bacillati; phylum Actinomycetota; class Actinomycetes; order Mycobacteriales; family Nocardiaceae; genus Rhodococcus; species Rhodococcus sp. D-46. The sequence goes on along the minus strand of NZ_JAANTF010000011.1, from coordinate 204,125 downwards.
CGGTCGCGGCCATTCGCGGCCTTCCAGCGCTTCGACCGAGGTATTGAATTGCCGCAGTAGGTCACCGAGCGCGAGACGCTGCTCCGGCGTCCACTCGCGGAGGACCTTTTCGACACCGGCTGTCGAATGTTCGCGATCAGCACGAAGTTTCGACAGCCCCTGCGCCGTCGGCCGGACCTTTCGCGCGAGCCCTCCGTCCGGATCCTCCACTCGCTCCACCAAGCCCTGACGCCTCAGCGCGCCGATCTGCCGGTTGATGGTGGAGATGTCGAGCGAGAAAGCGCAGGAGAGTTCCTTGAGGCTCATGGGATGTTGCAATTCCAGTCGACCGAGCAGTAGATACGCCGACCGGTCCAGATGAAGTTCGGCCCGTTGTGCGAGCGCGTGGTAACGCGAGAGCAGAGTCAACTCGTACTCGATATTCACCAGATCAGGGTCCCGGTCCATCCTCATATTGTGCAGACTACACACGATGTGTAGCGTGCACACTGGGGCGAACGCACCAATCAGAACACGCCATGGCGGGAGCCGCATGTCCGTTCACGCAGGGTCGTCCAATGTCGACGAGAAAATCCCCGACACGAACTACGCATCCTCGGGTCCAGTGCTCACCGTTCTAGGACTGTGCGGAATCGTCGTCGCCTTGATGCAGACGCTGGTAGTCCCCATCATTCCGCAATTGCCGCACCTGTTGAACTCCACTCCCGCCGACACCTCGTGGGCGGTCACCGCAACACTCCTCGCCGCCGCGGTGATCACGCCGATCAGCGGGCGCCTCGGCGACATGTTCGGCAAGAAACGAATGCTGCTGGTCAGTCTCGCGATGGTCGTTCTGGGCTCGGCCATCTGCGCGATCGCACCTTCACTGATCGTGCTCGTTGTCGGCCGTGCACTTCAAGGAGCATCGGTCGGGGCAATTCCATTGGGCATAGCCATCATTCGTGACGTTCTTCCACCGAAGAAAGTGGCCGGCGCGATGGCGGTCATGAGCGCCACCCTCGGCGTCGGCGGTGCGATCGGACTGCCGATCGCCGCGGTGATCGCCCAGAATGCCAACTGGCACTTCCTCTTCGTCACATCGGCAGCGTTCGGGCTGATCTGCATCGCACTGGTTGCGTTCGTCATTCCCGAATCGACCGTACGACGCCCGGGACGTTTCGACTTCGTCGGTGCGCTCGGCCTCACCGTTGGTCTGATCACCCTGTTACTCCCCATCACCAAGGGCGGAACCTGGGGATGGGGCGACGCGAAAACCCTGGGGCTCCTTGCGGTTTCCGCGCTCAGCTTCCTGGTGTGGGGATGGTGGGAACTTCGACGCAACGCACCGCTGGTGGACCTCCGCGTATCGGCCCGGCCGCAAGTTCTCTTCACCAACTTCGCGTCGATCGCCGTCGGTTTTGCCATGTACGGCAATTCCCTGACGCTCCCCCAACTGCTCATGGCACCGACGTCCACCGGTTACGGACTCGGACTGTCCATGGTTGCAGCGGGGCTCGCACTGGCCCCCGGCGGACTCGTCATGATGGCGCTCTCGCCCGTCTCCGCTCGAATTTCGGCTTGGCGCGGCCCGCGAATCACGTTGATGCTCGGCGCCCTCGTCATCGGATTGGGTTACGCCTTCGCATATTTCACGGTGTCGAGCGTCTGGCAGGTCGCCGTGGCCGGAATGTTCATCGGAGCGGGCGTCGGGCTCTCGTACTCGGCCATGCCGGCCTTGATCATGGGCGCAGTCCCCATCACGGAATCTGCAGCCGCGAACGGACTGAACTCACTGATGCGATCGATCGGCACGTCGACGTCTGCCGCGATCGTGAGCGTCGTCCTGGCCGGAATGACCATCACCGTCGGCACCGCAGTGATCCCCTCGTTCGAGGCGTTTCGTGCCACGTTCCTGATCTCCATCGCCGCCGCCGTCGTGACGATGGTGTTCGCCGGGTTGATTCCCAAACAGAAAGTCTCGTAAGGGAATCAGCCCGGCGGAGGACTCACTTCTCCGAAGAGCCTTCGATGCTGCCCGTCTGCAACTTCGACAGAAGTGTGTAGATGAAATTGATGATGATATCCACGTGGTGCCCTCTCACATAACGGGTCCCCGACCCGCCAACGACGGTACCGCAGAACTCTTCTCCATCGAATCGCCGACAATCAATTCTGCAACGTGTTCTAATTTGAGGCGACGACTACCCGAGGAGCCTTTCATGACCTGGACACGCACCGAACTCGAAGACGCCTTCGCGGGTTACCAGAACACCGTTGTCGAGTGCACTCGTTCCGGCGATTGGAACGCCTTCGCGGACATGTTCACCGAGGACGTCGTCTACGTGGAACACGCTTTCGGCACCCTCAATGGCCGAGAGGCCGTACGCAAGTGGGTTACTCGCACGATGACGGAGTTCCCGGGGCACCGCATGACCGAATTTCCAGCCAACTGGTTCGTGGTCGACGAGCAGCGCGGATGGATCGTGTGCGAGATCGACAACCCGATGGAGGATCCGGGTGACGGATCCAAGCACGGAGCCGCCAACATCACGATCCTGCATTACGCCGGCAACGGACTGTGGTCTCGCGAAGAAGACGCCTACAACCCGATGAACTTCCTGTCGATGGCAAAAGCATGGTGCCTCGCCGCGGATGCGGCGGGCACCCTCCCCGATGACGCCAAGGCCTGGCTCGCCAAATTCGGCGCTATGGTGCGATAGATCCTGTCGGCAACGAGGATCCGACCGGCTGGGCCGGACCGACCGCACCGGCCAACGACCACTGCCCGTAGTCCCGAGTGAGGATCGAGTTCAGATCCACGCCGACGCCGTCGACCTTGCGCTTGTCGATCTCGAACTGATGCAGGTTTGCCCGCGGGTGCACATACCCTGCGGGCGAGCCCCAGTTGTGCTGCCAGAACCAGGTTCCGACGCCGGCACTGATCATTGCGTCGATCACGCGCGTGTTTCCGTAGACGCCGAGCGCTCCGTTGCCGACAACCGAGGCCCACCCCTCGAGGTACGGCGCGATCAGCGTAGTGATTTCAGTAGTGGTCGGGTTGTCGTCGATCGACGCGTAGATCGGCCGACCGGACGGCCCACCAGCCGCCGCATGTAGTTCGAGGCCACGGGCAGCATGACGCTTGCCCGCTTCGCGGGCCCCGCGCCAGTCCGCCGTTCCGCCCTTGCCGAATTGATAGCAAGAAACGACTTGAAGTCCGGCCGCAGTCAACGCGTCGGTTTCCCGCGCCAGTACGGGCTTGCCGACCATCCAATCGGCGCCCGGGCGCCTGTCCGAAACGTATCGAATGGCGCCCGCATACCCGGCGGCCTTTATCGCCTGAGCGGACGGCACACCGGCGGCGTAATCGAGCAGGGTCCCGAGCGAACCGGCATTGGCCACCGACGTCGTACCGCTCAATGCAGCGAGTCCGGCAGCCGCCGATCCAGCCGCTGCGTACTTGAAGAGGTTTCTTCGCGAGACGTGCACAAAGCTCCGATCATCGGCGTGTCCCGCTCGAAGTGGCGGGCAGGCAAGCTATCTTCTTTCGCTCGCATTCCACCACAGTCACATCATCCCCGCCATGCACTTGGCCAACATGAGCCACATTTGCGACAAATGGGCTCGGTGCCCACTCCACCGCGCAGCTCGATGAAACAGAGAAGTGCCCCCGCGCCACAGGCTCGGGGGCACTTCTTGCTCTGCGGGACTTACTCTGCCGACAGGCCTTCAACGCTTCCGGAGATGAAGTCGAGGAATCCGAAGAGGTCAGCGAAAGCGCCGAGGAAGTCTGAGATGTCGCCGAAACCGATAGTAGGCATTGATATTGCTCCTGTCAGTGATGAACTGTCCGTGATGGCGGGCCACTGGCTGGCTGCCGGGGCTAACACTAGAGCCCTTCCGTTACTTTTACGACACCAAATGTGTCCGGGACGTTACATTTCAGGCCCGCTCGACTGACCTCATATCCACAGGTAACAACCAGTCACGGTGAACAATTTGTCACCATATTGCGCATTCCTGACAAAATTCGAACATGGTTCCCGAGAGCAGTTATCGTGCAGCATCACCGCTGTACCGGTGCTGCAAGAACAGAGGGCTCGACTTCCCCACCCTGAGAGATTCGCCGTCAAAGTCTCTTACTTGCGAATCGGTGCCAAATCTCCCCGTCCAGGGCACATTGCATCCTGAGCGTGTGCGCAATTTTTCAGCCATAACTTCGGTTAGCGAGATCTTTACGCCGAAAACGACCGTCCCGACGGCCCGCGAGACCGTACCTATCGGTCGTCATGGTGACGCTATTCACACTGATTTGAGGAACTCCCGGCACCGATAACAACCCGATCTCGACACCGATTGGACGTCCGAGGGCACAACAGTGGAGTTCATGAACCTCACAAAGAAGAAGTCCTGGAGTGAGCTGTCACCCGCGCAACGCCGCGTCGTCGCCGTGCTCGCAACGATTCAGTCCCTGTTGGCGATCGCCGCGTGGACAGACCTGGCGCGACGCCCTGCCAATACGGTCAACGGCAGCAAGAAGAAGTGGGCGGCGATCATCTTCGTCAACTTCTTCGGGCCACTCACCTACTTCCGCCGAGGCCGGATTCAGTCGAAGTAGTCCCAGAACTGCAGCCACTTCACCGACGCGAAGAGCGTCAGAGTCACGACGTACACCGCAATTACCGCTGCGCCACCGCGCCAGTTGGTGCGGGGAACGGCGCCGTCGACCGGGTCGAGCCAGTGGCGGAACCACCTGGTGACCGTCGGCATCAGGAACCACGTCATGGCGCCGACGCTGACTATCTGGCTCAACCACATCGACAGCCACGGCGGCGCTCCGATCCCGTCGAGCAGCGGCCCGAGAAACCTCGACAGCGTCATCACCGTCGGATAGAGGACGAGCAGGATGATCATCGCCGTCTTCCAATTCGGCGTCGCGCGAGTCTGCCCGTTCTCCGTGCGCAGAATGGTGCCGAACGGTGTCGACCGCGTGGTCTCGGTGAAGTCCTCGGCCAACTCGGCCCGCAGTTTCGGTAGTGCTGCGGCCCTCTCGGGCGACGCCATCCACACCGCCAACTGCTGCTCTGTCCGAAACCGAAGGACGGACTTCCACTGGGTGGAGTCGGTGACCGACCGCAACAACATCACCGACTCGTAGCCGGAGAATCGCGAACTGAGATCGATGAGGTGTCGTTGCGTTCGCAGAAACTCGTTCTCCTTACCCACGACGACGGCGTGGTCGTACACACCGATACCGGGCGGCGGCAGCACGCCGTCGATCAGAACGAGATCACTCGTCTGCGCCAGAATTCCCGTTGCAGCAGCTGATCTTTCGAGATCGTGGCGATCAGTCGACTCCAGCCAACGATGAAGATCGTCGGCACTGTCGAAAGTGACGGACACGCCGTGCGACACCGGTTCCGGTTGATCACTGATGCCACAGCTCAGGTAGCCGTCGAATCGACCGGCGGTCTCGGCCGCACGCTCGACCCACGCCCGGAATCCCGAACTCGTTCGGTGGTACCCGGTGATGGCAGTTGCGGACACGTCAGCCCGATATCCGGCGCCCTTGCACGTACACGTGCGCAATCGCGGGCTCGCGCATCGCCATCAGGAGCCCGAAGAGCGTCTGGTCGCGGGCGAGTATCGGATCATCCGAACGCGTTCCGTAGTTGACGAGCCCGGCGAGCGGCGGCCACCCGGACGGATCGATCACCAGGAAGTCGGCCTCTTTGCCCTCGTCGAAGTTGCCGATCCGGTTCTCCATGTCCAGCGCGCGAGCACCGCCGAGTGTTCCGGTGAACAGCAGTTCGGCAGGGTGCATCGACACTCCGTCGTCTCCGGCTTCGGAGATGTGAACCTTGAAGGCGTCGCCGAGGACTCGGGTGAGCAGGCACTCGTCGCCGCCACCGAAGTCCGATCCGATCGCGATGTTGACCCCTGACGCAACGGTTCGTTTCCACGGCATGGTGCCGGAGCCGAGAAACTGCTGGGACGTAGGGCAATGTGCGATCGAGGTTCCGGTCTCGGCCATTCGTGCGAGTTCGGAGTCCTGGCAGTGCACCGAGTGCGCGAGTATCGCGCGTGGACCCAGGAAGCTCTTTCCGCCGACCTGTGAGCCGGGGAGGAACTTGCCGTCGTACGTGTCGAGATAGGTCTCGACCTCGTACTCGGCGAGTGTGGTCGCCACCTCGCCGGTTCCGGGCCGATTGTTCTCGTTGAGATGACTGTGGAAGTAGACGCCCCGGTCACGGACGGAGTCGTACAACTCCCCCAAGTCCTTCAGCGTCCGTGTTGTCACCGCGAGAGAGAAGCGGGGAACCACTGCGACGTGAACGAGCGCAGTGTTCACGTCGCCGGTGTCGGCCGCGTGCCACTTGTCGATCTCCTCGCGGGTGAGTCTGATCGCGTCCTCTTCCGAGGTGATCAGTGCAGCGGCGGAGGCCGGGCCGGTGGTCTGAATCCCGCGTCCGCTGACCACTCGAAGGCCGCGTTCCAGAGTTTCCGAGAACAGGGCGTCCTGCGCGTGCGGGAAGGCCGATCCGAACACCATCGCGGCCGTGGTTCCCGTGGCGATTCGGCGAGCGCAGAAGGCCTCGGCAGCGTGCTGGGCGAATTCCGGATCAGCGAATCTCGATTCGGAGGGAAAGACGCACAGGTCGAGCCACTCGAGGAGTTGGCCGCCGCCGTAGGCGTCGCCGGCGTAGGTCTGCGGGAAATGAATGTGTGCATCGACGAATCCGGGCAGCAGGAAACCCGGTCGGTGGTCGTGAATTTCGCCGCCCGCGAGGTCTCCGGGGAGCGATTCGAATTCTCCGCAGTAGACGATCGTTCCGGCATCGTCGATCGCCAAGACGCCGTCGGGGATCGAGACGAGCGACTGCGCCGCATCCTCTACCGTCGGACGACCGGAGATGTGGAAGACATGGCCTCGATGAAGGTGCGTCACTTACTGAGCAAAGCACAAAACTACCCGGCGCCGCGCGGCGAATGCTGTCCTTTTTGTCAGATATTGGGATCAAGCAAGAGTTGCATGCCAAACAAGAGCCGCAGCCAGCGCACCTGCACCGTTCAACGACCAATGCAGAGCAATCGGCGCAATGAGGCTGCCGCTGCGATGACGAAGCCAGGTGAATACGAGACCGGCCGCAGCGGTGGCGAGAACAGCTCCGAGGATGCCGGCGACCTGGCCGACGACTCCAGTACCGAGAAAGCCGGACAGCCCTTCGTTACCACTGGTCAAACCCATCGACGACGCGATGTGCCACAGTCCGAACATCAGAGAACCGGCAGCGGCGACGCCGCGGAATCCACTGACCCGGTTCAACGTGCCGTGCAGGACGCCACGGAAAGCCAACTCTTCGGGAATGACGGTCTGCAGCGGGATCACGATCATCGACGCGATGATCGCGCCGGAAATTGTGGCGTAGCGATCCGCCATGAAGAAGGGGCGTGTGAGCGGAAGCAACGCGCCGACGGCGACAACGGTCAGGACCAGGCCGACGGCGGCAAGGGCGTACTTCGAACCCCGTCGGAGATCGCGAGGTGAGAGCCCCAATTCCGCCCACCCCATTCCCCGGCGCTTGGTGAGCGCCAACAGGACGAGAGCAGAGATGGGTACCGTCGCGATGCTTGCCCAGGCGGTGGTGAAATGCGCGATCAGATTGGTTCCCACCAGCACCACGATCACAACAGCGATATCCACGTATGCATGCATCCGCGGAAAACGAGGAGCGGTCGCTTCGATCTCCACTGGACCGATCTCCACTGGGCCGCCGCTCGTTAGCTGAAAGTTCACTTTGTCCAGTGTACCGGCGCACGAGAACTGCCCGCCACTGTTTGCGAACACGCTCACAGTGACGGGCAGGTCCCGAAACAGCTCTGATCAGGCGCCGAGCGTGCTCGCAAACTTCGGAACGGCGTTGTCGATTGCGTAGGTCAACCCCGGTGCCGAGCCACTCGAGAACGCATTGACGAGTGCCGGGTCATCGAGGATCAACAGATGTCCCTCCTGAGCCGACGGGATTGCGCGCAGTAGCGGATCGTTCGCAAACGCACTGCTGTCGAGGAAGATCGGAAACAGCACCGTGAGATCCGCGTCGAACAGGTTCAGGTTCTCGTTGGCGACCGGGATGTAGAAGTTTCCGGTGGCTTTTTCGGTGATCGCCGTCGGGATCGTGAAGCCGAGGCGCGTCATGAAGTCTGCGCGTGCGTCGCCGGGTACGTACGCGCCGTAACCGTCGGAACTGTAGGCGCCGACCGCCGCGGTCTTGCCCGCGAAGTTCGGATTGGCGGCAATCGCGGCCTCGAACTTGGCGTCGAGGCCGTCGAGTAGCGCCTTGCCTTCCGATTCTTTGCCGAGTGCCTTGGCGACGAGTTCGGTCTGCTGCTCGACCGTCGTCCCGTAGGCCGTGGCGAGACCTGGAGGCGGCCCGACCGTCGGCGCGATGGCACTGAGCTTGTCGTAGGTGGCCTGCGTGTTGTCGCTTCGCGTCCACAGAATGAGGTCCGGTTCGAGCGCGATGACGTCTTCGACGCTCAAGTCCATCGTTCCGAGGATCTTCGGGTCCGTGGTGAACTCGTCCGCAATCCAGGGTCCGACGCCCTTGCCACCGAACGCCATCCAGTCCGCGACACCGACCGGCTGTGTTCCGAGGGCAAGTGCCGTCTCGGCGTCCGACCAACCGAGCGCGACGACGCGCTGCGGGTTGGCCGGGACCTCGACGTCGCCGAACATGGTCGTGACGGTTGCTCCCGCCTCCGCGGGTGCGTCAGCGCTGTCGCTGCTGCAGCCGGCAAGTCCGGCGACGGCGAGCGAGGCGGCCAAGGCGGTGACTGCAATCTTCATTCGAGAGACTTTGATTCGCATGGTTACCAGCACTCCTCCAACGCTCCAGCGAGAATTAGGGAAGGCTAGCATCAGCTAACGAAGGCTGTCGCCCATCGGCCAGATCGTGTTCAGGACGCGTCTGCGGCCCGTTCGAGCTCCGCGATGTCGATCTTCTTCATCTTCATCATCGCGTCCGTGGCGCGTTGCGCCTTGGCCCGATCCGGATCCTTCATCAGTTCGAGAAGACGATTCGGGACTACCTGCCAGGACAATCCGAACTTGTCCTTGGCCCATCCGCACGGGCCCTCTTCCCCACCCTCGGTCAGCCTGGACCAGTAGTGATCGACCTCAGCCTGATCGACGCACGGAATCTCGAAAGACACTGCTTCCGAGAACGTGAACATCGGCCCGCCGTTCAATCCGGTGAATCGCTGACCGCCGAGCTCGAAGCTGACGGTCATCACCGATCCCGCAGGCATTCCGGAAGGCGATCCCTCGACGTACCGTTCGATTCCCAGGATCTGCCCGGAACCGAACACCGAGATGTAGAAGTTCGCTGCTTCTTCTGCTTGGTTGTCGAACCACAAACAGGGAGTGATGGAAGGCATGTTCTGTCCTTGTCGACGAGGTTACGAATCAGGTGTACAGGGTTATAGACCCGGCCCGAAGCGGAAACTCATCGCAAGGAATTACTCAAGCCGACAACGCAGAGTCGAGCATCGGCCAGGAGCGAACGAGTTCGTCGCGCCAGTACGGCCAACCGTGCGTCCCCACCGGTTGAGCGCTGCGGGTGACATCGACTCCGCGATCGCGCAACACCTGCGTGATCTGGTCGGTGCACAGGTTCGATCCCAGTTCCATGACCCCGCCAACGACCAATACCCGGCCCAGGGCAGGAGTATCGAGAGTTTCGTGCGGACCTGGTAGTCCCGATCCCGAGGCGAGATACACCTTGGTGCCGCGCAGCTTGTCGGCATTGGCGAAGATGTCGTGCTCTTGCCAAGCCTCACTGCCGGCCGGACCCCACATCTGCTCCGAACGGGCATTTCCGTTGATCACCACAAGATCGGTCAACGCCTTGCCGAATCCCCCGACAGTTGTGTAGCAGCCGCTGTAGCCGGCGACCGCGTCGTACAACCCGGCTGAGCGCTGGGCCAGGATCAGCGCGGCTTCTGCGCCCATCGAAATCCCGCCGATTGCGTTGTGCCCGTTGGTGGCGAACCTCGTGTCGATCAGTGGGGGAAGCTCTTTCGTCAGGAACGTCTCCCACTTCAGACGACCGAATTTCGGGTGGTCTTCCTGCCAATCGGTGTACATGGTGCCGGTTCCACCGATGGGGAGTACGACGTTCACGTTTCTGTCGGCAAAGAACGGGACGATATCGCCGTTAGCCGGAGCCAGCCAGTTGTTCTCTTCGATCTGCCCGGAATTGCCGTCCAGGAGATACAGCGTCCCGCGCGGTTCCGAGCGGTCGGCAGGAAGCAGCACTTTCACCTGCATGGTGCGCCCCATGGCGGGACTCGCGACGTCGAGAAGAACCAAGCGCGAGGACAGTTCGGTGACACTCGTTATCTTCGGGGTCTCGTCGGCGAGCACGGTCGAGGGCAACGCAAGTAGTGAAATCAAGGCGAGCGCGCCGACGAGAACGACGCTTCGAAGGCTTGCTCGATGGGGCCTCACACGCCGAGCGACGCGGCGATCATCGGCCACGAGTCGTGTAAGTCGTCTTCCCAGTATCCCCATGAATGCGTTCCTGCCGGCTTGAAGTTGTAGCGAATGTTGTTCATACCCAATGCGTTCGTCCTGTCCGCAAGCTGGGTGGTGCAGTAGTGAGTTGCCGCCTCGATTCCGCCACCGAGAACAAGCTGCAACGCCAAATCTGTGACGTCGTTGTCGATCCGCGGATCGGCAAGTGTGTCGTACGGACCCGGAATTCCGGTTGCTGTTGTGATGTACATAGGGACTCGAGGTAGCTTGTCCGCGTTGACAACCGGATCGTGGGCCGGCCAACCCGGACCATCGTACGGACCCCACATGTTTTCCGCGTCACCCCCACCCACGGCGACCACGAGTTTCACGAAGTTCTGCCCGATGCCCCGACTCGTCATCGCGCACCCGCTGAAGGACCCGACACTGTTGTACAGCGCGGGCGCCGCCATAGCCAGATCCAGTACCGACGTGCCTGCCATCGACAGGCCTGCCAGTGCGTTCTCGCCGGTCGTCGCGAACATCGAATCAATGACTGGCGGTAGTTCTTCCGTCAGGAACGTGGTCCACATGTTGACCCCGTTGTTGTTGCCGGATTTCGCGAGGCCGGGGTCCGGCCGCTCCCAATCGGTGTAATAGCTGAATGCTCCACCGAGAGGGGTGACCACGTTGACGTGCTTGTCCGCGAAGAACTTCGGTGCGTCGGTCCGCACCGACCACGTCGCGTCGTCTTTTCCTCCGTCTACTCCGTTGAGTAGGTAGAGCGTCGGAGCAGGCGTCGAAGTATCAGCCGGCCGCAAGACCTGCAACGGAATGTCGCGCCCCATCGACGGTGAGTACACCGAGATGTCGACCAGCCTGCTGTCCGCCGACTGAGCGTGACCTGGTGCTGTGAGGAGCTGGAACCCACACACTGCCGTGGCCAACGCCACGAAGACACGGAAAACCGTTCGTAACGCACGAGTCTCGATCATCCGGGTCACTCTCTTCGGCAGCGGAACCTTTCGAACGGTACCGCCTGAAACAGGCAAACCCGACGTGATCGGAAAAACTCGATCCGGTCGACACGGAAAGGCTCACGCACCGAGTGCGTGAGCCTTTCTCGTCAGACGACGCTTACTTGGGCGTAACCGTGCCGCCGCTGAGCGTGGTCAGTGCGTCGACGAGACGCTGACCGAGGTTGTTGACGCTTCCGATGGCTTCACCGAGAGATCCCATGAGTTTCCTCCTGCAGTTTGTCGAAATTGAAGTAACTACACCCGGAGCGGGCGTGGCAATGTCGCGCTGAATTAGGGGGTGGGGTCCTTGGAGATGGTCTCTACCGATCCCATGAAGGTCTTGAGCAGACCGTCAGCGCTGAACAGTGATCCCAGGCCCTGAACAACAGCGCCGAGAATTCCTTCCATTGAACCCATGTGAATCTCCTTGAGAGGTCAGAGGTCAGCTGCCAAAAGCACCCGACAGTGCTGTGACAGCTGCGTCACATCTGTAATGTATCCGTGACGTGGGTAACAGTAATCATACGAACGACCAGTTGGCAAAGGATTCCGACAATGGGGTCATTATTTCGACTAATAAGGTCTGCTACTGAAAAAATTCCGGACAATCGGTCGAATTTGACCAATTCTGTCGCCGCATTGATCAACCGCCCCAAATCCTGCGGTTACCCACCAGTAAACTGAAATCATGTCTAGCGCAACCTCACTCACGCAGGTAGCTAATTTCCGGTGGCACCGCCATCAACTCGACCGAGCGGTTGTCGGTGACGCCGATCACAGCGATTGCAGCATTCTCGATCTCGGGATTCAGAACACCGGACCTGACGGAGCCGCCTGGGCCCTGCGGATCCGCGGCGTCCGCGTCGACGCCACTGAGCTCGCTCTTGCCTGGACGTTGCGCGGAGCCCCCCACTATTACCGTCGGGGCGACCTGCCTGCCGTCGCCGCCGCCACGTCGCCGTTCAGCGAAGCCGATGCAGCCAAGCGCATTTACGACGCCAATCGGCCCCTGAAGGCCGCCGGCATCCCGACGCTGACTGCCCTGCAAACAGTTGCTGCTGCGATGCGGGACATCGTCTCGAAACCAACCGTCAAGGGCGAGATGTCCGCGCAATTGACCACGCGGGTCACCGAGCCCTATCTGAGATTCTGCCGCCCGTGCAATGCCACTCATCTGTACGAGATGCCGTTCCGGCTCGCGGCACTCCAGGCAGGCCTCGAGCTACAGCCGAACACATCTCCCCCAGTGCTCGAACGCATTCCGGGTTGGCGCCGACGCCCATTCAGCGCCACGGGCGCAGACGCAGATTCCCGCTTCGACGTGATCCGGGGTTATCTGCGGTTCTACGGCCCCGCGACTCCTGCTCACGTCGCGTCGTTTCTCGATGCTCCGGTCAGGGACGTCAAAGCCCACTGGCCAGTCGATGCCGAGGAGATCGAGGTGAACGGCGAGAAGCGGTGGATTCTCGAACAGGACCGCGAAGACTTGTTCGGCTCCCCCACCGATTCGAGTACGCGCTTGCTCGGGCCTTTCGATCCGTATGTACAGCTCAAGGATCGGGAGACCCTGGTTCCCGATCCGACCGCCCAGAAGACGGTGTGGCCGACCCTCGGGCGACCGGGCACGGTGGTGGTCGGTGGCACGATCACCGGATTGTGGCGACCACGAGCATCCGGAAAGAAGCTGAAGGTCGCGATCACCCCGTGGGGAACGTGGTCACGATCGGCCCGCGCAGCAGTGGCCCAGCAGGCCGAAATACTTGCCGAATTTCGCGGCGTCGAGCTCTCCGAACTGGTCGAAGTATCTTGATCGAGCCAGTGGCATCCGGATAATTCCAGCTCACACCCGCCCCGATTCGGAGAAGGAAACCCCCAACGATAACCTGAATGCGACCTTCGCACGCACCCTTGTTCAGGAGAGATGATGGCCGACTTCCTCTATGAGGACCTGTTGCCGATCGGTGATGACACCACCGAGTACCGATTGCTCACCACCGAAGGGGTGTCGACAGTCGAGGGACCGGACGGCCGCACCTTCCTGCAGGTCGAGCCGGAAGCGATGCGCTTGCTGACCGAAACGGCGCTGCACGACATCTCTCATTACCTGCGCACGGATCACCTGACGCAGCTCGCGAGCATCCTCGACGATCCCGAAGCGTCGAACAACGACAAGTTCGTCGCGCTCGACCTGCTCAAGAACGCCAATATCGCCGCTGCCGGCGTTCTGCCGATGTGCCAGGACACCGGAACCGCCATCGTCATGGGCAAGCGTGGACAGCACGTACTCACCCCCGGCGACGACGAGAAGTCCATTGCCCGCGGTGTCTACGACGCCTACACGCGTCTGAACCTGCGCTACTCGCAGAACGCCCCCATCACGATGTGGGACGAGAAGAACACCGGCAACAACTTGCCCGCGCAGATCGAGCTGTACGCCGATACTGCTGCCGGACATGAGAACTCGTACAAGTTCCTCTTCATGGCCAAGGGCGGCGGCAGCGCCAACAAGTCCTACCTGTACCAGGAAACCAAAGCGATCCTGAACCCCGACTCGATGATGCAGTTCCTCGAGGCGAAGATCCGCTCACTCGGCACCGCGGCCTGCCCGCCGTACCACCTCGCGATCGTCGTCGGCGGTACCTCGGCCGAGTTCGCGATGAAGACGGCCAAGTACGCGTCCGCGCACTACCTCGACGAGCTGCCCACCGAAGGCGCCATCACGGGCCGCGGCTTCCGCGATCACGAACTCGAGAAGAAGGTCTTCGAGCTCACGCAGAAGATCGGCATCGGCGCACAGTTCGGCGGTAAGTACTTCTGCCACGACGTCCGCGTCGTTCGACTCCCCCGCCACGGCGCTTCGTTGCCCGTCGCCATTGCGGTGTCCTGCTCGGCAGATCGACAGGCGAAGGCCAAGATCACCCCGGAGGGCGTGTTCCTGGAACAGCTCGAATTCAACCCGGGTCGTTTCCTGCCCGAGGTCACGGACGCTCAGCTCGACGAAGAGACGGATGGTATTTCGGGTACCGGCAAGGGTGCTGCGGTCAAGATCGATCTGACCAAGCCGATGTCGGAGATCCTCGCCGAGCTTTCCAAGCACCCGGTGAAGACTCGTCTCTCCTTGACCGGTCCGCTCGTCGTGGCACGCGACATCGCGCACGCCAAGATCAAGGAACGCCTCGACGCAGGCGAAGAGATGCCGCAGTACCTCAAGGATCACCCGGTGTACTACGCCGGCCCCGCCAAGACGCCCGACGGCATGGCGTCCGGTTCGTTCGGCCCGACCACGGCCGGCCGTATGGACTCGTACGTCGAGCAGTTCCAGGCCGCCGGTGGCTCGATGATCATGCTGGCCAAGGGAAACCGCTCCAAGCAGGTCACCGACGCCTGCAACTCGCACGGCGGTTTCTACCTCGGGTCGATCGGTGGACCGGCCGCTCGCCTGGCACTCGACTGCATCAAGAAGGTCGACATCCTCGAGTACGCCGAACTGGGAATGGAAGCCGTCTGGAAGATCGACGTCGAGGACTTCCCCGCCTTCATCGTCGTCGACGACAAGGGCAACGACTTCTTTGCGCACACCGGTGAAGTGACCCTGACGATCGGCAAGCGTCCGGGTCTGTAGACACGTCAACAGCAAAGAGCCCCGGCGAGTTTCGATCGCCGGGGCTCTTTTGTGTCTTTGTCAGGTCCAGAGCGCGGCCACGAATACGGTCACGAACGACAAACCGCCGACGACGTGTACCAGATTCGGATTGGGCTGGCCCTTCTTCTGCTTCGCCCGGGTGATCTCGGCAAGCGCCACGATGACCAGCGAAAGCACCAGCTTCACAGCGATCTTCGCGTGAATGTAGTTCTTGTCCAGGGCGCCTTCGCCCAACCCGACGATGATCAGGCCGGACACGAACTGCATCCTGGCACCCCACACCATGACCTCGGTGATCGAAGGAGCCTTGAGGACGGTGAAGTAGCTACCGACCAGGGCAGCCATGCCGAGTAGGTGAATCACTACAAAGACGTTGTATAGAACAGACATACAAGCACTTTAACTTGTACCTTGTTCTGGCCGAACGGAACTGCGACTTCTCTCAGAGAATTCCGGCTTCGGATGCGGCGGAACGATATTTCGCTGCCAAGGTGTCCACCGTCTCGTGTGCGTTGAGACCACTGGGATTGGGCACGATCCACAGTTTTGCCCCCTCGAAATCACGGTCCTGACGCCCGGCCTTCGCCTTCTTGTCACCGAAAGCTGTTCGATAGGCGGTGATCCCGGCGAAGGCAACGACTACTGGATTGGTTGCGCGCACGATGTTTCGGACCCGAACTCCGCCAGTTGCGAGTTCCTCCGACGTCAATTCATCTGCGCGCGCAGTTGCCCGCACCGCCAAATTGGTGATGCCCACTCCCCGATCGATCAGATGCTGTGTGTCAGCGTCCGACATACCCGCGGAAGGATCGATCGCATGCTTGATTATGCCTGCCCTCAGCAGTGCCGGATAGAACCGATTACCCGGCCTGGCGAAATGCGCGCCGGTCGCCGCCGTCCACAGTCCCGGATTGATACCGACGAACAACAGCCGACAATCCGGCCCGATCAGATCCTCGATCTCGGCGTCTCGGAACGATTCCAGTTCGGCGCGCGTGAATCCCATGCAGCCAGTACATCAGGCCGTCACGACAGCGCCTCGCGCACCTCGTCGATCGCGTCGTGCATCATCTGCTCGTACACATCGATGTCCGGAATCGAGGCCGGACTGCTGGTGATGCTGATCGTCACCGTGTCCCCGATCCCGTGTACGCCGTGGGTCAACGACATGACCGGCGACAAACTCGGGAAGCCCGCTGTGAACCGAACGACGCCGCCTCCGAGCACCAGATCCGCGTCACCGCGCGCGACACTCGACACCACGGTGTTTCCAGTGACCTCGTCGGGTACTGCCGTGAAATCGTATTGCTGCACGCCCCAACGGACCAGCGGGCCGGGAACAGCGTTCAGCGCGAGATCCGACGCTGCGCTGGATGGATGGGACGCACGTGCGCGACGCTCGTCCATCGACTCCCTGATCAGTTGGGCTCGCTCACGAAGATCATCGACTTCCGGGAACAGCCCGACACCTGCATTGCGGAAGTGATTGCGCGCCGTGGGTGTACCTGCCTTGGCGATGGTCACCTCAGCTCCCAATTCGGGCGGTACCGAGCCGTCTCGCTCGGTGAGGTAGTTCGCCATCGCTACCGAGATGGCTGTCATCGCTCCGACTGTGACGGATACGCCGTCGCCACGGAAATCTGCGCTGTCCCGCACGACCATGCGCACCAGTCGGTGCGGTCCGGGAGGGATGTTCGAGCGCACCTTCGGACGGCTCGCTGCCTGCGGCGCAACAACTCCCGATTCGGTGTCCGCCTGCAGCTGTAACTGCGCGCGGTGCCCCGCCCGGCCGTCGCGGAACAGCGAAACGAGTTGGCCCGGAAGGCGCAGGGCGGCGCGGCCCAGAATCTCGGCTGATCCGCTACGCCGCACGTCCGTCTTCTGCTTCGCGGGCGGTTGCGGCGAGAACAGTTGGCGAGCAATCGCCGACGCGCGTTTGCCGTCCGCCAGAGAATGAGCGACCTGCAGAACTGCGATCAGCGCCGGGCCACTGCAGCGCGGCACGCCGGTGACGCCGTGAAACAGGTGCAGCGTCCACGGGGACTCGCGTGGGTCGACGTGGTTTTCGAGTAGCTTCTCGATGCCGTGAATGCACGAGAGCCACGAGTTTTCGGGCAGCTCATGCACTCTCACCAACGAGGCATCGACCGGCATAGGCTCCCAGAGCGGATAGTCGAGGTGCCACGGTGATTCACGAATCCGAACATTGAGATCCGGAATGAGCGACGCTCTTTCCACCACCGAGCGTCGTAGCTCGTCCATGTGCTGGCTCTGCCCGTCGAAACAGTAGAGCAGCAGCTGATCGTTCGGGATCTTCTCCGAAATCCAGAAGGTTTGGGCATCGGTGGGCGTCATCCGTAACACCGGGAGACGGTACCACCGGCTTGTCAGCTCTTTTCTGCAGCAGCTTTCAGCTGGGACAGGCCCTTCTCGAAATCCTTTCCGACAAGCTTGTCCATGCTGAAGATGAAACCGAAGATCTTGAAGAACAGATTCTTCTTTCCGGTCATCTTCCACGTCACCTGAACTTCACCGGAATTCGGCGAGATGAGAAACGTGGTGACGTTCTGCGCCTTGAACGGCTTGAGGAAGGCCAGGTCCAAAACTACTCGTTCATTCGGGACGGATTCGGTGATCACCATCGAACCGGAGCCCGCCTTCTTGTTTCCCGCCCAGGCGTACGAAGCCCCGACGCCCGCGCCAGGCCCCGCGTACGTACGCTGCATCGCCGGGTCGAGACCTTCCCACGGCGACCACTGAGTCCACTGATGGAAATCGTTGATCAACGCGAAGACGACCGGTGCTTCTGCCTTGACGATCGTCGTACGTTCTACCAGGAATTCGTTGGAATTCTGCGAAGCCATCGTCGATCTCCAATTCTCGGGCGTGACAAGTGTTCGGAATTATCCACGGTCGACGAGATCGGAGCGAGTCGACACTCAGTCCCGCAGGCACAGGCAGAAATAGTGACCGACCGGGTCGCGGTACACGCGGAAAGTCTGATGCTCCGGAATGTCGGTCACCCGCTGCGCTCCCAGGTTCGTCACCCAAGCCTCCGCGGGGTCGAGAGAATCCACGAACAGATCCAGATGGATCCCGACACCGGAGGTCGGCCAGTCCACCGGAACAAAATCCGGAGCGAGCTGAAACGCGAGCCGCTCCCCGCCGGGTCCTTCGATCACGTGCCAATCGTCCTCGTCGCGAACACTTTTCCACTCGAGGACCTGGACGTAGAAGTTGGCCAATGCAGCCGGATCCGGGCAGTCCAAGACTGTGTAGTCCATACCGATGTTCGGGCGGGTCACTGTGCCTTCTTCTCCTGAACTTTCTTACGCACGAACAACAACGGAAGAACCAACGTCGCAACGGCGGTTACCAGCCACACGACGACGGTTCCCAGAATCCACGTCGAGACACCGGAGATCGACAGATTGGAGAAGAGCGACGCCACCAACAGCGCGACAAACGTCGACACCAATCCGATTCCGCCGAGAAATGCCGGTGCATGGCGCTTTGCCACCGTGGCGATGAACGGCGCCAGGACCGACTGCGCAATCGCAAAGATCACGACCGCAACGATGAACCCGGATGTGGGCGCCGAGAAGCCCGAAAGAATCAACGACGCAACAAGAAGCCCGACAGCGGCAGAACCCAGGAAGATCGCGGCGCGAATCAGGAAGCTGATCATTTGTTGATCCTATATGTCGGATATCGAGGAGAACAGATATTCACAATCCCAGAGATTCCTGCACCTCTCGCAATGTCCGGGCAGAAGATCGGAGCCCCGAAGCCTCTCTTTCCGATAGCGGTACTTCGAGGACTCGGCCGGCACCAGCACGACCAACCATCGTGGGAAGGGACAGGCAAACGTGCTCGAGTCCGTGGACGCCGCTCTGCAAAGTCGACACCGGCAGAACCCGTTGTTCGTCCCGCAACACGACTTCCGCGATGAATGCGCTCGACAATCCGATGGCGAGGTTGGTCGCACCCTTACCCTCGATGATCTCGTAAGCACTCTCGACTACAGACTTCGCTACTTTCGCGCGTAGGTCGGGGCCGAGGACGCCACCCGACGGTCCCACGAACGAGGTTGCCGGCACTCCGCCGATGGTTGCGCTCGACCAGAGCGGAATCTCGGAATCCCCGTGCTCGCCCACGATGAAGGCATGAACGTTCTCCACCGCGACTCCGAGTTCGGTAGCCAGCAGGAATCGCAATCGGGCCGTGTCCAGCACGGTCCCAGATCCGAAAATTCGGCCGCGGTACGACGGTCCCGCGGCCTGGATCGCTGCGTAGGTCGCCACGTCGACCGGGTTGGTGACGAAGAGAAGGACCGCGTCCGGTGACACCGCCAACAGTTGTTCGGTCAGTGTCTGCGCGATCTTGACGTTCACCGCGGCAAGTTCGAGCCGCGACTGACCGGGATGCTGTTTGGCGCCCGCGGTGACGACGACCAAGTCGGATCCCGCGGTGACCGAGATGTCATCGCCTCCGTCAACAGTGCACGGCGGTGTGAACTGGGTGCCGTGGTTGAGATCGAGAACTTCGGCCCGGACCTTTGCGCTGTTGGTGTCGTAGAGGGTGAGCGCGTCGGCCGATCCGCGTATCAGGCACGCATACGCAATTGCGGTGCCGACGCTTCCCGCACCGACAACGGACACTTTTCGTCTGGATGAACGATTCGGCGTCGTCATGGGTAAATGGTGCTCGCTCGATAACGATTTCGCAGTACAACGGATTGCCAGTCTCTTCTCAGGGTTTGGATGCAGACCTCTCAGAATCGACGTGGATGATCGCTGACATGGCTGAGGTAACCGTTCTTGCAGTTGGCGGCACCGGCGAATCCCACGTCGGCGACCACGGCGCCCGTGTGCGCGGACTCCTCAGTGCCGTCACCGACGAACTCGACAGTCGATTCGATTCTCGCTGGGTCGCTTATCCCGCATCGTACGGTCCGGTCGCCGACGGCGGCCTGAGCTTTCGGCACAGCACCGCGATGGGTGTGAAAGCCCTCACCGCCGAAATCGCGCAGACAGACGGCCCCGTGATGCTGATCGGATACTCACAGGGATGCACCGTGATCCGCTCGGCTCTTCCGACGCTGAACCGCGCCAACATCATCGGAGTCGGACTGATCTCCGATCCTCAACAACCGGCAGGCGTGATCGAAGGTTGTGAGGGACACGGAGTTGCCGGCGACGGACCCGAGATCCAGCCGTGGATTCCGGTCAAGTGGATCGGGCACCCGCAGGACATGATCTGTAATGCCAGCGACGACAGCTACATTCGCGACATCGCAGACTTGACGCGCTGGATGTCCTGCTCGCAGGCACGCGTGTGGGCAGGAAAGGTTTGGGAACTACTTCGTAGCAATGCTTTCCAGAATGCGCAGAAGACTCGTTTCAGTCCGAAACAGTGGCGTACCGATCTACGACGTATTCGCACCGCGTTCCTCGAAGTACTTGGTTACCTGCCGACGAAGTTGAACCTGAACCGATTTCAGCTCAAGAACCCTCGCGGCGGTAGACACATCAGCTACGCGATCGAACCTCTCGACGAGAGCGGACTGACCGGGTGTGAGCTTCTGGCGTCGTGGATGAAGGTCCACGCGAGCGGCGTCGGGCAGCGCATTCACGCGGCCTGACCTTTACCGTTAGTTTACCTAACGAACCCCGGGGAGCCATTCGACGCCTCTACGTTCCTTTCATGCAACTGAGCAGAATATTGTCGTGTGCCGCCGTGACCGTCGCACTCCCCCTCACCGCCCTGGCGGCCCCGGCCGGCGCATCGCCAACCGGCAGTCTCGACTGGTCCGGTTCGTTCGGTAGTTCAGCACCCCAGCCGGTTTCGACGTTCGACGTCCAAGCCCACCGCGGCGGGCTCGGCCTGTACACGGAAAGCAGCCTGGCCGCGTTCGCGAATGCCCTCGAAATGGGCGTCAGCACACTGGAACTCGATACCCAGATCACCGAGGACGGGATCGCTGTCGTCACGCACGATCGTAAGATCTCGAACAAGAAATGCCTCGACACCGAGCCCGCAACTGCGGGTGACCCGGAGTTCCCGTACGTCGGCAAATTCGTCAACACGCTGAGCCTGCAGCAGATCAAGACCATGGACTGCGGCACTCTCCCCCTTGCCGGATACCCTGAACAGCAGAATGTTCCGGGAGCGAAAATGCAGACGCTCGAAGAAGTGCTTGCCCTGGTGAAGTCGTACAACGCACCCGGAATCAAGCTCAACATCGAGACCAAGGTGGAAGCGGGAGCGCCTCACGAGACCGCCCCGCGTGAGCAGTTCGTCTCTGTAGTCCTCGATACGATCCGGGCAGCCGGATTGTTGGACAGCGTCACCATTCAGAGCTTCGACTGGGGCTCGCTCATGCTCACCCGTCAACTCGCGCCGAGTGTCCCCGTCGTTGCGCTCACAAACGGCGACTTTCTCCAGGTAGGCAAGGACGGAGCGTCACCGTGGCTCGGCGGTCTGGACATCGATGATTTCGGTGGCGACGGCATCGCGGCGGTAGCAACCTTTGGTGCCTCCGCCTACTCCCCCGTCCAAGGAACTCCGCAGGGCGGAAAGGTCGGGGATCCCGGTTTCACCCTCTATCCGACAGCCGACATGATCGCGAGCGCACATGCGCGTGGCATGAAGGTCATCCCGTGGACCGTCGATGATCCCGCCACCATGCACGCCCTGATCGACCTCGGTGTCGACGGGATCATCACCGACTACCCCGATCATCTCCGAGCCGTTCTGGCCGAGCGAGGCATGCCACTACCTGCACCTGCGGTCAAGAAGTAGCCTCCACCGCGCACCGAAGCAGGTACCTGAACAGGTACTACGGCCGATGTCCCCGGGGTCCCGTCGGCCGCATCCTGGACAGGTACTTGCTCGGGTGATCGGAGGTGAATTCTGATGATGTCTTTGAAGGATCAGTTGGACAACTGCGAATACCTACTTGCCGACGCGGAAATGGCGGGTGACTGGAATGCGGTCCGGCGATTCAGGGAATACCGGCTCAGGCTCGTTCGACAACTGTGCAGGCAAAGGGCCGCCGGCCTCTGCGCCTAGAGGCCCGACCTCAACCGTATCTGAGCTGGTCCCTCTGGGCGGTTACGATCCGCCGTCGCCCGAGTCACAGTCGGGTGCTCTCACCAATTGAGCTACAGAAGGTATGGCCCGCAGTGCTTTTCGACTGCGATCTTTCTCTGCCGAACCATACGGGCCCGCATCTCTTCCGCGCCACTGATTTTCGAGTAGACGATCTACACCGACCACCGCTGTGAGTTCGGTTTCCGCGTCCCCGCGGGGACGTCCCCGTCGAGGCCACACCGAATCACCGCTGACCAGTAGTCGATGGGATGATGACCTGCGTGTCCATGTCCCCACCGCTGCCCGTCAAGAACGGGGTTGGCCCGACGCGCCTACGCATCCCGCTCTCGGGGCCGTGGGCGACGATCGCCGAGTACGTCGTAGCCAAGTTCGACCATCTGGACGCCGAGAACCTGTATCGGCGGTTCGACGACGGCGAGTTCGTGGATACCGACGGCCACTCGATCTGCCTGAACACAGAACTCAGCGCGCACCGGTTCGTCTGGTACTACCGTGAGTTGCCGGCGGAGGACCCGGTGCCGTTCCACGAGGAGATCCTGCACACCGACGACGATCTCGTCGTCATCGACAAGCCACATTTTCTCCCGACCACTCCGAGCGGGCGATACCTGCGTGAGTCGGCGCTCGTCCGCCTGCGGGTTCGTCTCGACAACCCAGATCTGACCCCGATCCATCGACTCGACCGCGGCACCGCAGGGGTGGTGATGTTCTCGGCCCGCCCCGCGACGCGCGGCGCGTACCAGTCACTGTTCGAGAAGCGTCAGGTCACGAAGGTCTACGAGGCGGTGTCGGCGCGACCGACCCGGCGGGGCCGGGATGCACCAGCGCTCGACGTCCCTCTCGTTTACCGCAACCACATCGAAGCTCGACGCGGCGAGTTGCGAGTCGTCGTCGACGACAGCCGTGAACCCAACTCCGAGACCATGATCGAGGCGCGAGGGATGGGTGTGAGTGCCTCCGGACGTGCTGTGCTGCACACGGTTCTACGTCCGCGCTCCGGACGGATGCACCAGTTGCGGGTGCATCTGGCGGCCCTCGGCGCCGGGATTCTGGGCGACCGGCGATACCCCGACCTGTTGCCCGACGCCCCAGACGATCATTGTCTCCCACTCCAATTGCTCGCGAGGGAACTCGAATTCACCGATCCGTTGTCGGGGAGAGCGCGGCGGTTCGTCACCCGTCGGACGCTCAGCGAGATGCCCGTGGGGTGACGACCAGGAGCCGTTGATTTAGACGTTGAAGCGGAACTCCACCACATCGCCGTCGGCCATGACGTATTCCTTGCCCTCCATGCGGACCTTGCCGGCAGCCTTGGCTGCGGCCATGGAACCCGCCTCGACGAGGTCGTCGAAGGACACGATTTCAGCCTTGATGAAGCCGCGCTCGAAGTCGGTGTGAATGACGCCGGCAGCCTGGGGAGCGGTGTCACCCTTGTGGATGGTCCAGGCGCGAGCTTCCTTCGGACCAGCCGTCAGGTAAGTCTGCAGTCCGAGGGTGTGGAAGCCGGTGCGTGCAAGCGCGTGCAGGCCGGGCTCGGTCTGACCGATCGAGTCGAGCATTTCCTGGCGATCTTCCTCGTCCAGCTCGAGCAGTTCCTGCTCGACCTTCGCGTCGAGGAACACAGCGTCGGCCGGTGCGACGGATGCGCGCAATTCCGCAATCTTCGCTGCGTCGGTGAGCACAGACTCGTCGGCGTTGAAGACGTACAGGAAGGGCTTGGTGGTGAGCAGGCTCAGCTCACGCAGCAACGAGAAATCGAGCTTGTCCTTGACGCTGAAGAGCGTCGTGCCCTCGTTGAGGAAGGCCTGAGCCTTGAGCGCCTCGTCGTGGGCTGGCTTGAGCTCCTTGTTCTTGCGAGCTTCCTTGTCCAGACGCGGGAGAGCCTTCTCCAAGGTCTGCATGTCGGCGATCACGAGCTCGGTCTCGATGACCTCGATGTCCGAGGCCGGGTCGACCTTGCCGTCGACGTGGATGACGTCGTCGTCGGCGAAGACGCGAACTACCTGGCAGATGGCGTCCGCTTCACGAATGTTGGCCAGGAACTTGTTGCCCAGACCTGCGCCCTCGGACGCTCCCTTGACGATGCCGGCAATGTCGACGAACGACACGGTCGCGGGGAGGATGCGCTCGGAGCCGAAGATCTCGGCGAGCTTCTGCAGCCGCGGATCGGGCAGCTCGACCAGACCGACGTTGGGTTCGATGGTCGCGAACGGGTAGTTCGCTGCCAACACGTCGTTGTTGGTCAGTGCATTGAAAAGGGTGGACTTGCCGACGTTGGGCAGTCCGACGATTCCGAGGGTAAGGCTCACGGTCTGTGGATTCTACGGCCTCGCGGCGACGTGACGGGTACTCGCCCCACCGTCACGTCGCGGCAGGTGATCAGTTGTAGGTATACGAATCGACGGACGACACGATCGCAACCAGGAAGATCACGTAGAACGCGATGAACAGCACCCAGCAGATGACGGCTATCAGGAGCGAAATCTGCCCGAGCTTCTTCACCCGCTCGGACGCGTACTGCGCGCCCTGGTGATCGCCCATCGCCCACTTCGGGTAGATGTCGTGGAGATGGTTGAACGCGGCGAACGCGATAGGCCAGAAGAAGATGATCGACGCGACGGCCCATCCCGCGTTGGACTTCGGCGGACCGTACTGCGGCGCCGCGTACGTGGGAGCGGCACTGTACTGCTGGGTCGCGCTGTACTGCTGACCGGTCGGATACTGCTGTCCGGCTGAGTACTGCGGGTCGGTCGGGTACTGCTGGCCCGTCGGATACTCCTGGCCTGCTGAATATTGCTGACCGGCTGAATACTGCTGGCCCGCCGGATACTGCTGTTCCTTCGGATACTGCTGCTCCTTCGGATCCTGCGGGTCGGTCGGATATTGCGGTTCGGTCATCATTCCCCCAAAGAGTCGGATTCGGTTCTCTATCGCAGAACCTAGTGGAGACTTACCGCTGCCGTGTCACAGTGAGCGCCTACGCTCTCGAGGTGACTCGGATGCTGATCGTGCTCTTGATATGGATAGTGGGTCTCGGCACCGCCGCGCTCGCAATTGTCGCCTCGCCCGGATGGTGGGTGATCGCTGTCGTCACACTCGCGCTGGCGGCCATGGGCACCTACGACCTCACTCAGAAGTCCCACAGCATCCTCCGTAACTATCCGGTCCTGGGGCACGCGCGATTCCTCCTCGAGAAGATTCGACCGGAGATCCAGCAGTACTTCGTCGAATCATCCACCGATGGAATGCCATTCGATCGCGAAACGCGAGATCTGGTTTACGAGCGGGCAAAGGGAACACTGGCGGAAGAGCCCTTCGGGACCGAGCGCGACGTCAATGCGATCGGCTACGAGTTCATGACGCATTCGATTCGCGCACGGACCGCCCCCGACACCGTTCCGCGAGTTCGCCTCGGCGGACGCGATTGCACGAAGCCGTACGACATCGCTCTCCTGAACGTCTCCGCGATGAGCTTCGGGTCGTTGTCCGCCAACGCAATCGAGGCCCTCAACGCCGGCGCAGCCAAAGGCGGCTTCGCTCACGACACGGGCGAAGGCGCGATCAGTCCGTATCACCGCAAACACGGCGGCGATCTGATCTGGGAAATCGCTTCGGGGTACTTCGGGTGCCGAACCGAGGACGGCCGATTCGATCCTGACCGTTTTGCCGAGCGCGCAGGCTCCGACCAGGTGAAGGCCATTTCGATCAAGCTCTCGCAAGGTGCGAAACCCGGGTTGGGTGGCGTGCTTCCCGGAGTCAAGGTCTCCCCCGAAATCGCCGAAACCCGCGGGGTACCCGTCGGCCAGACCGTGATTTCGCCACCCGCGCACACCGCGTTCAGCACCCCGGTCGAACTGGTCGATTTCATCGCGACCCTGCGAAAACTGTCGGGAGGCAAGCCGGTCGGGATGAAACTGTGTGTCGGCTCGCGTCGTGAATTCCTCGGAATCTGCAAGGCGATGATCGAACGCGGTATCACGCCCGACTTCATCATCGTGGACGGTTCCGAAGGCGGCACCGGCGCAGGTCCGGTGGAGTTCGAGGACCACATGGGCATGCCGTTGACCGAGGGCCTGATGCTGGTGCACAACGCTCTGGTGGGAACTGGTTTGCGCCCTCTCGTGAAAGTCGGCGCTTCCGGAAAGGTGGCGAGCGGTTCCGACATCGTCAAACGCATCATCCAGGGCGCAGACTTCACGATGGCGGCCCGCGCAATGATGTTCGCAGTGGGCTGTATTCAGGCCCAGATGTGCCACACCAACCGCTGCCCGGTCGGCGTTGCCACTCAGGATCCGGCACGCACCCGCGCACTCGACATCCCCGACAAGAGCGAGCGCGTCTACCGATTCCAGAAGGCAACCGTCGCCAGCGCGCAACAGATGATCGCGTCGATGGGCATCGATTCCTTCGACCAACTGCAACCGGGAATGCTCAACCGCCGCGTCGACGGTCTCACCACTCGCACCTATGCCGACCTGTTCGACTGGCTGATGCCGGGCGAACTGCTCGACTCCCCGCCGCAGAGCTGGCTCACCGATTGGATCGACGCCGACGCTCACCGATTCTGACGTCGGTCGACTCCCGCGTTTCAGATCGCGCGGATTCACCCTTCTGGTCCTACAGTGACAGATGGCCCGCTGTGACGGCGGCCACACGTGCACTAGTGGACGGAGTTCGACGATGAGCTTGACGACTGCGCCGGAACCAAATGTCGAGTACCTGAAAACCGATCCTGACCTGCCACCTGTCGGCGTCATCGACAAAACACCCATCTCCACGACTGCGCGCGTCGTCTTCCTTGTTCTCGGACTGGTCGGCGCGGGCGCCTGGTACATGATTGCGATCGTCCGCGGTGAACACATCAGTGCCGTCTGGTTCGTGTTGGCCGCAATTTGCACTTATCTGATTGCCTACCGCTTCTATGCGCGGTTGATCGAACGCAAGATCGTCAAACCTCGCGACGACGTCGCCACTCCCGCCGAGATCATGGAGAACGGCGCCGACTACATGCCGACCGACCGTCGGGTGCTGTTCGGTCACCACTTCGCGGCAATCGCCGGTGCCGGCCCCCTGGTCGGACCCGTGTTGGCCGCACAGATGGGATATCTTCCGGGAACGATCTGGATCATCGTCGGCGTCGTGTTCGCCGGGGCGGTGCAGGACTTCATGGTCCTGTGGATCTCGTCGAAGCGCCGCGGGCGCAGCCTCGGTCAGATGGCCCGCGAAGAACTCGGCCTCGTCGGCGGCGTCGCCGCATTGATCGGCGTGTTCGTCATCATGATCATCCTCATCGCGGTGCTCGGACTTGTGGTCGTCAATGCGCTCGCCGAGTCCCCGTGGGGAGTGTTCTCGATCGCGATGACCATCCCCATCGCCCTGTTCATGGGCGTGTACCTGAGGTATCTGCGGCCGGGCAAGGTTTCCGAAGTCTCCCTGATCGGCGTCGTCCTGCTTCTCCTGGCCATCGTCTCCGGTGGTTGGGTAGCCGATACCGGTTGGGGCGCAGACTGGTTCACACTCTCGAAGGTCACCATTGCGTGGCTGATGATCGCGTACGGATTCGCCGCTTCGGTGCTGCCGGTCTGGCTGCTCCTGGCACCGCGCGACTACCTGTCGACGTTCATGAAGGTCGGCACCATCGCGCTGCTGGCCATCGGAATTCTGGTCGCACGACCCGCGCTGAACATGCCGGCAGTGACGCCGTTCGCCTCCAACGGCGAAGGCCCGGCCTTTGCCGGTTCACTGTTCCCGTTCCTGTTCATCACCATTGCCTGTGGCGCACTCTCGGGCTTCCACGCACTGATCGCGTCCGGTACGACGCCGAAGCTGCTCGAGAAGGAAAGCCAGACCAAGATGATCGGGTACGGCGGCATGCTGACCGAATCGTTTGTCGCGATCATGGCTCTGGTCACCGCCTGCATCCTCGATCAGCACCTGTACTTCGCACTCAACGCTCCCGCGGCACTGACCGGTGGAACACCGGAAACCGCAGCCGAATACGTCAACAATCTGCCCCTCGGCACTGCCCCCATCACACCGGACGTGCTGACTCAGGCAGCCGAGGCCGTCGGCGAAGAATCGATCATCTCGCGAACCGGCGGCGCCCCGACGCTCGCGTTCGGAATGTCCGAAGTGCTCAGCGACGTCTTCGGCGGCGACTCGCTGAAATCGTTCTGGTACCACTTCGCGATCATGTTCGAGGCGCTCTTCATCCTCACCACGATCGATGCCGGCACCCGCGTCGCTCGATTCATGCTCTCCGACTCGCTCGGCAACTTCGGCGGTCCGGCGAAGAAGTTCAAGGACCCGTCGTGGCGCATCGGCGCGTGGCTGTGCTCGCTGATCGTCGTCGCTGCCTGGGGCGCGATTCTGCTCATGGGTGTCACCGATCCGCTGGGCGGAATCAACACACTCTTCCCGCTCTTCGGCATCGCCAACCAGCTACTCGCCGCGATCGCACTGACGGTGGTCATGACGATCGTCATGAAGAAGGGCCTGTTCAAATGGGCCTGGATTCCCGGCGTGCCGCTGGTGTGGGACCTGGTCGTAACCATGACCGCGTCGTACCAGAAGATCTTCTCCGACAACCCCGCGATCGGGTACTGGGCTCAGCACAACGTGTTCAAGGACGCGAAGGCTGCCGGCGAGACGGCGCACGGTTCCGCGAAGACTCCGGAGGCCATCGATGCCGTCATTCGCAACACCTTCATCCAGGGCACGTTGTCGATCATCTTCGCGTCACTGGTGATCGTCGTGGTCATCGCCGGGATCATCGTATGTGCCAAGGCAATCCGAGCGGGCGGGCTGCCGACCACAGAGTCCCCGGAAGAACCGTCGAAAATCTTCGGACCCGCCAGCTTCATTCCGACGCCCGCGGAGAAGGAAATCCAGAAAGAATGGGACGAGCTGATCAAAGCCGGGAAAGTCCGGGCGCCCGGCGCCGCACACGGAGGTGGGCACTGACCATGACGACGG
Organism: Rhodococcus sp. D-46; assembly: GCF_011290655.1. Lineage (NCBI taxonomy): Bacteria > Bacillati > Actinomycetota > Actinomycetes > Mycobacteriales > Nocardiaceae > Rhodococcus > Rhodococcus sp. D-46. The sequence goes on along the minus strand of NZ_JAANTF010000011.1, from coordinate 174,877 downwards.
CGACCATGACGGCAAAACTCACCACAGCGTTCCGCGGAACGCTGTGGTGGGTTCGCTCGGTGATGGGTGATCTCGACTATCAGCGCTACGTCGAGCACACCCGACGCCACCACTCCGACTCACCGGTGATCAGCGAACGAGAGTTCTGGCGCCGCCGACACGCAGCAGCCGACGCCAACCCAGGCGCCCGCTGCTGCTGAATCCGGTCAGGGGCAGGTGGCCTTCGCGAGTTCGTATATGTGGCCGGCCTGCTCGTCGGTGGGCTTGTTGCCGTTGTTCTCGGCCAGGTCGGTGATCTTGGTCTTGACCTCCGCCTCGTCCGTGCCGTTGGCGACCTCGGTACACGTGGTCGTCAAGATCTCCTCGATGTCTGCGTCGTCGCGGTTCTCCGCCAACGGTGCGTAAGCCCCACGGAACGTGGCGACGAACAGCGCCGTCTTGCCCTGATCGATGGCGTTGCCCGCTGACTGTTTCGCCGTCTCGAGCGCCTGTTGCCCGCTCGTGACTGCCTCGCTGATCTTGTTCTGCGCGTTGTCCTGATCCTCGGTGCTACACGCGGTGAGCCCGAGAACGACGATTGCTGCTGCCCCGACTGCTGCTGCGATTCTCATGACGGAAATGTTAGTCCGATCAGCATGCTTCAAAACACAGTATTGCAGCGCAACACACGAGTTATCGCATGCAGTCGTTACGATCAGCTCAGCTAGATCACCGGATTCGCACATCGGCGAGGAGATCCCTGCGCCGACGGAAAGGACGATCAGTGAGCGAGCAAGACAAGGGGACGTCCGCAGGGGTGCGCAAGCGCGACCGCGGCGAGATCATCGGGCAAGGGGGTATGTGGCTCGCAAAATGGTCGTTGGTGTTGGCGTCGATTTCGCTGGGCGCCTGGATTTTCGGCTGGCTGATCGAAAAGCTCTGGGTCATCATCCTGCCGGTGGCTCTGGCTATCGTTGTTGCGACAGTCATGTGGCCGCCGACCCGCGGCATGATCAAGCGCGGGATGCCACCGGCCGCGGCAGCCGGCATCACCCTGGTGCTCTCGATCGGAATCCTGGCCGGTGTGATCGCCGGCATCGTTCCGTCAGTGGTCAGCCAGGCCCCCGAGCTCGCGAACAAGACCACCGAGGGCATCAACCAGGTTCAGGACTGGCTCCAGGGTCCGCCGCTGAACCTGAAGGACGACCAGATCGACAACGCCGTCCATGCCGTCATCACCAAGGTGCAGGAAAGTGGAACCGCCATCGCTTCAGGCGTTTTCAGCGGCGTGAGCACAGCGAGCTCGTTGTTGGTCACGCTCGGTTTGGTCCTGATTCTCGCTTTCTTCTTCATCAAGGACGGACCGAGGTTCATCCCCTGGCTCCACGCTGTCGGCGGCGGCCGTGCCGGTCGGCATCTCGAAGAGGTCCTCACCCGCATGTGGGACACGCTCGGCGGATTCATCAGGACACAAGCACTGGTGAGTCTGATCGACGCGGTCTTCATCGGCGCCGGACTGCTGATACTCGGGGTCCCGCTGGCACCGGTGCTGGCAATTCTCACGTTCATCGGTGGCTTCATCCCGATCGTCGGTGCCTTTGTCGCCGGCGCCCTGGCTGTGTTGGTTGCGCTGGTGGCCAACGGTCTCACCACCGCCATCATCGTGTTGATCATCATCCTGGCCGTTCAGCAGATCGAAGGAAACGTCCTTCAGCCTGTGCTGCAGAGCAAGTCGATGAAACTCCACGCCGTCATCGTGCTGCTTGCCGTGGCCGCCGGTAGCTCGCTGTACGGCATCGTCGGCGCCTTCCTCGCAGTGCCCGTCGCCGCTGTGGCAGCAGTTGTCATCCGGTACATCGGCGAGCAGATCGACGAACGCGCAAGCGACAACGAGCCGATGCCCGCCGGCGATGCGTCGGACATCCTCGAGGATCAAGACGACGACGCCGAGTCAGAGGTAGAGAACAAAAAGGCCTGATCAGCCCGCGATCACCTTCACCGAGGAGCCTGCACGTCCGCGAATGACGTGCAGGCGACTCGGGATTCGCTGCCTCATCTCGTCCACGTGACTGACGATGCCCACCACTCGTCCACCGTCGCGAAGCTCGTCCAACACAGCCATCACCGAGTCGAGGGTGTCGGCGTCGAGAGTGCCGAATCCTTCGTCGATGAACATCGTGTCGAGAACGATTCCGCCGGACTCCGCCGCAACCACATCGGCAAGTCCGAGGGCCAAAGACAATGACGCCAAGAATGATTCACCGCCCGAGAGCGTCTTCGCCGAGCGAACCACACCCGTGAAGTCGTCCCGGATGTCGAGTCCCAGACCGCCGCGGCGACCCCGAGAACCTGCCTCGTCACTGTGCACGAACTCGTATCTGCCCCCGGACATCCGCTGCAGCCGAACCGACGCCGACACGGCGATCTCTTCCAACCGCGACGCGAGCACATACGCTCGCAGCGACATCTTGCGACTGTTCTGACCTTTGCCGGCGATCACGTCGGCAAGCGCCGCGAGTTCGTCGTGCAGTTCACGCTCAGGTGCAACCGCTTCGTATGCCTTCTCGAGTTGTCCGCTGAACCGTTCGAGATCCGACACACGGTTCTCGGCCAGGGAAGCAGCTGCAACAGCCGAGTTCACCACCTCGGCGCACCGAAGAGCACGCTCGCGAGGACCGTCGACGTCGACTGTCTCGACTTCGCTCACCGCAACGACCTCGGGGTCGTCGAGGACCGTCCGAGCGGCCACCTCGAGGTCGCGTGCTTTGGCGAGTTCCGTTTCGATCGCCGTGATTCGGGCCGGCGATCTCACCCCTTCGATCGCAGCCTCGACCGAATCGAATCCAGCAGCGGCCGCCGCAGCGGCCAGTTTGGTCGACAGTTCCGCCGATCGCGCCTGCGCACGAACGGCGTCGTCACGCATCTCAGACGCCGCCGAGGCAGCGGAGGCAATCCTTTCGAACCACGAGCGCCGAGCAGCGATGGTCGAATCTTCTCCCACCGCAGCGACGATCGCCGCTCGAATCTGCTCGACCGTGGCCGACAGAGTCGTCGTACGCTCGGTCAGTGCCGCCAATTCGGCCGTCAGAGAAGCGGATTCCTGTTGCAGCTCGCCGTCACGCTCGTTGAGATGCCCGAGCTTGTCGGCCAACCCTCCAACCTGACCGGCAGAGTGGGTCGCCTCGTCAACGGCGTTCCGAGCCGCGGCGCGGAGCCTGTCGAGTTCTGCGACGTCGCCGTCCCCGCCGCGGGCGATCACCCGGTCGATGTCACGGTCGACGGTTACCTGGCGGTCGACTACCTTGCTCAGGGCTTTCTCGGCCGCACGCTCGGCTGCGGACGCGACTTCCAGATCGGGCTCGGTGACCGTCACGACATCAGACTGCGCCGGCGCAGGGTGTTCACGCGAACCACACACCTGGCATGGGTCACCGGGCGCGAGTGAACTCGCCAACTCCGCAGCCATGCCCTCGATACGCTTCTGCACGAGGTCGAGCCAGCGCCCGCGAGCACTCTGACGGGCGTCGCGCGCATCCAACACCTGCACACGAATCTTCTCGGCTTGCGTACGCAGAGAGACGAATTCATGACCCGCTGCCGCAGCATCCGATGCTTTGGCCAGTGCAGCTTCGAGGCCGGGCAGAGCCGCGTGCGCGCGTTGCGCATCCTCCAGCCGTTGGCCGGCCGAGCGCACCATTTCTGGCAGTTGAGTGCGTTCAACCGCGATGGCATCGATGCGCTCGGACAGAGCGTCTCGCCGAACTCCGAGTTTCTCGATCTCGGCTTCTGCCGCATCGGCTCTGCGAGCATCCTCCGCCATTGCGTCCAGGCGAACGATCTCGTCACGCCAGGTCCGGATCCGAGCTACGACGCGTTGACGCTCGTCGTCGGTGGGTGGCCACACCTCCGGCACGAAAATCTCCGGACCGCCCGTTGCGGAGTAGGTCGACATCGCTGCGGTCATCGATTCGAGTGCGGCAGCGAGGTGCAAGCCGGCAGCGTCCACATCGCCGGCGACAGCGGCCACCGGCAGTGCGCGCTTGGCGGTCTCGAGTTCAGCGCCGATCACAGCTCTTTGGGCGGTGCCCGTATTGAATGCTGCGAGTTCAGCGGTCGCACGATTACGGCGAGCGACCAGATCTGCGGTTCGCTGCGCAACGGTGAGCACCCGATTAGCCTCGGCTGCTGCATCTTTCGCGGTCACCAGCTCCGCAAGACTTGTATCGCGGGTGTCCTGAGCCTCGGCGAGGAGTTTGCGCGACCATTCCAGTGGGTGTGCCTCGGCGCCTACCTCGAGTCCCGCAGCTGTCTCGACCTTCGCGAGCAGCAGCCGCACGGATTGCTCCCTGGCCGCGAGCGCGGTCGCACTTGCCTTTCGCTTGGCGTCGAACCATGCCTCGACGGAGACAAAACGCTTGGTGTCGAACAGACGCTCGAGCAGTTTGCCTCGCTCGTCACTCTCGGCACGCAGGAATTTGGCGAACTCACCCTGCGGCAAGAGCACCACCTGGAAGAACTGATCAGCGCTCATGCCCATGAGGCGGTTGATCTCGTCACCGATGTCAGGGATGCGCGAAAGATTCTCGCCGCGGCCGTCCAACCACGTCAGTGTGGCCTTTGCATTCTCTGTGATCGAACCGGTCCCGCGCTTCTTCGGACGCGAATACTCTGGACTACGAACAAGTTTGATTCTGCGACCACTGATGGTCGCTTCGAGTTCCACGCGCGGCACCGAACCGGCGGGCGCGTGATCGGACAACAATCGCTTGCCCTCGTTGCGCGCACCCGGCACCCGCCCGTACAGGGCGAACGCAACCGCGTCGAGGATCGTGGTCTTGCCTGCCCCGGTGTCACCGTGCAGAAGGAACAGCCCGTCTGCACCCAAACGGTCGAAGTCGACCTCGACCGTGTCGGCGAAGGGCCCGAAAGAGCTGACTTCGAGTTTGTGCAGCCTCACGCGGTTTCACTCAGTTCTACCGTGGACTCCTCGGCGCGCGCGGCAGCGCTGAGCGCTTCGGCCATCAACGTGACCTCCCGCTCGGACGGGTCACTACGCACGGCCGAGACAAAGCCACGGGCGATCTCCATGTCGGTTCGACCCCGTACCGCGTCGCGATACTTGAGATCCGATTGTCCTTCCGGCCTTTGCCATTCGAGGTGAACGGCAAAGGGGAAACGTGCCTGGAGCTGCCTCATGGCATCGACGGGACGAACCGGGTCGGTGAGCAAAGCGGAGACGTAGCACTGCTCGGAATCGGCGTACTTCGACTCGGTGAGAAGTTCCTCGAGAGTTCCCGTCACCTGGCTCAGCCCTCGAATCACCGGAAGATCGAGGCGCTGCACCGACGACAGACCGGCTGCGTCGAGTTCGATCAAAAGCGCAGCCTTGCGGTGGCTGCGCTCACCGAACGAATACGGCAACGGTGAACCTGAGTACCGCACACTCTCCGAGAGCATCTGCGGAGAATGCAGGTGTCCGAGGGCGACATAGTCGACGCCGTCGAATTCGCCCACTGCGACGGTCTCCACTCCGCCGACCGAGATGGAGCGTTCCGATTCAGAGGCCTCACCGCCCACGACGAAGGCATGGGCGAGCAATACCGATCGAGTCGCGGGGTCGGCAGCCGTTCGTTCGGCGAGATCTCGCCGAACACGCGACATGGCCGCTCCGAGGATGTCGGAATGAGTACGAGCCCGGGGCACGCCCAACTCGACGCGCGTGATCTCCGGCTCGAGGTACGGAATCCCGTAAAAGGCGACAGGACCGAACTGATCGCTCAGCATCACCGGAGTACCGATCTGGCCGACGCGAGTGATCAAGTGCAAGCCGCCGGCAGCGGCAAAGGATGCCCCGGCTCCGAGCCGCACCGCGGAATCGTGATTGCCGGACGTCGCGACGATGACCGCCCCCGCCGCCCGGATTGCCTCGAAGCCTCGATTGCACACGGTGACCGCGTCGGAACTGGGAATCGAGCGGTCGTAGATGTCCCCCGGCACGACCACGACGTCGACGCCGTGTTCGCGGACGGAATCTGCGATGGAACCGAGCACACTCGCCTGATCGGCCAACAGATCGACGCCGTGAAAGGTGCGACCTATATGCCAATCGGAGGTGTGCAGAATCTTCATGAATCCGACGGTAGAGCAGCCCACCGACACCGCCGATCTCCCACGCTGACGGCTTCGTCGGTGTGCCCCAACCCACGAGCGTCCGGTGACCCTGCACACAATCCGTCCGGTTCGTTTGACGAAGAACCCGAAACCATCGCGCCATCGCGTCGATAAATGCGCCAGCCACGACCCGCACAAACACGGCCGACAACGCAAGAACCGCTAATGTCGTTATGTGTCTGCAACCCAACGTGCTCGCTCCGGGGTACCGCTGGACAAGCGATCGCTCATCGTGACCGTCCCCGGCCTGCCCTGGTGGGGAGTGATCCTGCTTGCTGCCGGTGTGACCGCCGTCGGCGTACTGATCGATGCCACCGGAGGCGGCGGAGAGCTCACCGCGGTGTTCTCGACGTTCTACTTCCTGGGCTGTCTCTTCGCTGTGGTTGCCGCTTCGAACAAGGCCCTCTTCACCGCGATGGCCCAACCGCCGTTGCTGCTCTTCGCTGCGGTGCCGATCGGGCACACGCTCATCGGCAAGGACAACAGCACCGCGCTGCGCGATATCGCGATCAACATCGCGTATCCGTTGGTCAACCGCTTTCCGATCATGTTGGCCGCAACCGTGGTCGTGCTGATCATCGGTGGCTTCCGATACTTCCTGCTCAATCAGCGCCCCACCGGACCCGCGCGCTCGACCCGCTCCCGCCGCTCGGCGGCCACCACTCGTGACTCCTCTGCAGCTGCCACGCGAGAACAACCCGCACCCGAGACCGGGCGTCGACGCAGAGTCTCGGACGCGCCCGTCCCCGGGCCCCCGCGTCGCCGCGCCCCCGAGGTGGACGAGCAGCCCGCCTACCGAAGCACCCCCAGGCGCGAGCCGATCCAGGACGAGCGTCCGCTGCCGCCTCGGAGAAGCCCTCAGCCACCCAGGGTCGATCGCACGCACCAACCGCCTACGCGTCGCCCCCAGCCCGACAGTCGGCCCGTGGCAGACGACGACTACCCGTCGTACGGTCGCCGCCGGGCGCCCGAGCCCACTCCGTCGCCCAGACGTGAGGAGCGGATGGAGCCCTTCTTCGCTTCGGGTGACGACGTATCGCCGCCGCTGCCCCCTCGCCGCCGCCCACCCGGAGTCGATCTTCCCGCGTATCCGCCGCCGCGAGTTCGGTACCGCGATCGCGAAGAGCCCTGAACAGACGCGCCCGGTAGCACAAAAATGCGGGGCACCTTCCAGATGGAAGGTGCCCCGCATTTTCTTGTTTCAGGACGTGCGCGCTGCTCGCAATTCACGGGGAAGGGCGAACACCAGAGTCTCGTTGGCAGTGGTGACGGGTTGAACGTCGTTGTATCCGTGCTCGGCAAGAAGTTCGATCACGCCGCGCACGAGCACCTCGGGTACCGATGCGCCTGACGTGATGCCGACTGTCTGGACACCCTCGAGCCACGCGAGATCGACCTCACGGGCGTAGTCGACCAGGTACGACGCGGCAGCGCCCGCCCCGAGCGCGACCTCGACCAGGCGAACCGAGTTGGACGAGTTCCGCGAACCCACCACGATCACGAGATCGCACTCGGGAGCCATCGCCTTGACCGCGACCTGACGGTTCTGCGTGGCGTAGCAGATGTCGTCGGACGGCGGGTCCTGCAGATTGGGGAAGCGCTCACGCAGGCGCGCGACGGTCTGCATCGTCTCGTCGACGCTCAGTGTGGTCTGGGAAAGCCAAATGACCTTCGACTCGTCACGAACCGTGACCGCGTCGACCGAATCCGGGCCGTCGACGATGGTGACGTGATCGGGAGCCTCACCTGCGGTGCCCTCGACCTCCTCGTGGCCTTCGTGGCCGATGAGCAGAATGTCGTAATCGTCGCGGGCGAATCGCTTTGCTTCCTGGTGCACCTTCGTGACCAGGGGGCACGTTGCGTCGATCGTGCGCAGGTTCCGCTCGGCAGCCGAGTCGTGGACGGCCGGCGACACACCGTGCGCCGAGAACACCAGCAACGATCCCTCGGGAACTTCGTCGGTTTCGTCGACGAAGATCACGCCTTGATCTTCGAGCGTCTCGACGACGTGGCGATTGTGGACGATCTCCTTACGCACGTAGATGGGTGCGCCGTGCTTCTCGAGGGCCTTCTCGACGGTCTCGACCGCGCGGTCGACGCCGGCGCAGTAGCCGCGAGGCTCGGCGAGGAGCACGCGCTTGGCGCTGCCCTTGCGGGTGGACGGCGAATCAGCCGAGTGCGCGATACCGAGATTGAGAGGAACAGCCGAAGACATGTGACCAGCCTACTGGCACCTCGAACGAATGAGACACTCCGGCAAACGTGAACACCTCGGTTTCGGGCTCCGATCGAAGGTTCCGAAGTAAACGAGTACGGCCGTCACAGGCAAGTCGGCTACCGATTGTCGGAGCTTTGCGGCAAGCTGTGGGAATGATCCGACCACCGTTCGTGGCGCGCGTTGCCGCGGGACTCGCCGTCACCGCGATGGAAGAGGCAAAGAAGTTGCCCACCACCGCCGTCGCCCTGCCGATGACCGCCGTGAGCCAGATGCTGCAGACAAGCATGCGCGTGCAGCAGTCGATCACCTCGCTGGCCATCAAGGGCGATCAGGCATTTGCACTGATCAACTGGTCTTCCGAGGACGAACAGCCCGAGTGGGCGGTCTTCGACGAAGACGTCGACGCGCCTGCTGACCCGACGCCTTCCACCGGATCGACCACCGCTGACACCCCGACCAACGCCGGTCGCTTCGCGCTCTACTCGCTCGAGCCGACTGCCCCCATCGAGGAACCCGCACCCGTCGCCGAGTCCGAATCCACGGCAGCTACGACGGACGGACCTGCCGAAGAGCCCGAGATCGTCACCGAACTCGACTACCCCAACCTCACACTCGCACAGCTCCGTGCGCGCATCCGGACGCTCAGCATCGACGAGCTGACCGCAGTCCTGGACTACGAGAATGCGACGCTCGCTCGCGCACCGTTCCAGACCATGCTCACCAACCGCATCACCACAGCCAAGGCAAAGTGACTTCCGCAACGCCCCCCGCTTCATCGCAGCGATCGTCCGGCGCCAGTAGCGCTGAGCAGCCGTGGCCGGTCCGCACGGTTTCCGCCAAGGTCGCCGGCTGGATCGATCGGCTCGGCAGTATCTGGGTCGAAGGTCAGATCACCCAGATCAATGCACGACCCGGCACCCGAACGGCCTTTCTCGTCCTGCGTGATCCGTCGGCAGACATGTCGCTGTCGATCACGTGCTCACCGCAGTTGTTGCACAACTCCCCGGTGCCGTTGACCGAGGGCTCGCGAGTCGTGATGTTCGGCAAGCTCTCGTTCTACACCGGACGCGGAACGGTGTCGTTGCGTGTCACCGAGATTCGCGCCGTGGGTATCGGTGAGCTGCTTGCCCGCATCGAGAGACTGCGCGCCTTGCTCGCCGCCGAGGGCTTGTTCGATCCGCGGCTCAAACGGCCGCTTCCGTTTCTGCCCGGCACGATCGGCCTGATCACGGGCCGAGCCAGTGCGGCCGAGAAGGATGTCGTCTCAGTCGCCCATCGTCGTTGGCCAGCAGTTGCCATCGCAGTGCGTAACACCGCGGTTCAGGGCCCGACTGCTGTTCCCCAGATCATCGAAGCGCTGAAGGAACTCGACGCCAACCCGGTAGTCGACGTCATCATCCTCGCTCGCGGCGGCGGTAGCGTCGAGGATCTCCTGCCGTTCTCCGACGAAGCGCTGTGCCGCGCCATCGTGGCCTGCACGACGCCGATCGTCAGTGCCATCGGACACGAGCCGGACAGCCCGCTCAGTGACCACGTCGCCGACCTGCGCGCAGCCACACCCACGGACGCGGCCAAGCGCGTCGTACCCGACGCGGTTGCGGAAGCTGCCCTGGTTGCGGATCTGCGTGACCGCAGCGCTGCGGCACTGCGCAGCTGGGTCAAGCGTGAGTCTCATCTGATCGAACAGTTGCGCACTCGACCGGTCATGGCATCGCCGCTGCTCGCGGTGGACCGTCGCGCCGAGGAGGTCGAAAGGCTCCAAGCCGCCGGACGACGCGATGTGACTCGGTTGATCGACTCCGAGTCCCGAACGATCGAGCATCTGCGCGCCCGGCTCACCACGCTGGGCCCCGCCGCGACGCTGGCCCGCGGATACGCAGTCGTGCAACGTGTTGTCGCCGAAGGCGATCCGGAGGTTCTGCGCTCGGTCGAGGACGCGCCACCCGGTACCCAGATTCGAGTTCGACTTGCAGACGGCGCCGTTCGCGCCGCAGTGATGGGAAGAGAAAAATGAGCAACGCCACCGACACCGACATCAACGAACTCGGCTACGAAGCAGCCCGGGACGAACTGGTGAGCGTCGTGAAGATTCTCGAACAGGGCGGTCTGGACCTCGACGCGTCACTCTCACTGTGGGAGCGAGGCGAAGCGTTGGCCAAGCGCTGTGAAGAGCACTTGGCCGGCGCGAGGGCCCGCGTCGAAAAGGCTCTGGCCGAAGCGGACGAGTAGCGTCCGCTCCGACCGCAAATCCTATGGCGTGATCGGCTGCGCTGCGCCGACCTTCTCGGCAAGAATCCGGAACTCTTCCGGCGTCGCCGCGCCCGTGAGCAACAGGCGAACATCCCCGACGTCCGTGACCCAGATCGACTCGACACCTTCGCCGCCGAAGACGTTCCACGTATCGGCACCGACGGTCTCGACTCCGGTCGCGAATCGCTGTCCACCGGCAACATGTGACACCAACGGGAATTCCTCGGCGTTGCTCTGTGTCAGCTGGATGTAGCGACCACTGGTCGTGATGAATCCCACAGTGCTCGAATCTCCGCCGCCGTCGCCGGAGATGATCTTGCGACTGCCGGAGTTCGGAGTCCACCCGTCCGGAACACCGGGATTACGGATGGGAAATCCGAGTTCCTTCGCGTCGTAGTTCAGAGCTGCGTCCACGTCGACGCTCGGGATAGGCCCCTGTGTCGGGCCGCCAGGACTGAACGTGCACTGGCTGGCGATGCCCGCAATGATGATGCAGAACAGCACCAACGGTACGAGAGACCAGACCATGTCTTTGTTGTCTTCGAGAATGCGGGGTTTCTTCGATGCCACACCCCCAGTATCCAGGTACTGCGCAGTAGATACGATTCCCGGTCCCCCTCGAGCGAGACAAAACGTCTCTGCGGCGACCCGACAGCGCACGTAGCCGCTCCCATCTGGGACAATGACGCCTGAAGAAACCACTGCGTCGACACACCCCGTCGACCGCGACCGCGCCAGGAGGCACCGCACATGACGGCCAGCAGCACTCATCGTGAGACCCCGGACCGTAACCTCGCACTCGAATTGGTCCGAGTCACCGAAGCCGGTGCTATGGCTGCCGGCCGCTGGGTAGGCCGCGGCGACAAGGAAGGCGGCGACGGAGCAGCCGTCGACGCCATGCGTCAGCTCGTCTCCTCAGTCTCGATGCGCGGCATCGTCGTCATCGGTGAAGGCGAGAAGGACGAAGCGCCGATGCTGTTCAACGGCGAAGAGGTCGGAAACGGCGACGGCCCCGACTGTGACTTCGCCGTCGACCCGGTCGACGGCACCACCTTGATGTCCAAGGGCATGCCCAACGCGATCTCTGTTCTGGCTGTTGCCGAGCGCGGCGCGATGTTCGATCCGTCGGCCGTGTTCTACATGGAGAAGATCGCTGTCGGGCCGGATGCCGCAGATGTCATCGACATCAGCGCACCGATCGCCGAGAACATCAAGCGCGTGGCCAAGGTCAAGAAGGCGTCGGTCTCCGACATCACGATCTGCATCCTGGACCGCCCGCGTCACAACCAGCTGATCCAGGACGTTCGCGACACCGGCGCTCGTATCCGTCTGATCTCCGACGGTGACGTTGCCGGCGCGATCGCCGCAGCGCGTCCGGAGTCCGGCACCGACATGCTCGTGGGCATCGGCGGAACGCCAGAGGGCATCATCGCCGCAGCAGCCATGCGCTGCATGGGTGGATCGTTGCAGGGCAAGCTGGCCCCCACCGACGACGAAGAGCGTCAGAAGGCCATCGACGCCGGTCACGATCTCGATCGGATCCTGTCCACCGAAGATCTCGTCTCGGGCGAGAACGTCTTCTTCTGCGCCACCGGCGTCACCGACGGTGACCTCCTGCGCGGCGTCCGCTACTACGGCGGCGGCGCCAGCACGCAGTCCATCGTGATGCGTAGCAAGTCCGGCACCGTTCGCATGATCGACGCGTACCACCGTCTCGAGAAGCTGCGCGAGTACAGCTCCGTCGACTTCGACGGCGAAGAGGGCGCGGTTCCCCCGACGTTCTGATGGGCTCCGCCCCGTGAGTGGTTAGGGAGTCCCTGCATTCCTCAACCGCTCACGGGGGACGTAGTCCCCTACCCGCTCTCGAAAAGTGGCAATGTGGAGCCATGACGGAGAGCAACGATCAACAGTTCCGAATCGAACACGACACCATGGGCGAAGTTCGGGTGCCCATCGACGCACTGTGGCGAGCACAGACCCAGCGTGCAGTCGAGAACTTCCCGATCAGCGGGCGCCCGCTCGAGCGCACCCAGATCCGCGCAATGGGCTTGCTGAAAGCAGCGTGTGCGCAGGTCAACAAGGACCTCGGACTCCTCGACGCGGACAAGGCCGACGCAATCATCGCCGCCGCGAACGAGATCGCCGAAGGCAAGCACGACGATCAGTTCCCCATCGACGTCTTCCAGACCGGCTCGGGAACCAGTTCGAACATGAACGCCAACGAGGTCATCGCATCCATCGCGAAGGCCGCCGGTGTGGACGTACATCCCAATGATCACGTCAACATGTCGCAGTCCTCCAACGACACCTTCCCCACCGCCACGCATGTCGCAGCTACCGAAGCAGCGGTCACCGATCTTGTTCCGGCACTGGAACATCTGCATGCTGCGCTTGCCACGAAGGCGACCGAGTGGAAGACCGTCGTCAAATCCGGGCGCACCCATCTGATGGACGCTGTGCCGGTCACGCTCGGTCAGGAGTTCGGCGGCTACGCACGTCAGATCGAGGCCGGCATCGAGCGCGTCAACGCAACACTCCCCCGCCTCGGCGAGCTGCCGATCGGCGGAACAGCAGTCGGCACCGGTCTCAATGCTCCGGATGGATTCGGCCCCAAAGTTGTTGCCGAACTGGTCAAGTCGACCGGTGTCGACGCGCTGACTCCGGCGAAGAACAGCTTCGAAGCGCAGGCCGCGCGTGACGGACTGGTCGAGGCATCGGGCGCGCTGCGGACCATCGCCGTCTCACTGACGAAGATTGCCAACGACATTCGGTGGATGGGATCGGGTCCGCTGACCGGACTCGGCGAGATCGCACTCCCCGATCTGCAGCCGGGAAGCTCCATCATGCCCGGAAAGGTGAACCCGGTCCTGCCCGAGGCAACCACTCAGGTTGCGGCTCAGGTGATCGGAAACGACGCCGCCATCGCGTGGGGTGGCGCAGCCGGAGCTTTCGAACTCAACGTCTACATCCCGGTCATGGCCCGCAACCTGCTGGAGTCGTTCACCTTGCTGGCCAACGTCTCTCGACTGTTCGCCGACAAGTGCGTCAGCGGACTGGTCGCGCACGAGGAGCACCTCAAGACACTCGCCGAATCGTCGCCGTCGATCGTGACGCCCCTCAACTCGGCAATCGGTTACGAGGAAGCCGCAGCCGTCGCGAAGCAGGCGCTCAAAGAGAAGAAGACGATCCGTCAGGTCGTCATCGAGCGCGGACTCGTCCCGGACAAGCTGAGCGAGGAAGAACTCGACAAGCGTCTCGACGTTCTGGCGATGGCGAAGGTCAAGGACTGAACAAACAAAAGAGTGGCGGTTTCCACTTCGGAAACCGCCACCCTTGCACTCACACCGCAGCGGTTGCCCGCCACTCGTCGGTGCGATCGGGGCTCGCCTCGGCCAATGCCTTCAACGTCGCTTCTCGATCGAAGTCCTTGCCGTACACCGGAGTTCCCGGCTGCTGACGCCAGGAATCGTCGATCGTTCCCGCATCGACGGGATCGAAGCCCAACTGATTGATCAGATCGAAGACGACCTGCTTGTTCGCGTCGTCGTCGCCGGCGACGGGTAGCGCAATGCGCCCCTCTGCACCTTCGGGAAGCCCCTTCTCGAGGAGATGCTTCCACCAGATTCCGTTGAACGCCTTGAACACCGGTACACCCAGGTGTTCCTGCACCCATCCGCTTTCGGTCTGTCCGTCCTCGATGGCGGCGATCAGACCGTCACGCTGTTGCGGGTAGTAGTTGTTGGTCTCGATGACCGGGGCACCGGCGACCGCACCGCTGAGAATCCCCGCCGGTAGATCAACCACGTTCTTCTGCGGAATGCTCACGATGACCAGCTCGGCACCCTCGGCGGCCTCGGTGCTGCGGACTGCCTTCGCACCCGTCTCGGCTTCCAGTTCTGCAAGCGTGTCCGGTGTCCGCGAGTTCGAGACGCGCACGTCGTGACCGAGCGCAGCGAGCCTACGTGTGAGCGTGCCACCGATCTGACCGGCTCCGATGATTCCGATGCGCATGATCCTGCTCCTTCGTCGTGTGGAGTGGCGATCGCGCCACCGCTGCATTCGTCAACGACGAGAACGCACCGGGTCATTCCGCACCGGCCATTTCAACTCCCGTTGATTCAATCGGTTGACGAATCGAGTGCGAGTTTGATGCGAACACTGACCGGGTCGGTCTGCAATCCGCGAAAGGCAGAGGCCGTCAGCGCCGATCTGATCTTCCCCGACGCAAATGTCTTCACCCGCGCCGGCACGTCGTCGTCCGGCATGATCTGGGCCTGTCCGTCCACCCACTCGCCGCGGCGACGGATCCGAACCTTCGGCGTCGCAGAGATATTGGCACCCCACCCCGTGCCGGTGCCATGCTGCGCAATGACCCACGCCTCGTCACCGTCGTAGGTGATCGCAACGGGCACTCGGCGGGTCAGACCGGTTCGGCGTCCAACCGTCTCGATCTCGGTCATCAACGACGGCATCAAACCGATCCGATTCAATCCGGTGACCAGCGGATTGGCGAAATACTTCCCGACTGCGACTTCGATTCTTCGTTTTCGTGCAACTGACGTCGGTACCGGCATGTCGTTTCCTCTCCTCCGAAGCTGGTGCTCGAAGCAACAGCTCTATACCGCACGATATAACCACTGTTCGGGGAGTTTTGCCACCAAGAATCTCCGTCGATACCCACCACCTGCACACAACACTTGACTGTGTCTGTCGGTTACATCTAGTCTCAGATTCGTTCCTATACCGATCGACATACTGGGAGGCAGTGATGAACACACCTCGAGACGCCTCGTTGCCATGACCGGCCCGCAGACGCGTTGTCCGATCGCCGCAGCGCGTCGCAAGTGGGGAGTACCAAGAGAATCAGCGGCACCAGATGATTCGAACAGCACTGCGATTGCATACGATGGCGGGATGGCCGACTCCGATTCCCGCACTCTGATGCTGGTCGGCGCCATCAATGCCTTCCGTGAACACGGGATCGCGACGACCTCGCTCACCGAGATCGTCGAACGCTCGGGAGCTCCCCGAGGGTCGGTGTACCACTTCTTTCCCGAGGGCAAAGGACAGCTGGCCGGCGAAGCAGTTGCCTACTTCGGCCGGGGCGTCAGTGCCGCCATCAGTTCGATGATCGCTCAGTCTTCCCCACCGGAGATCATCGACGCGGTTGTCACGATATTTCGAAACAGCTTGGTAGAGAGCGATTTCACCTCCTCCTGTCCGGTCGCAGCCGCGGCAGTGGAGGGCGCGTCGACGCCGGCGGCATTAACTGCTGCGGGCGAATCCTTCACCTCGTGGGAATCGCTTCTCACATCGTTCTTCTGGCAGCAGGGACAGCCGTCCGAGACTGCAGCACAATGGGCAACCGTCGTGATCGCGTCAATCGAAGGCGCGACGCTGATGGCAAAAGCTCAGCACACCACGGCGCCTCTCGATCGCATCGGCGCTCACCTCAAGGCTCTGGTCTCGGCCCCGAGCTGACCAACCCTCTTTCTTCCAACCGCTGCTGCCGTCCGCGCAGGAGCAGAGATGGCGTACAAACATGTCTCACACACTTGCACCGGCGCCCTCGGCGCCCATGATGACCAAGTCACGTCGATTCACTGCGCTGATCTTCATCTGCCTCGCCGAACTCCTTGTCGTGCTGGACAACACAGTGGTCAACGTCGCACTGCCGACGATGAGCGTCGACTTGTTCGCCAGCGTCAGCGACCTGCAATGGATCGTCGACGCGTACACGTTGACCTTCGCCGGGTTCCTACTCACTTTCGGCCACCTGGGTGACCGCTTCGGACGCCGCCGAGTGATGATCATCGGCTTGATCGGCGTCGGTGCGATGTCGCTCGTCGGCGCCTTGGCTTCCAACCTCGAACAGGTGATCATGGCGCGAGCCGCCATGGGTGTCTTTGCCGCAGCTGTCTTTCCGGCTACGTTGGCCATGATCACCAACATCTTCACCGACGCCAGAGAACGAGCCATCGCCATCGCGGCCTGGACCGCAATGGCCGGCTTCGCGATTGCCATCGGCCCGACTGCGGGCGGCTGGCTTCTCGAGCACTTCTCCTGGCACTCGGTGTTCTGGATGAACGTCCCGGCAGCATTGTTGGTCATCGTGGGTGTGCTGCTGGTTGTTCCGGAATCGAAGGCGCTCCACGTCGGCCGATTCGATTTCGTCGGAACAATCTTGTCGCTACTGGGCATCGTCATTCTGGTGTGGACCATCATCGACGCACCACATCGCGGATGGGTGTCGACATTCAGCATCACGGGATACCTCTCTGCGACAGTGTTTTTGGCCGCATTCGTCGCATGGGAACTGCGCACCGACGCGCCGATCCTGAACATGAATCTCTTCCGAATCCGGCGGTTTTCTTTCCCCGCCTTGGCTATTGCTGTCAGCTACTTCAGCATGTTCGGATTCTTGTTCCTGATCACGCAGTACTTCCAGGGCGTTCGGGAGTACTCGCCGCTCGAATTCGGCATCCACTCTTTGCCTTTCGCTGCAGCTGTCGCCGTGGGCGCCCCAGTCGCCACCTTGGCGGCACAGAAACTCGGCACGACTGCAGTGATGGTGTTCGGCCTCCTGGTACTCAGCGGCGGGATGTTCCTGGCGGGTCGGACGACCGTCGAGACGCCCTACCTCGGACCCGTCGTGATCTCGATGGTCCTCATGGGTCTGGGCCTCGCAATTGTCCAGGGACCGGCGACCGACTCCATCATGTCCTCGGTGCCCCTCGACGAAGCGGGCGCAGGTTCGGCAGTCAACGACACGACGCGTGAGCTCGGCGGGACCCTGGGTGTCGCCGTCATCGGTTCGATCGTCGCCTCGTACTACACGTCCAAGGTGGCTCCGATCGTCGACGCCATTCCCGACGCCGTGATGTCGGCGCAGGAGAAAGGCTTCGCTCGTGAGTCCGTGCTCAGCGTCATCGAGATCCGCTCCCGCGACATCAGTCCGCTCTTCGAGCAGCAGAAGGACAGTCTGATCTACACGATGAAGACCGCATGCCTGGAAGGTTTCGCCATCGCGTCGTACTTCACGGTCGGAGCAGCATTGATCACCGCTCTGCTGGTCGCGTTGTTGCTCCCTTGGAAGCCGGTCACGGAAGGCTCCATTCTCGGCAGTCTGACAACCAAGACCCCGAAGTAGCTACAAGGTTTCCCGATTTGTCCCAATATCAGCCCGCCGTTCCCCGATACTGGGTTGACCGAGTGGTACCGACGACAACCCTGCTAGGGAGAATCTCGTGTCCATCACCAGTAGAAACAGCTCGCGACTGTCGGCAGCGGCGGTTCCGGTAGTACTGACGGTCGCCCTGCTCGCCGGATGCTCGTCCGATTCAGACACCACCTCGGCGCCCGGGCCGGTCGTCAGCGACGCCAGCCCGGGTCTCGACGCCGGGGTGCCGATCCCGGACGGGCAAATCGACGACGCGGTCGGGAAGCTCGACGGCCTCGCGAACGACCTCATGGCAAGTTCCGGTGTTCCCGGCATGGCGGTGGCCGTGGTGCACGGAGGTAAGACTGTGTACGCGAAGGGATTCGGGGTTCGCGAGTTGGGTAAGAGCGCCACCGTCGATGCCGACACCGTGTTCCAACTGGCATCGGTGTCGAAATCGGTCGGGGCCACGGTGGTCGCCCACGAAGTCGGAATCGGGACCGTCGACTGGGACACTCCGGTGATCTCGAAACTGCCGGAGTTTGCGCTTGCCGATCCGTGGGTGACCGACCACCTCACGATCTCCGATCTCTACACGCATCGGTCGGGGTTACCGGACCACGCCGGCGACGGGCTGGAGGACCTGGGCTACAACCGGGCACAGGTGCTCGAAAAACTTCGCCAACTACCGCTCAATCCCTTCCGAATCACATACGAGTACACGAACTTCGGCGTCACTGCCGGTGCGGAGGCCGTTGCAGCCGCGGCGGGCACCGATTGGGAAACGCTGTCGCAGAACACGATCTACGGTCCGCTCGGTATGACGTCGACGTCTTCGCGGTTCGCCGATTACCAAGCCCGAGAAAATCGAACAGTGGGCCACATCCTCGAGGACGGAAAGTACAAGGTAGGGCCGGTTCGGGACGCCGACGCCCAATCCCCCGCCGGTGGAGTCAGCTCCTCGGTGAACGACATGGCCAAGTGGTTGGACATGGTGCTGTCGGGCGGTCGGTATCAGGGGCAGCAGGTCGTTCAGACGGAGGCGCTCGTGCCCGCAGTCAACCCGGAAATCGTCTCGCGCCATGCGCAGGAAATCGGGGAACGCTCCGGCTTCTACGGCTACGGGTTCAACGTTTCCGACAGCGCGGCAGGCCGTGTGACCGCCAGCCACTCCGGCGCCTTCCTGCTCGGTGCCGGGACCAATTTCGTGACGATTCCCTCCGCTGACGTCGGCATAGTCGTTCTGACCAACGGCACGCCTACCGGCGTCGCAGAGACCTTGACCGCCGAATTCGCCGATCTGGTGCAGTTCGGGAAGATCACCCGCGAGTGGCGCCCGCTGTACGAAGCGTCCTTTGCCTCACAAGCCGACCCTGAGGGCGAACTTGCCGGGAAGACGCCGCCGGCCTCCCCCGCTCCCGCGCCACCGACAGACCAATTGACCGGCGACTACGGCAATCCGTACTGGGGTCCCGCGCTCGTGACGCAGCAGAACGGTGCGCTGACCTTGACCATGGGTCCCGCGGCCGCGACGTACCCTCTGACCCACTGGGACGGAAACACCTTCACGTTCCCGCTCAGCGGCGAGAACGCACCGGCCGGGACGGTCTCGAAGGCCACCTTCGACGGAAACTCGCTAACCTTGGAGTACTTCGATCACGATCATCTCGGTACCTTCATCCGGGCAACACCGGCCGAATAATCAGCCAAGGACACCCCATGAGTAGTTCGACAGCCACGGTGAACGCAATGTTCGCGGCCCTCACCGATTTCGACGTGGACGCCGCAGCCGAATTGATGACAGACGACATCGTCTGGCAGAACGTCTCGCTCCCCACCCTGCGAGGCAAGAAGACCGTCGTGCGAGCGCTTCGTCTGGTCACCAAGCCTTCACTGAAATTCGAGGCGGAGATGCACCACATCGTCGGCGACGAGTCCACGGTGCTCACCGAACGCACCGACATCCTCACTGTCGGACCGTTGCGCATCGAGTTCTGGGTATGCGGAACTTTCGAACTGCGCGACGGCAAGGTCTGCGTCTGGCGGGACTACTTCAGTCTGCGAGACGTCGCGTGGGGCGTGGTAACCGCGGTCGGCCGCGCAGTCGTCGGGACCGGGACACGAAGTAGGCTTGCTCCGGCCTGAAATCACCTGCCGAAAGCGAGCGAACCTGCCATGTCCGAAAACACCACGCCTGACTCCTTCGACGCCGGATTGGCTGTGCGCACCGAAGTCATGGGGGCCGATTTCGTCGACGCCGCCTTCGAGCGCACCCGGGGAACGGACAGCGAAGAACTGCAGAACTTCGTGACGGCCAACGTCTGGGGTTCTGTATGGACGCGTCCCGGACTCGATCGCCGCAGTCGCAGTCTGATCAATCTGGGGATGCTGATCGCGCTGCGCGCCGAGAACGAACTCAAAGGCCACGTACGTGGGGCATTGCGAAACGGATTGACGCGCACCGAGATCGTCGAAACCGTGATCCACGCGAGCGCGTATTGCGGCGCGCCGGCGGGGCTGGCGGCGATGCGTGTCGTGCAGGAAGTTCTCGACAACGAACTGGGACCGCTGCAAAACTGAACAACTTCAAACCCAGGCATCTCCCCGTGCAGACCGAAGTCCGCACGGGGAGATCACTTCTCAGGAAGTGGGGCCGAACTCCTCGAGCATGTCGGTCACCAACTCGGCGATCGGCGAACGCTCACTGCGCGTGAGTGTGATGTGCGCAAAAAGCGGGTGCCCCTTGAGCTTTTCGATGACGGCCGCAACTCCGTCGTGCCTGCCCACTCGCAGGTTGTCACGCTGCGCGACGTCGTGCGTGAGGACCACTCGCGAGCCGGTTCCCAGACGAGAAAGCACTGTCAGCAGAACATTTCGTTCGAGCGACTGCGCTTCGTCGACGATCACGAACGAATCGTGCAGCGACCGACCGCGAATGTGCGTCAGCGGCAACACTTCCAGCATTCCGCGGGCGAGAACCTCTTCGAGAACCTCTGGCGAGGCCAACCCGTCGAGAGTGTCGAAAACGGCCTGAGCCCACGGGCCCATCTTCTCGCTCTCACTACCGGGAAGGTAGCCGAGTTCTTGTCCGCCAACGGCATACAACGGACGGAAGACGACAACCTTGCGCTGAGTGCGGCGCTCGAGAACGGCTTCCAAACCTGCTGTCAGAGCCAAGGCCGACTTACCGGTGCCCGCCTTACCACCGAGAGAGATGATGCCGATGCTCTCGTCCATGAGGAGATCGAGCGCAATGCGCTGCTCGGCGGAGCGGCCGTGCAACCCGAACGCCTCGCGCTCACCGCGCACCAACTGGATGCGCTTGTCGGGAGTCACCCGACCGAGGGCGCTCGACGAACCACCGAGCAGGCGAAGACCCGTGTGACACGGCAGATCTCGCGCTTCGTCGAGGTCCAGGAAACCCTCGTTGAACAGCTCGTCGATGTCCGTTGAGGCGACGTCCAGCTCGGTCATGCCCGTCCATCCGGATGGCACGACGTCGTGAGCGTGGTACTCGTCGGCAGGTAGTCCCACCGCGCCTGCCTTCACACGAAGCGGAATGTCCTTGCTGACGAGGACTACATCCTTGCCCTCCGCAGCAAGATTCAGCGCACACGCCAGAATCCTCGAATCGTTACTGTCCGTGCGGAATCCGACGGGCAGGACCGCAGGGTCGGTGTGATTGAGTTCGACCTGCAGTGTCCCGTTCTCGGTGCCGATCGGCACCGGACGGTCGAGGCGGCTGTATTCGATCCGTAGATCGTCGAGCATGCGGAGCGATTCTCGGGCGAACCATCCCAGTTCGTGGTGGTGCCGTTTGCCTTCGAGTTCACTGATCACGACCAGTGGGAGTACCACGTGGTGTTCGGCGAATCGAGTGACAGCCCATGGATCGGACAGTAGTACCGAGGTATCCAAGACGTACGTGCGAAGTGCATCTCCCGAATGATTCCCGGCTGATAGATCAGCCCGGGCCGAGTGGGCAGAGACGGAGCGTGATGCAGTCACGTTGGGCTCCTAGGTCTGCGCGGCACCCGCGCAAACTCAGCTCGCTGGGCCGGACGGCTCTGGTGTCAGGTGACGCTGTGTCAGCTGAAACAAGGGCCGGGCGCCGGCCCTCTCGTACTGAGTGTTTCAGTCACGATCAGAACCTCCCGCACAAGTAACTTCTGGTTACTCGTTACTGCCGACGGTACTGCGGATCGGACACTCGCGCCACGGAACGAGCCGCACATCTGGTGAACGCCAGGTAACAAAATGCCACTCGTGTGATTCGGCGTCACTCAGGACTCGATCAGACCCCACTTGGCGGCGCGCACCGCTGCCTGAACCCGCGAATTGGTTCCGGTCTTGACGAAGATGTTCTCGAGATGGGTGGCGACGGTGCGACGGCTGACGAACAACTCCTCGGCGATCTCGACATTGCCCGCGCCTCTGGCCACCAATTGCAGTACTTGAATCTCCCGTGGGCTCAGATGGACACGATCGAGCGCCACCTGGTCCCCCACGACGCGCGAGCAGGCTGCGCTGGACGCCGCCACCACCTCCCGTACGCGATCGACGACGCCGGAATCCGCGAAGCTCATGTGCAGCAATCCGGTCACCTCACGGCCGGAGAACCCCAATGCGACCGAGGCACCCTCGGCGTACCCGGACGGCCGCAGAACATCGGTGACCATCTCGACCTGCTCGAATCGTGGCACGTCCTGCCAGAACACGGGCACGCCCGAAGCCTCGCGAATGATGCCGAAGAGATTGCGATCGGCGACGAAGTCCTCGAGCAGGAACTCGAGCACCCTGGCGTCGTATCCGGAACACGCCAGAGCCCGATGCCTTCCGCTCGACGGGTCTCGGTACGTGACCGCCGCAGCCGAGTACGCGAGTCCACGAGCGCGGAGTTCTTCGGCGCACAGGCCGAGAATGCCGTACGCCCCGGCCGCCGGCGATCGCGGCGCGAACATGTCAGGTCCAGCGCCGCGATCAGGCAGTACAGACGTCATCACACCAATCTAGCCAATCGTGTGAGCTAGGCCACGACCAGTGAATCGGCCGGCTTCTTGTCCGCCCACGGACGTGCCGCTTCGAAGTTCGCGGCAGCCCGCAGGACCAGTGCGTCCTGGCGGTGACGTGCGGCGATCTGCAGCCCCACCGGTCGACCGTCGGCGGTGAATCCAGCGGGCACGGTGATCGCCGGATTGTTGAGCATGTTGTACGGGTAGGTGAAGAGCCAATCGAGCAACTGCTCACGCAGCGACGCACCCTCGAGCCACGACGGCGCGAACTGACCGAGCGGGAACGTGGCCGAAGCCAAGGTCGGCGAGACCAACACGTCGTAGTCGTTCATGAACGCGGTCCACGTGTCCCACATGACGCCGCGGAATGCGTCGGCCCGCCCGACGTCGACACCGGTGAGCCGCTCGGCCTCGTGCATGATCTCGATCAGGTTGTCGTCGACCTCGCCGCGCTGGTTCTCCCAGTCGAGCAAGTCGTATTCGGAAGCGAAACCGGGAACCCAGATGCCGTTCCACATCGACTCCGACGGATTTCCCCACTGCGGGGTCGCCTCGGTGATCCGGGCACCCAATTCCTCGAATGCCGACAACGCGTCGAGACACACCGCCAGCACCTCCGGATCAACATGGCCGAGACCGAGATTCGGCGACCACGCCACGCGAAGGCCCTTCACGTCGCCCTTCGAGGCTTCGACGTACGAGGTCTCGGCACGCTCGATCGAGAGCGGGTCCGCATTGTCCGGCCCGGCCATGATGTCGAGCATCAGCGCGTTGTCGGCAACAGTCCGGGTGATCGGACCGTGATACGCCCAGTTGTAGAAGCGCCCGGCCAGGATGGTCTGCGGGATGACGCCGGTGGTCGGCTTCAACCCGACGACCCCGCAGAGCGCCGACGGGATACGCACCGATCCCGCACCGTCACTGCCCTCGGCAAGTGGCCCGAGGCCTGCAGCCACGGCAGCCGACGCACCGCCACTGGACCCGCCCGCGCTGTTGCCGAGCTTCCACGGGTTGTGCGTCGGCCCGTACAGGTGGTTGTCCGTGCCTCCGTAGTAACCACTTTCGGGAGTGTTCGTCTTTCCCAGGAACAGTCCGCCGGCGCCTCGCAGCCTGTCCACGACGACGGCATTTCCCGTCGCGATGTTGTCGGCCATCGGCTTCATCCCGAACGTGGTCGGCAGCCCGTCGACTGCCGTCAGATCTTTGATCGTGAACGGAACGCCGTGCAGCGGGCCGAGCTTCTCGCCCGCTTCCTGTTGCCGTGAGAGTTCGGCCGCATCGCGCGTCACCTGCTCGCGCTCGAACTGCACTATCGCGTTGATCGACGGATTGACGGCGTCGACGCGCTGGATCATCGCTTCGGCAATCTCGTTGGGCGAGAGACTGTTCGACGCGACCGACGCCGCCATCTCGGTAGCGGAGAGCCAATGCAGATTCTGTTCGGTCATGGGGTTTCCTTCGCCGGAGGGGTGATGCTCTCAGGCTAGGAAGCGCCGAACTCGGCCACCATCGGTCATGTGACCGATGCCACAATCCGCGACTGGCAAAAACCAGCGGCCCGGCCCCTCGAAAGGGACCGGGCCGTCGGTGAAGGAATACCTAGACGTTCTTGCTGAGCAGGCCCCAGTTCTCGAGACCGTCGTACAGCGGAAGGTCGAGGGCGAGCTTGGCGACGCGCGCACGCAGCGCCGGCAGATCCGCGTTGCCGGCCAGAGCGGTACCGATGATGTCGGCGACCTCGGTGAACTCGGCATCGCCGAATCCGCGAGTGGCCAACGCTGCGGTACCGATACGCAGACCGGAGGTGGTCATCGGCGGGCGGGGATCGAACGGAACAGCGTTGCGGTTGACCGTGATGCCGATTTCGTGCAGAAGGTCCTCACCCTGCTGGCCGTCGAGCTGCGAGTTACGCAGGTCCACGAGCACGAGGTGGACGTCAGTGCCGCCGGTCAGGACGCTGATGCCCTGGTCTGCGACGTCCTTGTTGCCCAGACGCTCGGCAAGGATGCGCGCACCGGAAAGGGTGCGTGCCTGACGATCCTTGAACTCTTCACCGGCAGCGATCTTGAAGGTGACTGCCTTGGCCGCGATGGCGTGCATGAGCGGTCCACCCTGCTGACCGGGGAAGACAGCGGAGTTGAGCTTCTTGGCCCACTCTTTCTTCGCCAGGATCAGGCCCGAACGCGGACCACCGAGGGTCTTGTGGACGGTCGAGGAGACGACGTCTGCGTACGGGACGGGCGACGGGTGCAGTCCTGCCGCAACCAGTCCGGCGAAGTGAGCCATGTCCACCCACAGGTACGCCCCGACCTCGTCGGCGATCGCGCGGAACGCCGCGAAGTCCTGCTGACGCGGGTACGCGGACCAGCCGGCAACGATGACCTTCGGCTTCTCGGCGAGGGCGATCGAGCGCACCTCGTCCATGTCGATGCGGTGATCTTCCTTGCTGACGCCGTAGGACGCGACGTCGTACAACTTGCCGGAGAAGTTGAGCTTCATGCCGTGCGTGAGGTGACCGCCGTGTGCAAGGTCGAGGCCGAGCAGCTTCTCACCCGGGTTCATCAGTGCCATCAGAACAGCAGCGTTGGCCTGTGCGCCCGAGTGCGGCTGAACGTTCGCGAACTCTGCACCGAAGAGTTCCTTCGCACGGTTGCGCGCCAGATCCTCGATGACGTCGACGTGCTCGCAACCGCCGTAGTAACGACGTCCCGGGTAGCCCTCGGCGTACTTGTTGGTCAGGACGCTGCCCTGAGCCTGCAGAACCGAGCGGGGAACGAAGTTCTCCGACGCGATCATCTCGAGCGTGTCGCGCTGACGAGCCAATTCACCAGCCATCGCCTCGGCGACTTCGGGGTCGAGTTCGGCGAGTGATGCAGAGTTGACGTCGGAGCCGGGCACAGCGGTCATCGAGGAATCTCCAAGCTGGATGCGGAAACGAATGCGTCCAGTCTACGAAGTTCGCTCCCGCCGTCTCCACCCGGCACTAGGCAGCACGCAGAGAGCTGGGGACCAGCGGCTCGTCGAGCAGCCTGCGGAAGCGTTCGGTGCGCTCCGCGCCCACCGGCACCTCGTCCAGCCAGCCCCCGAGCAGCCGGTATCCCTCGACATACGTGCTGGTGTATGCCCGCCACAGCGGCGAAGACAGGAACTTGAGCGATTGGCGAGCGCGTTCCGGCGTCGACAGCGACCACCGTTCGAGGAACAGCGCCACGTCGTCGAGGCTGCGCCCCTCGTCGTGCAACATCAGCGCCGCATCCTGCCGGACACTCAGCAGTTGCCCCGACGCGGCGGAGAGCCGTTGCGCCTTTTCCCCGTCGAAAGACAAGCCGAGGTCGGCGTAGATGTCCTGCGCCCACAAACCCCAGTCCGGGCCGACAATCGCTTCCAGCGCCAAATCCGCGAGGCCTTCGGCCATGATGCACTGCGGCGTGTTGACCAGGAACAGTGTCTGCTCGAGCTGGCCCGAACCGACCAGACCGGCTTCCTTACGGCAATGCTCGGTGTGATGGCCGGGGTAGGACTCGTGCGCGATCAGCCGCGGCAGGTTGGCCATGAACTGCGGCAGATCCGAATTGATCGCAACCTTGGAGCGGTAGTCACCGAGGTAGTAGTTGAAGCCGGACCACGGCTTGTCCCCCACCACTTCGTATTCGACGGTTTCCGACGCGGGAAGCCCGAACGTGCCGCGGACCAGATCGCGCAGCGCACTCGACATTGCCTCGACGCATTCGTTCAGTTTCGCCGCGGGGATCTCGTCGGCCTTGCGATGCGCCTGCACCCGCTGCGCCAGCGGTCCCGGACCGGGCAGAACTTCACCCATCAACCGGTGAGCGTCGCTGTAGGCGTCCTCGTTTCCCTTCTCGATTCGGACGTCGAAGTACGCCTCGACCTCGTCCACGAAGCCGATGTCCTCACCCGCGAACTTGCGCCCGGAGCATTCCAGGGCGCGAAGGTGTACGTCGACGAAGTGGGCGCGTTCGGCATTCAGACCACTTCCGGCCAACTCGCCCCGCAATTCACGTGCCGTGCGGGCAAGTTCACGCGGATCGGGCTTCGGGGCGCTCTCGATCTGCTTACGCAGCGCCGGGTCACCGGTGAACGCGTCGACGAACCCGTCTTCGAGACGGTCGAAACCCAGTCCGAGCAGCAGGTATTGGCGAACAAGTGTGTCTGGATCCATAACGACCGAGCCTAGTCGCTCGCTCCGGAATGCCACCCGGCGAAAGTCCCGGACGTGGCACCGAGCACAATCCGACTATGCACTCGGATCGTGCGCACACGCGCCTGGCTTGCTCGCATAGCTGTTTCGTCCGCCGGGCCCCGGGTTCACTACGTGCCGGTGAGCTGGGCTGATGGCGCGCACCAACGAATCGAGTCCCTACGTCGAGTTCGACCGCAAGCAGTGGCGGACACTGCGTAAGTCGACGCCACTGGTGTTGACCGAGGACGAGTTGTACGGCCTGCGTGGTCTCGGCGAGCAGATCGATCTCGAAGAAGTTGCCGAGGTTTATCTCCCCCTTGCACGTCTGATCCACCTGCAGGTGGCGGCGCGCCAACGGCTGTTCGCGGCCACCGCGACCTTCCTCGGTGAGAAGCATCCCGACCGTCAGGTGCCCTTCGTCATCGGTGTCGCCGGTTCGGTCGCGGTCGGAAAATCCACGACTGCTCGTGTGCTGCAAGCTCTCCTGGCCCGCTGGGATCACCATCCGCGCGTCGACCTCGTCACCACGGACGGATTCCTCTATCCGACCAGGGAACTCCAGCGTCGGGGCATCATGCACCGCAAGGGTTTTCCCGAAAGCTACGATCGCCGCAAGCTGTTGCGCTTCGTCACCGAAGTCAAGTCCGGGGCGGAAGAGGTAGCGGCACCGGTCTATTCGCACACGTCGTACGACATCATCCCGGGCCAGTACCACCTGATCCGCCAGCCCGACATCCTCATCATCGAGGGCCTCAACGTCCTGCAGACCGGCCCGCGTCTGATGGTCTCCGATCTGTTCGACTTCTCGATCTACGTCGACGCCCGCATCGAGGACATCGAAGCCTGGTACATCCAGCGGTTCCTTGCGCTACGCAACACGTCGTTCGCCGATCCGAACGCCCACTTTCACCACTACTCCGGCCTCTCCGACCGTGACGCGACCATCGCGGCGAAGGAGATCTGGAACTCGATCAATCACCCGAACCTGGTGGAGAACATTCTCCCCACCCGTCCCCGCGCAACCCTGGTGCTGCGCAAGGACGCCGATCACACGATCAACCGGCTGCGGCTGCGCAAGCTCTGAGACGGCTCAGGCGCCGAACCGGCGGTGGCGCGCCGCGTAATCGCGCAAGGCTCGAAGAAAGTCGACTCGACGGAACTCGGGCCAGTACGCCTCGGTGAACCAGATCTCCGAATAGGCGCTCTGCCACAACAGGAATCCGGAGAGCCGCTGCTCGCCGGAGGTGCGGATCACCAGATCCGGATCGGGCTGTCCCGACGTGTACAGATGCCCGTCGATGCCGTCGACCGTGACGGCCTGGATCAGTTCGTCTCCGCTCAGGCCCGCACCGATCTTGTCGCGCAGGAGCGATTGGACGGCGTCGGCGATCTCCTGACGCCCGCCGTATCCGATCGCGACGTTGACATGTGTCCCGGTTCGGCCGCTCGTCCCCGCCGCCGCTTCCCGCAAGCGCCTGGACTGCTCGGGAGGCAGAAGATCGAGAGCCCCGACGATCTGCACACTCCAGTTCTTGCCGGGCCCGGAGATCTCTTCGACGACGTCGGTGATGATTTCGAGGAGGGTGTCGAGCTCTTCCGGCTCGCGGCGCAGGTTCTCGGTCGAGAGCAGGTAGATGGTTGCCATCTCGATTCCGGCGGCGTCGCACCACTCGAGCAATTCGGCAATTTTGAGCGCGCCCATGCGGTGCCCGTGACTGACATCGGTGAAGCCGTTCTCGCGAGCCCATCGCCGATTTCCGTCACACATCACGGCTACGTGCCGTGGGTGCGCGAGACCGTCGAGATGACTGAGGAGTCGTCGCTCGTAGATGCTGTACAGCAGTCCGCGCAGATTCACCGTGACATCACCATGGTGTCAAAGACTACGCCCGGCAGTGACAGGCACATGCGAGCGCCGTCACGGTTTTTGTACGCGTCGAAAACCCGCAGGTAGGTTATGCTACTGATGCGTAACCTACGGTACCGTAGGTTACGCGGTTCGCAACAGTACGGAACGAGAGGGGTTGCACATGACGGCATTCGGGCTCGACGAGCTTCCGGTCAAACCACGCATGCGCGGTTGGATCCATCTGTGGGCGCTCGGTGTCTCCGTCGTCGCAGGCATCGTTCTCGTCTCCGTAGCCGGCGCTCAGGTCGGCGCCAAAGCGGCTTGGGCAACCGCGATCTACAGCGTCACGATCTGCGGCCTCTTCGGCATCAGTGCGACGTATCACCGCATCCAGTGGCAGACGGTCAAGGGCCGTACGTGGATGAAGCGTGCGGACCATTCGATGATCTTTCTCTTCATCGCCGGCAGCTACACACCGTTCGCCATGCTCGGCCTCCCGACTCACACCGGCAAGATCATCCTCGCGATCGTGTGGGCAGGCGCGCTCGCCGGCGTCGCACTCAAGATGCTCTGGCCCACCGCCCCGAAATGGGTGGGAGTCCCGCTCTACCTGCTCCTCGGTTGGGCGATCGTTCCCGTGGTCGGTGAACTGACGCACCAGGTCGGTGTGGCGCCTATGGTGCTGCTGCTCGTCGGCGGAATCTTCTACAGCGTCGGCGCAATTCTGTACGCGACGAAATGGCCAAACCCGTGGCCCACGACGTTCGGGCATCACGAGTTCTTCCACGCCGCGACGGTCGTCGCAGCGATCTGCCACTACATCGCGGTATGGCTCGTCGTGTTCAACTGACTCGCCAGTTCCACCACCGTCGTCACCGGCCGATCACACACGAATCCCCGACAGATGTACGCGGCTTCACCACCGTCGACGAGGGGTCGATCTGCAAGCAGCGGTGAAGAATCCGGGGCACCCCCGACAACCACTGCACCACCCGGCGCAAGCCGGCGGGCATCGGCCAACAGCGAACCTTCCCCGACGACGGCCACCTGTATCGGACCACGCAACGACGCTTCCGCCACCGCGAGCCAGTGCCCCGCCGACCGAGGCGCACGCTCGAGCGGCAGCGTGGCCCTCGCCAGCGCGTCCGCCGCGGCCTGGGCGTAACGAGAAGAGCGCTCGGCATCGGTCAACGCCGCTGCGGTCAACAGAGCCTCCGCGACGCTCGACGCACCGGACGGCGTCGCGCCGTCCAACGGGTCTCGGGGCCGAGTCACGAGCGACTCCGCGAAATCGGCCGTGTCGAACCAGCTTCCCGGCTCGGCCGGATCAGCGAAGTGGTCGACAGTGACGTCGAGCAACTGCTGCGCCGCATCGAGCCACCGCGCCAATCCCGTTGCCTGGTATAGAGCCAGGAGTCCGGTGGCCAACATTGCGTAATCCTCGAGCACGCCCGTCGGGACGCCGACAGCCCCGCCGAGGGAAGCGCGACGCAAGTGACCGTCCACCAGGTGAAGGTCGAGAAGAGCGCCTGCGCACTCGGCCGCCGCGGTGATCCAGTCGGGTCGGTCCAGGGCAAGTCCGGCTTCCGTCAAGGCCGTGACGGTCAGCCCGTTCCAGGCCGTCACCACCTTGTCGTCGCGGCCGGGCTGTGGACGCTGAGCCCGGACGGCGCGTAGAGCGTCGGAGACCGTCTGCCAGCGCGACCAGTCGTCGGGGTCACGGAGCAACTGCAGTACCGACGCACCCTCTTCGAAGGTTCCGGTATCGGTGACCCGGAACAACTCCGACGCCCACTGCCCGTCCTCCGCGCCGAGAATCTCGACCAGCTGCGTCGGCGTCCATACGTACGTGAGGCCTTCGACGCCGTCGGTGTCGGCATCGAGAGCCGAAGCGAAGCAACCGTTCTCGGTCAGCAGATCGGAGAGCAGGAACCTTGCGGTCTCCTCGGTGACGCGAGTGGCGAGGTCCGATCCGGTGCGCCGCGCCCAGTGCGCGTAGAACCGCAGGAGCAGCGCATTGTCGTAGAGCATCTTCTCGAAGTGCGGAACCACCCACTCGGCATCGACCGAGTACCGCGAGAAACCGCCACCCAACTGGTCGTAGATCCCGCCACGTGCCATTGCTTCGGCGGTGCGCTCGATGCCGCCGAGGATCTCGCCCGAACCCGTTCGCTCGTACTGTCGGAGCAGCCCCTCCAGTAGTGCCGACGGTGGAAACTTCGGTGCCCCACCGAATCCCCCGCGCGGGACGTCCTCGTCGCCGAGGATCGACCGGCCCGCCGCGTTCAGCAGCTCGGCGTCGATGGGTGCTCCGCCGTACGGAATCCCGCCCGACGCGCGCTGAAGTTCCGTGACGATCGACTGCGCCGCGTTGTCGACCTCGTCGCGCCGATTCGTGAAGGTGTCGACTATCGCTTCGAGAAGCTGTGTGAACGAAGGCATTCCGCCGCGAGGCGTCGGCGGGTAGTACGTGCCGCAGTAGAACGGTGAACCGTCGGGAGTCAGGAAACAGGTCATGGGCCAGCCGCCCTGGCCGGTCATCGCAACCGTCGCATTCATGTAGACGGCGTCGATGTCGGGACGTTCTTCTCGGTCCACCTTCACACAGACGAAGTTCGCGTTCATGACGGCCGCGATCTCGTCGTTCTCGAACGACTCGTGCGCCATGACGTGGCACCAGTGGCACGCCGAGTATCCGATCGAGAGGAGAATCGGCACGTTGCGCTCGCGCGCCCACTCCATCGCTTCTTCGCCCCACTGTTGCCAGTGGACCGGATTGTCGGCGTGCTGACGCAGGTAAGGGCTCGAGGACCCACCCAGGTTGTTCCGCATCCGTGGGTCCATCGCCGCTACCTCGTTCGTCTCAGGATTCTTGCTTGGGCTTCTTCTCGGTAGAGACGTTGGGTTCCGCCGGGCTCGGAGCAGTGATTGCTCCCCGGTCGGTGCCTTCGTCTGCCTGCTGATCGAGTTCGGGATGATCCGGTTCGAACGTCTCCGGCAGCTTCTTGAGCTGGCGGTTCATCGACCGAACCAGGAGGATCACACCGATGAGCAGCGCAAGAATCACCAGCAGGCCGACCGGAGACGACTTTCCGAACTCCGGTCCGGATGGGTTACTCGGGGTCTGAGCAAGAAATTGTGTGGTGCCGAGAACTACCTCGGCGGACAGAGCATTCACTTCTGAGCGTCCTCTTCGAGACCTGCGAACAGGTCGGTTTCCGGAATGGACGTGGTGACCCGCGTCTTGGCGAGCTCGAATTCTTCGGTGGGCCAGATCTTCTGCTGAATGTCGAGCGGCACAGCGAAGAACGAACCGT
Source organism: Rhodococcus sp. D-46 (assembly GCF_011290655.1). NCBI lineage: Bacteria > Bacillati > Actinomycetota > Actinomycetes > Mycobacteriales > Nocardiaceae > Rhodococcus > Rhodococcus sp. D-46. Next base: position 142,721 of record NZ_JAANTF010000011.1, on the reverse strand, counting down.
TGGGATCGATCTGCGTCGCGTGTGCGCGCAGAGCATCGTCACGCTGGGGAAAGTAGTCGCCGCACGTGACCTGAGTGGTCACCCGGACCATCATGTCGCCGCGTTCGGTCTTCCACTTCTTGAGCCAGTCCGCCATCGGGAACGGCTCTCCGCGACGCTCGTACTCCTCCTGGAAGAGTTCGAGGCGCTTACGGATGAATCCGTGCGAGTAGTAGACCTTCTTGATTTCCCACGGCTGACCGTCCTCGGGGAAGTACTCGGGATCGGCGGCGGCTTCGTAGGCTGCCATCGTCACCTCGTGGCACCGGATGTGATCCGGGTGCGGGTATCCGCCGTTCTCGTCGTACGTCGTGACGACGTGGGGACGGAACTCGCGAATCACCTTGACCAGAGCGCGCGTCGACTCTTCGAGCGGAACGAGGGCGAAGCACCCTTCGGGCAGCGGCGGAAGAGGGTCGCCCTCGGGAAGCCCGGAATCGACGAAACCGAGCCAGCGCTGCTTCACGCCCAGGATGCGAGCGGCCTCGGCCATCTCCTCCTGGCGAACTTCGCTGATTCGATCGCGGACACCGGGAACGTCCATGGCCGGGTTGAGAATGTCGCCACGCTCACCCCCGGTGAGCGTCAGGACCATCACTTCGTGGCCTTCGGCTGCATAACGGGCGGTGGTGGCCGCACCCTTGCTCGACTCGTCGTCGGGATGGGCATGGACGGCCATGAGCCGGAATCCGCTCACGTGTTCGTTCACCTCAACTTCACCTGTAGCCGTTGCCGGCAGTTCACCTGTAGCCGTCACCGGCAGTTCACCTGTAGCCGTCACCGGCAGTCTTCGAATCACACGCTGTGCACCGCTCGGATTACTCCGGGCCGTTGCCGTCAAACGTACCGACTGCCGACAAACCTACCGACGGCGCGACGGGATACGTCCTCTATAGTTCCACCCGAGAGTTCCTGGCGCAGCCGTGACCCCTTCGGTAATCCGGCGGGACACAGTCAGTTGCTGCACGACACGCGAACTCGAGTCTTCGAGAGCAGAGTGATGAGCAAACCGCTTCCCCAAGATCGGTACCCGAGCACAACTCGCACGGGCAGTCCCCGCAAGTGGATGGTGTGGGCTCTGACCGCTCTCGTCATCGTCGTAGGCGGCGGAATCGCGTACTACGCGTACGGAAAATTTGCGGTCAAGGAAATCGAGACCGAGACCATCTCGTTCGACATCGCCAACGACTCCACGGTGAAGATCCGTTTCACCGTCACACGCGACGACTCGTCGCGTGAAGCGATGTGCATCGTGCGCGCACGCTCGAAGGACGGCTCCGAAACCGGTCGACGTGAGGTCTACGTCCCGTCGTCGGAACATCAGACCCTCGAGTTCAACACCGAGGTCAAGACGTCCCAGCCGCCAGGCATGGCCGACGTCTACGGCTGCAGCTTCGACGTTCCGGAGTACCTGACCAAGAGCTGACCTCGGAACGCACCCACCCTGCCGGACGTTTGACGCCGGACAGGGCGGGTAGTCATGCGTGATAGAATTGCCCGATACACGGTTCCGGGTGGAACCGTGTATTGCTGCATTGACGCAAGGTTTGACGGCAAGGTTGCATCCCTGGTGGTGCTTCTGTGTCGTTGTTCGCTGCTGTTGCAGCGATCGTCGAGGGAGCCCCCGGCTCCGACTACTAGGGAGTGATCGAGATGACCGAGACCCAGGTGACCTGGCTTACCCAGGAATCACATGACAGGCTCAAGAACGAACTCGACCAGCTCATCGCCAATCGCCCGGTCATCGCCGCCGAGATCAACGAGCGTCGCGAAGAGGGCGACCTGAAGGAGAACGGCGGCTACCACGCTGCCCGCGAAGAGCAGGGTCAGCAGGAAGCCCGCATTCGCCAGCTCCAGGAGCTGCTGAACAGCGCAAAGGTCGGCGAGGCCCCCACTCAGTCCGGTGTCGCACTGCCCGGATCCGTAGTCAAGGTCTACTACGACGGCGACGAGAGTGACACCGAGACGTTCCTGATCGCTACCCGCGAAGAAGGCGCACGTGACGCCAAGCTCGAGGTCTACTCGCCGAACTCACCGCTGGGCGGCGCGCTGCTCGAAGCCAAGGTCGGCGACACGCGTGAGTACAACCTGCCCAACGGCAGCACCATGAAGGTCACGCTGCTGAGCGCGGAGCCTTACCACAGCTGATCGGCTGTACCAGCTCTGAAAAGAAGCGCCACCCGACTCGGTCGGGTGGCGCTTCTTGCTCTGTCGACGCTCGCCGTTTCCTGCCCACTCACACCACGCGGCGAGCCTTCATGCCGGCGAAGATCGGGCCGACCTTCACCACGTCGCCGAACGTGGGTGCGTGAAGCATCTGACCGTTGCCGACGTAGATCGCCACGTGGCCGGGGCCGCCTGCCTGCCAGTTGCCGAACAACAGGTCACCGGGCTGCGCCTGATCCAGCGGGATCTCGACGCCGACACCCCACTGCGTCTCCGAGGTCCGGGGCAGAGTCACCCCGGTGGCCGCGTGGATCGCGTACGACGTCAGCCCCGAGCAGTCGAACCCGCCCATCGACGGCCCGTTGATGTTTCCGCCACCCCACACGTACGGCAATCCGAGAAACTTCAGACCGGCCTCGACGACGCCGCCCACCGCTGCGGCGAGGTTGTTGTAGTCGAAGGGCGCAAGCATCAGGGCGAACGAGTCCTGCAACGATTTGATCTGGGCGACGAACGGAGCGGCGACCGCCTGCTCCGCAGGAACCTCGCCCGACTTGTCTGCCGGAACGCCGCCCGCTTCGCGAACTGCGTCCGGCCCGACGTCGTAGGCAGCGAGCGCGAGGTCGACGGTATCGCCCTCGACCTCACCGGACTTCTGCCAGGACTGCGCTTGCTTCACGAGATCGCACAACCGGTATCCGGTTGTCATCACCGGATCGGCAACGCCCAGGATGTCCATCTTTCCGTCGCCGTCACCGTCCTTGCCGTATGCCGTCCACGCTGCGGTGGTGAAGCGGCCAGGCCCGCGCCCACCTTCCGGTGAGATGTCGGTATCGGGTCCGTACTTGAATCCGTTCTCGACCGAGTACAGCGAGGCGATCACCGCGGGCGTGATCTCCGAGCACAGAGCACCGGCCTTTTTGATCCACGGCGCGAACACTGCCACCGCTCCCACGGGCGCCAATGTCGCTCCCGGAAAGTTGGAGGGTACGGAAGGCACGATTCCCTCAGGTGTGTCCTGAGTTCGTGCCGGTCCGTTCCAGGCTGCAAGTGAGACTGCAGCATTCGAAGACTCGTTCTTCTCGACTTGTGCGGGCGCTCCGAGAGTTCCACTCATCACGCCCAGTGCGGTGCCGATCGACACAGCGATCGCCAGGACACCGACTGCCATCCGAACCTCCGATAAACCTCTGAAAATCCATGTACGTGGTCGTACCCGAAACTTGTCGGTGCGAACATCTACTCTTTCGAACATGCATTCGACACGGCTCAGTCTCGCGACTCCTGTAACCAATGTCTCATTTATCTCGGCGGGCGTTACGCAAATGACTACAGACGCCAAGGCTTTTCTCAGCTTCGGCGTGCAAGCTGAGTCCATGAGCGACGATCGGCCACGACCCGCCCGGGGACGCACTACGGTGTATCGACCCGTTCGCCTCGCCCTCGCAGCCACGGCTGTGGCGGGAGCACTCGCAAGCGGCGGACTTTCACTCGTTTCTTCTCCCACTGCCACGGCACTCGCACCGGACACGTCGGCTTCTCACACCAAGAATCCCGTAGCGAAGCGGCCCGTCGTGGTCGCCGGATTCGGAACCCCGGACGCCGTCTCCAACGGTTCGTGAGTACTCCGCGCTCGGCCTCCGAGTGGCTCACGTGGGGGGTTCAGGCCCGGGTCGTCGTCACCGACCCTGAAGTCCTTCCCTCCGCGGCCAGCCTGGTTCGCGGGTACCTCACCGCTGCCGACGCCGCCACCAATCGAGATCGTGCCGACTCCGAGATTCGTACCTATGTCAGCGCCGCGAGCAACGTCGACGGCGTCGCCGTGACCCCGATGTTCGCGCACTTCCTCGAAGACGCGTTGGCTGTCGCACGACTGACCGACGGCAAACTCACGCCGACGGCCGGGTCGGCAGACCCTCACTCCTGGTGGAAGATTCGCGTCGAGAACAACCGCGTGTACAGCCCGGACGACGTCGTTCTCGATCTGTCCGCGACGGCCCGCGCCAGTTCAGCGGACCACTGTGCCGCGTCCACTGCAACTCTTCTCGGGTGTGGCGTGCTGGTCGGCCTCGGCGGGGACATCGCGGTTGCCGGCCCGGCGCCGGAAGACGGCTGGCAGATTCAGGTGCAAGACCTGCCCGGCGACCCGACCTGCCAGGTAGCACTTCCGTCCGACTGCGGGATCGCCACGGCCAGCACCGTCAAGCCACTGCACCGCGAATCGACGGCGACGCCGATGTGGCGCACGGTGTCGGTGATTGCATCCTCCTGCGCCCAGGCCGCCGCATTCAGTCGGGTTGCGGTCGGCATGGGCGGTTCGGCCATCGACTGGCTACATCAACTCGACGTACCCGCCAGGCTGGTCGACCAGGAGTACCGCGTGACGGTTCTGGGCGGCTGGCCTGACGAGTAACTCGCCTCAGTTCTGCAGTCGTACTGCGTAACCGGCGCCGTCGAAGGCCGTCAGAAGTTCCGCCTTGTTGTCCGGACCACGCGTCTCGACGGTGAGGAAGACTTCCACTTCGTCGAGCGCGAGTTCGCCACCGGTACGGGAATGGATGACATCGACCACGCTGGCGCCGTTCGCTCGAACCACTTCCAGCAACGAGACCAGTGCGCCCGGCCGATCGTCGATGGTGATGTGAACGCCGAGGAACCGTCCGGCCGCTCGCAGACCGTGCGAGATGACGTGCGTGAGAAGTAGCGGATCGATGTTGCCGCCGGAAAGCACGGCGCACACCGGCCCTGTCAGTCCCAGCTCCTCCGGAGTGCAGGTCATCAAGGCCGCGACGGCCGCGACGCCGGCCGGTTCGACGATGAGCTTGGCGCGTTCGAGGCACAGCAGGAGCGCTTTGGACAGCGCTTCCTCGCTGACCGTCACCACGGCGTCGACATGGGCGGCAACTTCGGCGAACGGAACCTCGCCCGGGCAGCCAACGGCGATACCGTCTGCCATCGTGGACATCGACGCCAAGGCGGTCGGCCTCCCGGCTGCCAACGACGCCGGCCAGGCAGCCGCGGTCTCGGCTTGCACTCCGACGATGCGGACCTGCGGGCGCACAGCTTTGACGGCTGCAGCCACTCCCGCGATCAAACCGCCGCCGCCGGTGGGAACGAGGATCGTGCCGACCTCAGGCAGTTGCTCGAGGATTTCGAGCCCCACAGTCCCCTGCCCCGCCACGACGTCCTCGTGGTCGAACGGGTGGACCAGAACTGCTCCGGTTCGGTCCGCGAATTCGCGAGCGGCCACGAGCGCTTCGTCGACAGTCGAACCGTGCAGGTGGACCTGAGCTCCATATGCCTTGGTGGCCACCAACTTCGGCAGCGGCGCACCCGTCGGCATGAAGACGGTCGACTTGATTCCCAATTCTGTTGCAGACCAGGCAACTCCCTGCGCATGGTTACCGGCACTGGCCGCCACCACGCCCGCTGCCCGTTCCTCTGCGGAAAGATTGGCAATGCGGTTGTACGCACCGCGCGGTTTGAAAGAGCCGGTGCGCTGCAGATTTTCACATTTCAAACTCACGGCGAAGCCGGTGGTTTCGGACAACACTCGCGAGGCCACGACCGGGGTGCGTCGCATGACCGGGGCGAGCAGTTGCTGTGCAGCCTTTATCTGTTCGAGATTCACGCATGCCTCCAGAAAGTGCGCCTCCACACCCTCGTGAGGTGTGAAGGCGCACTGCAGATTCGAAGTCGAATTACTGTAGAGCGAAGATCAGGACAGCGCTTGCTCGATGTCGCCGACCAGATCTGAGGCGTCTTCGATGCCGACCGACAGGCGAACCAGATCGTCGGGAACCTCGAGAGCGGAACCGGCCGTCGAGGCGTGGGTCATCGCACCGGGGAATTCGATGAGGGATTCGACTCCGCCGAGAGATTCTGCCAGCGTGAAGATCTCGGTGCGCGAGCACAGGTCGAGAGCTGCCGCCTTGCCGCCCTTGAGGCGGACGGAGATCATGCCGCCGAAGCGTCGCATCTGCTTGGCCGCGACCTTGTGCGACGGATGCGAAGCCAGTCCGGGGTAGATGACGCCGGCAACCGCGGGGTGGCCGTCGAGCAATTCGACGACCTTCTCCGCGTTGTCACTGTGACGCTCCATGCGCAGCGCCAGTGTCTTGATTCCGCGCAACGTCAGGAACGCGTCGAAGGGGCCGGGAACGCCGCCGGATCCGTTCTGCAGGAAGGCAAACGCGGTGTCCAGTTCTTCGTCGTTGCAGACGAGAGCGCCACCGACCACGTCGGAGTGTCCGCCGATGTACTTGGTCGTGGAGTGCAGCGCGATGTCGGCACCGAGCTGCAGCGGCTGCTGCAGGTACGGCGAGGCGAAGGTGTTGTCCACCACGATCTTTGCGTTGCCCTCGTGGGCGACCTCGGCAAGGAGCTCGATGTCACCGATATTGAGCAGCGGGTTCGTGGGCGTCTCGACCCAGACCAGCTTGGTGTTGGACTTCATCGCCGCGCGCACCGCATCGACGTCGGACACCGGAGCCGGGGTGTACTCGATCCCCCACTGCGTGAACACCTTGTCGATGAGACGGAAGGTTCCGCCGTACGCGTCGTCGGGGATGACCAGGTGATCGCCGGGTCGAAGTACCGAACGGAGCAGGCAGTCGGTGGCCGCCATTCCCGAACTGAACGCTCGGCCGTAGGTTCCGGATTCGAGCGCGGCGAGGTTCGCCTCGAGTGGGCGACGGGTGGGGTTACCCGTTCGCGCGTACTCGAAGCCACTGCGCATTCCACCGACGCCGTCCTGGGCGAAGGTGGAACTCGCGTAGATCGGCACGTTGACCGCACCGGTCAGCGGATCGGGTTCGTAACCCGCATGCACCGCTTTCGTGGAGAAACCCTGCCAGCTGATGTTGTCGGCCTTGCTGCGTTGCTCACTCATGGTCCCCAGCCTAATGGCGCCGGTGCCGGCGCAGGAATCCGAACTCAGGAATCCGAACTCAGGAAACCCAGGAGATCGTGGCGCGTGATGACACCGACCGGCTTGCCGTCGTCGACGACCATGAGTGCGTCGGTGTCCCCGAGCGCCTTCGTGGCAGCCGAGACCGGCTCGCCGGAACCGATGAGCGGGAACGGCTTGCTCATGTGCTTCTCGACGGAATCCGCAAGGTGCGCACGGCCTTCGAAGACCGCGCTCAGCAGATCCCGCTCGGACACACTTCCGGCGACCTCGCCTGCCATGACCGGCGGTTCCGCACCCACGACGGGCATCTGGGACACGCCGTACTCGCGCAGGATCTCGATCGCGTCGCGCAGGGTCTCCGACGGGTGGGTGTGAACGAGGTCCGGCAGCTCGCCCGACTTGCCACGCAGAACGTCGCCGACGGTGGGGACGTTGGTCTTGCCGTCGAGTGGGGTGCGCAGGAATCCGTACGACGCCATCCACTGATCGTTGAAGATCTTGGACAGGTAGCCGCGGCCACCGTCCGGGAGGAGGACGACGATCAGGGCGTCGGGGCCCTCACGCTTGGCTACTTCGAGGGCAGCGACGACGGCCATACCGCAGGAACCGCCGACCAGCAGTCCCTCCTCGCGGGCGAGGCGACGCGTCATCTCGAAGGAATCGGCATCCGAGACGGCGATGATCTCGTCCGGGATGGACGGGTCGTATGCCGACGGCCAGAAGTCTTCGCCGACGCCTTCGACCAGATACGGACGACCGGTGCCGCCGGAGTAGACGGAGCCCTCGGGGTCTGCGCCGATGACCTTGACCTTGCCGCCCGAAACTTCCTTGAGGTAGCGGCCGGTGCCGGTGATGGTGCCGCCGGTGCCGACGCCCGCGACGAAGTGCGTGATCTTGCCGTCGGTGTCGGCCCAGATCTCGGGGCCGGTGGTCTCGTAGTGGCTCTCCGGTCCGCCCGGGTTGGAGTACTGGTTGGGCTTCCAGGCGCCGGGGATCTCACGGGTGAGACGGTCGGAGACGCTGTAGTAGCTGTTCGGGTTGTCCGGCGCGACGGCCGTGGGGCACACGACCACCTCGGCGCCGTAGGCGCGCAGGACGTTGCGCTTGTCTTCGCTGACCTTGTCTGGGCAGACGAAAACGCACTTGTATCCACGCTTTTGCGCCACGAGCGCCAAGCCGATTCCGGTGTTGCCCGAGGTCGGCTCGACGATGGTGCCGCCCGGCTTCAGTTCACCCGAAGCCTCGGCTGCGTCGATCATCTTGACGGCGATGCGGTCCTTGGAGCTACCGCCAGGGTTGAGGTATTCGACCTTGGCTGCCACCGTGCCGAAGTTTTCGCCCGTGACGGACGTGAGCTTGACGAGTGGGGTGTTGCCGATGAGGTCGACGACGTGTTCCGCGATGCGCATTCGTCCATGTTCCCAGATGAAAGAAAACGGTGCGCGCGGACGTCGGGCGAAGGTGGTGCAATCCGGCTAGATTGGCAAGTGTGAGTCGAACCGGACTGAAAGCGTCGGTGGCCACGGTGGTGGCCGGATCGAGTGCAGGCACGCTCTCCTGGTTGGGCTACAACTATCTGATGTCGCAGGCGGGGGCGGCCCGCGGGGTGATCGGTCGCAATATCGCCAAGCCACCCGAGGCGGACGGGGTGTACGCGCCCGGCGCCGACAACCCGGAACTCTGGTGGCGGGCCGTGCCCTTCGATCTCCACTTGATGATCTTCGGCGATTCGTCTGCGGCCGGCGTGGGCGCGCTGACGGCCTCGGAAGTTCCGGGTGTTCAGGTCGCGAAGCTGCTTGCGAGTGAAACCGGGAAGCGAATCCGTTTGAGCACCAAGGCCATCGGGGGCGCCACCTCCCGCGGGTTGAGTGGGCAGGTCGACGCCATGTTCGTCGCCGGTCCTCCCCCGGACGCTGCGGTGATCCTGATCGGCGCCAACGACGTCACCGCCAAGAACGCGATTCACGCGTCGGCTAAACGCCTCGGCGACGCGGTTCGACGCTTACGCGAGAGCGGCGCCGTCGTTGTTGTCGGCACCTGCCCGGATCTGGGGGTGGTCACGGCGATCCCGCAACCTCTGCGCTCCGTGGTGCGCGAATGGGGCCATCGCCTCGCACTCGCCCAGGCGGCCGCGACCAGAAACGCCGGGGGTCATCCCGTTCCACTGGCCGACCTGCTGGCCAAGGAATTCCTGGCCTCGCCCGACACGATGTTCTCGGCCGACCGTTTCCATCCGTCCGCGGCCGGATACGAACTCGCGGCGAAGCAGATCGTCCCGGTTCTCGCGTCGGCTCTGGGTGAATGGCAGGGTGGCCCGCTACCCGAACTCCCCCACGTCTCGGAGGCGGCGCAAGCCCGCACCGTCGCGGCCCGACTGACGGCGGCGGCAACCCAGTGGAAAGCCTTCGCGAGACGCACCAAACCTGCAGGTCAGCGCCCCGACGTCAACTGAGTGAGACTGCGTGACCACCATCTGGGAGCGGCAACGTAAATTGTAAGTCGAAGCTGCATTCAACTTGCCCTGCTCGACGGCGTTTCAAGCCGCCCTCGAGCAGTACACAAAAGGAGTTTTCATGCCCGAGGCAGTAATCGTCTCAGCAGTACGGTCGCCCATCGGCCGCGCAATGAAGGGTTCGCTCAAGGACATCCGCCCGGATGACCTCGCAACTCAGATGGTTGCCGCCGCGTTGGCAAAGATCCCCGAGCTCGACCCCACCGAGATCGACGACCTCATGCTCGGTTGCGGCCAGCCCGCCGGTCAGTCGGGCTTCAACATCGCCCGCGTCGTCGCCGTCCAGCTCGGCTACGACTTCCTCCCCGGTGTCACGGTCAACCGTTACTGTTCCTCCTCGCTGCAGACCACCCGCATGGCGCTGCACGCCATCCGCGCAGGCGAGGGCGACGTCTTCATCTCCGCCGGCGTCGAGTCCGTCTCCAGCTTCATCACCGGCAACGCCGACGGCCTCCCCAACACCAAGAACCCGCTCTTCGACGCAGCGCAGGCCCGTAGCGCCAAGCTCGCCGAAGGTGGAGTCGCCTGGACCGATCCTCGCGAAGAGGGCCTGATCCCCGACGTGTACCTGGGCATGGGCCAGACCGCCGAGAACGTCGCTTCGGCCACCGGCATCACCCGCGAAGACCAAGACCGCTGGGCAGTTCGCAGCCAGAACCGCGCCGAGGAAGCCATCGCGCGCGGCTTCTTCGAGCGTGAGATCACGCCCGTCACGCTCGCCGACGGCACCGTCGTCTCCAAGGACGACGGCCCCCGCGCCGGCACCACCTACGAGGGCATCAGCGGCCTCAAGCCCGTCTTCCGCCCCGACGGCACCGTCACCGCCGGCAATGCCTGCCCGCTCAACGACGGCGCAGCCGCACTGGTGATCATGTCCGACACCAAGGCAAAGGCACTCGGCCTGACCCCGCTCGCTCGCATCGTCTCCACCGGCGTCTCGGGCCTGTCCCCCGAGATCATGGGCCTCGGCCCGATCCAGGCCGTCAAGAACGCCCTGAAGATCGCCGGCAAGTCGATCTCCGACATCGACCTGTTCGAGATCAACGAGGCATTCGCAGTGCAGGTCCTGGGATCCGCTCGCGAACTGGGCATCGAAGAGGACAAGCTCAACATCTCCGGTGGCGCGATCGCGCTGGGTCACCCCTTCGGTATGACCGGTGCCCGTATCACCAACACCCTGATCAACAACCTGCAGGAGCAGGACAAGACCTTCGGCGTCGAGACCATGTGTGTCGGCGGCGGACAGGGCATGGCAATGGTGATCGAGCGCCTCAGCTGATCCCCTGAGCACGTCGAAAGCGGCCGCCCGGCTTCTGCCGGGCGGCCGCTTTCGTGTGGTCGGGTTTCAGGTAGTCGTGAACTTCCGAGCAAAACTCCCCAACTCGCGAATCAACTCTCGCGCAGCGTCGTCCTCACGCTGCACGGCAGCGCGAGCTTCGTCCGCCCATCCGTGACGGAGCAGTCGTTTGGCGGCAAGGACTGCCGGTCCGACGTTGGCGGCAATCTGCTCGGCACTCCCGCGGGCGCGTGCCTGTACCTGGTCGGCCGGCACGGCGGCTGTCGCCAGTCCGTAGGCGGCAGCTTCGACGCCGCTGAGCCACCGGGCCGACAGGATCAGCTCGGCGGCTCGCTGCGTTCCGATCACCTTGGGCAGCAACCAACTACTGGCAGCTTCGGGAGCTGTACCCAGCGAAGTGAACGGTGCACGCAGACGTGCGTCCTCGGCAACGTAGACGACGTCGCAGTAAAGCAGCATGGTCAGGCCGATGCCGACGGCAGCGCCGTGTACCGCGGCGATCAATGGCTTCGGGAACTCCACCAGCGCGACGATCAGCGGCGCGAATGCGTGGCCGAAGTCGGCGTTGTCTGCGCCTGGTTCGGCGAGTGCGCGTAGGTCGACGCCACTGGAAAATGCCTTGCCTGCGCCCTCGACGATCACCACGGCCACGGCTTCGTCCGACGCCGCGTCGTCGAGCGCTTTGGTGAACGCTCGAAAACCGGCTGCATCAAATGCGTTCAGGCGACTCGGATTATTGAGGGTCAGCGTTCGCACTGCTCCGGCATCCGCGACCAGGATGGGTTCAGAGGTGTTTGTCGACATTCGCTCCCCTTCGTTCCAAACCAAGCAGTTGCTAGGTATCCAAGCACCGTAACCGTCCACAGACGACAAAAGAAGGGCCCCTCGCGGGGCCCTTCTTCGTGTTACGGATCGACTCGAGAACTAGTCGTTGTTGAAGTAGCTCAGCAGACGCAGGATCTCGACGTACAGCCAGACCAAGGTGACGGTGAGGCCGAATGCGACGCCCCAGGCTGCCTTCTCGGGCGCCTGTGCACGGATCAGCTGATCAGCGGCGTCGAAGTCGAGCAGGAAGCTGAAGGCTGCGATGCCGATGCAGACGAGGCTGAAGATGATGGCGAGCGTTCCGCCGTCACGCAATCCCAGCCCGCCGTCGACGAAGAAGCTCGCGACGAGGTTACCGAGGGCCAGAACGACAACGCCGATCAATGCGCCGATGATCATTCGCGTCAGACGCGGTGTCACCCGGATCGCACCGGTCTTGTAGACGACCAGCATGCCGAAGAACACGCCGAACGTTCCGAGGACTGCTTGCGCGATCAGTGCGGATCCGCCGACGCCACCGAATTGAATATCAGTGAACATGAACGACAGCGCACCGAGGAACAGACCCTCGGCGACGGCGTACGCCAACACGATTGCCGGGTTGTCCATCTTGCGGCCGAACGTAGCGACCAGAACCAGAACGAGGCCGACGAGACCGCCGCCGATGACCAGCGGGGCTGCGAGGTCGGCGTTGTTGTTGACCAGGAAGTACGACACCAGTGCCGAGATCGTCAGCACACCGAGCGTGATGCCCGTCTTGGTGACGACGTCGTCGATCGTCATGGCCCGCGAGGTGGGACCGGTCTGGTACGGCTCGGCCGGAGCGTACTGCGGCTGACCGAACTGCTGGGTTGCCTGCGAGGCGCCCGCCGTCGCAGATCCGAACGAGGCGTATCCGTTGCCCTCTTGCTTGGGCAGATTGCGGAACACCGGGTTGCTGGTGGTGCGCACCGTGATCATCCCTTCATCGTGGTGGCCTACGACGGGTGCGTCGCGGGTTCGCCGGACGGATCCGAGTTTCCGACACGGTCCGTGTACCTGACTAAAAGTAAAGCACTCGTAATTTACAACGTCGAAGCTTCGGTTGTAGTTCCCGGCGCATTTCCGGAAGATCAACACTCGTCGACACTCGTCCCTTTTCGATACTAGGACGGTTTGACCGACTTCATCACGATGAACTTCGCGTTCTTCGCCATCGCCTCGCTCGGACCCACCGCGGCTTTCAACGGTTCGCGATACCCCAGATGCGCGTTGTGAACAGTCCACAACTCGCCACCGGGACGCAGGACACGGCCGGCAGCTTCGAACATCTTGAGTGCTCCGCCGGTGTGGACCGCCGCGCCGACGTGGAACGGCGGGTTCAACAGAACCAGATCCGCGCTCGCACTGGGCAACGAACTCACGGCGTCGTCGCGCAGGCCGCTCACTCGATCGCCGACGCCATTTGCGGACGCGGTCGCCAGAGCCGAAGCGACGGCTGCCGAGGACTGATCCGTTGCGATCACGTGCACGTCCGGGAACTTCCGCGCGATCGCCGCCGCGAGAATACCGCTGCCACAACCCAGGTCGATCACGTCACTCAGCGGATCGACCGCAATCTTTCCGAGGTTCTCCAGGAGCAACCGGGTGCCGATGTCCAGGCTCGCACCGGCAAACACTGCGCCGTGAGCAACGACGTCGAGGTCGAACTCTTCCAGGCGCTCGGCCATCGGGAACGTGACGACGACCTCGGCCTTCGGTTCCGAAGCCTTGAGTACGCGGGACTTCTGACGCCCACGCGAGGCGCTGACGTCGGAAAACGATTCGCCGAGAACCTTGTTCATCGCCGGGGTGATGTGCTTGTCACGCCCACCGGCGAAGACACGAACCGCCGGGTCGGCGTGAAGCGCGATCAGCTGGGCGATCTCGGCAAGTTCGGCGAGGCTACGCGGCAATTGCATAAGCACGACGCGGGCGCCGCTGAGCAACTCCTCGTCCAGTCCGTGCGAGGTGAAGGCGTCACTGAATCCGAGTTCGCGCGCATTGTTCGCGAGGGCCAGCTCTCCGGTGAGCGGATCCTGGTGAACGCGCACGGCGGCGATTCCGTGCACGAGCGCAACACCGGCAGTCAGCGCACCGTAGTGATCGCCGATCACGACGACGGTGCCCGCCGGTGCCGCGGCAAGAGCGTCGGCGGCCTCGTCGAGGATCAGACGATCAGCCGCATCGACGGCAAAGAGATTGGGTGCCTCGACATCGGGGAATCGGCGCAGACGATCGAACAGTTCGGGTGTGTCGGACATGCCACCAGTCTTTCAGGTGGAACTACGCAACACTCAATCCCCCGACCAGCAGGTGATCAGTTCGACATCCCTGTCAGTTCGACTTCCACTGCACGACGTTGTCGACGGTTTCGCGTTCGGTGCGGAATCCGTTCACCGGGTGGTCGGTGTCGGGGTACCCGAACGAGATCGCGCAGACAACCTTGCGAGTGTCGTCGATACCGAAATGCTCGTGAATGAACTTGGAGCTGCCCGCGAGCGCCGCCTGCGGGATGGTGGCGACCCCCAGACTCTGGGCCGCGAGCAGGAAGCTGTTCACGTACAACCCGCAGTCGACTGCGCCGTAGGTGCCCAATGCCTCGTCGGTGGTGATGATCGCGACGTGAGGAGCGCCGAAGAGCTCGAAATTCTTCATCGTCTGTGCCGCGGATCCGGCGCGGTCACCGTGCTCGATTCCGACGCTCGAATACAGCGCCATCGCGCAGTCGAACCGACGCGACTTGTAGATGCCCTGGTACGCGCGCGGGAACTCGAAGTCCGACTCCTGGGCGTTGGCCATCACGTACTCACCGAGGCCGGCGCGGAATCGCTCGGTGCCCTCCCCTTCGGTGATCGCGACCTGCCACGGTTGCGTGTTGCACCACGACGGCGTCTTCTGCGCCAGCCGAAGGATCTCCTCGATCACCTCACGTGGCACCTGACGGTCCTCGTAGGCGCGGCAGCTGATCCGGGCGTCGAGCAACGCTTCCAGGCTCGTATCCACGACGATGCTCTCGGTCATGTGTTCTCTCCTCGATCAGGCTGCACTACAACACTTCGCACGATAGAACTACCGCCTCGACGCAATCGTCAGCGGGTCACCTTTGCGAAGGCCGACACCAGCTCGCCGAACTCTGCCATCGCCGCATCCGGATCCGGATCTACTGCTGCCAGCGCAACCAGCACATCGGTGGCACCGGATTCGAGCAGCTGCTCGGCGCCGATCATCGTCGCCGGGAGGTCGATCGAACCGTCGGACCCGCGTACGACGGTCAGTCGCCCACGGACCTGCAATTCCGCTGGATCGCGTCCGAGATCCGCCATCGCTTTGCCGATGACGTCGATCCCTTCACGTAGGTCGTCGTCCGCGGCACCCATGATCGGAATCCACCCGTCACCCCAGGTTGCAACGCGTCGTACAACGGCCTTGGAGAGTGAACCGGACACCCAGATCGGGATTCCAGCGGCCGGACGGGGCGCGCAGTACACGTCGTCGAACTTCAGACGAGGGGTGTCGATGCTCGCCGGCGCCGCACTCCACAGGGCCCGGCACACTGAGAGAGCGTCGTCGAGCAGTGGTCCCCTTTTACCGAAATCCATACCTGCCGCCTCGTATTCACGTTCCTGCCAACCGGTTCCGACGCCGAGGTCGAGTCGGCCACCGGAGAGCAGATCGAGTGTCGCGGCCGTCTTGGCCAGTACCGCTCCCCCGCGCAGCGCCGCGATGACGATTCCTGTCCCCAAGCGAATTGTCTTCGTCTGTCCGGCAACAAAAGCCAGGACGGTCAGCGGCTCGAGCCAGTTGGCGTCGGGCTCGGTGGGGAACGCCGACCACGTGTACGCCGAGTTGTCCGAGCCCATCACCACGTGATCGGTGACGAGGACCCGGTCGAAGCCGGCAGCTTCCGCGCTCTGACAGACCTGCACGAGTTTCGCGTAGGAGTCCTCCCCGAGAGTGGTGCCGAAGTTGGGAACGTTCAGACTGAAAGTTGTCATGTGTCAAGCCTTTCGGGGCCGGTTGGTCCAGCCACCCTCTTCTGTGGGGAACCAGCCTCCGGCAGCGTGCGAGCCGCCGTCGACGTGGATCACGGTTCCGGTGATGTATCTCGCCAGGTCGGAAGCCAGGAACAGTGCGGGGCCGGCAATGTCGACCGGCTGGCCCGGTCCGCCCAACGGTGCCCACCCCGGCCACTTGTCCCAGTCGTCGGCGGGAACGATCGTGCGATACGGCACCTGTACCGACTCGATCAGATCCGGGGCAATGGCGTTGACGCGCACTCCGGTTCGACCGATCTCCACACCAAGGCTCCTGGTGAACTGTGTCAGCGCGGCCTTGTATGCCGAGTACATCGTGTGGCCCGGGATCGCTCGATGCGCCTCCACCGTCGTCAGGTTCACGATCGATCCACCCAAACCGCGGTCGATCAAGCCGGGAAGCAGGGCATGGGTCAGACGCACGACGTGATCGAAATTGATGCTGCCGGCCTCGGACCAGAAACCGGGATCCGTACCGGTGAACTCTGTCGGCGGGTTCAGGAAATGACCCACGTTGTTCACAAGGACGTCCGGGGCGAACTCGGTCAACGCGACGGGGACTTCCCGCGTCCGCACGTCGTACTCGAGATAGTTGATCGAACCACCTGCAGCCGAGTCGAATTCGACGTCGCCAAGAGGAGCCACATCGACAACCAGAACTGACGCGCCATGCGATGCAAATGCTCGAACAATCGCTGCGCCGATTCCCTGGGAACCGCCTGTGACCACTGCCTTCTTACCCACCAACATCGGCCCTGGGGAGTACGCCGATCCGACCACCACGAAGACACCCTTCTGCAGTTCGATGTGAAGCACTTCGGCGTACCGTCACACATCGAACGGCAAAACGGGCGCAAAGTTCTCACTCAGTGGTAGCCGCGACACCCCACCTGCTCGAACCGCCGAGTCGCCCATTCAAATAGTGCGGAATCTCGGCTGCCCGTATCGGCATTCCCTCGAGGTACCCCTGGATCACGTCACATCCGCACTCGGTCACTATCGCGCGCTGCCTCTCCGTCTCCACGCCCTCGGCGACGGTGTCCAGCCCCAGAGACTTGGCAATCGCGATGACGGCTCGCAAGACAGCGAACCTCGAATTCGAGGGATCCGCGTCCAGCGGTGCGACGAACGCCCGATCGATCTTCAACCGATCGAGCGGCAGCCGGGCCAAGCTGGCAACCGAGGAGAACCCTGTGCCGAAGTCGTCCATCGCAATGGCGATGCCGAGCGCCGAGAGCTGTACCAACACATCTCGGTCGGCGTCGTCGATGACCAACGATTCGGTCACCTCGATCTCGAGTCGGCTGGGGTGGAGGTTCACCTCGATCAGTGTCCGGCGTACCGAGTCGACGTATCGACTCGAACGCAGTTGCACCTGAGAAACATTGACGGCAACCCGAATGTCCTCCGGCCACGTTGTCGCCGCCGTGCAGGCAGCCCTCAGAACACCTGCACCGATCGGCACGATCAAGCCGGTTTCCTCGGCGACCGAAATGAAGTCTCCCGGCGAGACGAGACCTGAAGTCGGATGGTTCCACCGCAGCAGAGCCTCGAACCCGACAACAACTCCAGTCGCGGCCGAGACCTGTGGCTGATAAACCAACTCGAACTCTTCGTCGATCAACGCACGACGAAGATCCAACAGTGCCCTAGCCCTACCCGTCGCACGATCCCGCAAAGTCGCATCGAAGGCGCGAATCTGGTTCCGACCGCTCTCCTTTGCGTGGTAAAGCGCGAGGTCCGCGACAATCACCAGGTCTTCGAGGCTGTCGGCGTCGTCGGGCATCGAGCCGTACCCCAGACTGGCACGAATGCGAATCTGGTTGCCGACCAGTGAAAATGGTCGTTCGAATGAGTCGAGAATCGTTTGGAATCTCTTCTCCACCTCATCTGCACTCCCGATGTCGTCGAAGGCTAGGTCGTCGAAGGCGATGGCGAACTCGTCACCCCCCAGTCGGCCACAGATCTCGTTCGATCGCAGAACGCTGTGCAGTCTGCCGGCAACATCGCGAAGCACGTCGTCTCCGATGTGGTGTCCCAACCGGTCGTTGATCGACTTGAAGTTGTCCAGATCCAGAATTGCCAGCCACACCCTGTGTCCGTCCCGAATCCGCGAAGACAGTTGAGCGTTGAAGCTGTACCGATTTCTGAGACCGGTCAACGAATCGATCTCTGCCAATCGCAAGATGTTCTGGCGCTGGTGATACGAGTGCGTGATATCGGATCCGACACCGCGCCACCCGTAGGTCGCCCCATCGCCACTGCCCGGGTGACCTGACATCGACCACCAGCGAGTATCGCCCCGAACGACGACCTGCATGGTGAGGTCCCGAAACGCCGTCCCGGCTTGAAAATTCGCGGCGAGGAGATCAAGGGACTTCCTGCCCACATCTGTTCGGGACGCGCCGATCCCGATCAGGATCTCGTGCATTGTGCGGCCCCGAATCTGTGCTGCCGGCAAACCGACCTGCTCGGCGAAGCGATACGACACGGTACTGGCGATACCGCGCGAATCGGTCTCCCAGAGCCAATCCTGTGCTCCGTCTTCGAGATCGTTGAGCAACAACTCGACGAGATCTCGTTCGTCCTCGGCTATCAGTTCGGCGCGTAGCCGTCTCTCGAAAAGTTTGGCCAACAGCAAAGTTCCGCTGTAGAGCGAACCTACAAAGACGACCAGCACCCCGATCAGCACGAAACGCGATGTGCCCGGTTCCGTCCAGAACGCCCCGGCCAACCCGACTCCCACCAGGCTGATCCAGACCACAGTGATTCCGCGAAACATCATGGTGGGAAACACGCCGACCGCGATCCCACCGATCAAGGTCGAGCTCAGTACCAACTCGTCACGAGGATCGAGCATCGGGAAGAGAACGAGAGCCAAGCACGCCAGGAGCACTCCCCAGACAATGATTTCGACTGTGAGTACCACCAGTTCGGTGGTCTGGGACTCGGAGACGCCGAGACGCGAGCGCCGGAGCCAATACACACTGAATCCAGCGCTCGACAACAGCATGACGCTCGACCAGGCGAAGGTGAACCATCCGGCATCCACCGGCAGAAGCACCACGATCGCTGACAAGGCAACCGCCGCGGTCAGAAACGACCACGGCAGTACGCGCGCGGTGAACCGCAGTCGTCGATCGAGTAGGCGACGGCGATCGTAATCCGAGAGGTGTTGTTCCGTGCCGCTGCGACCGAGTTTGCGCACCGACGTCCCGACGCGACGCCTACGGAGTACTGCCGGGTCATCCACGTCGGCCTGCTACCGCCGCTGCGACCGCGTCGACCGACATGGCTCCGCCGGCGATGTATCCCTGAACAGTCCTCACCCTTGCAGCGGCCACGGACTTCAAGTCTTCCTCACCGTCGACTCCCGAGACGACGACCTCCATTCCCAATGCGTCGACCAGATCCACGACAGCTTCGAGGATCGACCGTCCACCAGGCACTGCACCCGAAATGGAGCGTTCTATCCGGACTCGGGTGAACGGAAGGCCGGACAGTGATGCGAGCGAGGAGAATCCGGCGCCGAACTCGTCCACGGTCAGCGCGATTCCCATGTCCGCGATGGCGTGCAACGCAAACTTGGACTCGTCGGTGATCGCCGATGATTCGTTGAGTTGGAGCTCGAGCTGATGTGCACTGACACCTGATCGTCGAAGCGAGTCCCCTATCGCGACGACAAAGGAATCCGATTCGAGCTGACGCGTCGATACCGCGACGGCTACCCGCAGGTGATCAGGAAGGCGGGACGCCGCCTCGCAGGCCAACTCGAAGACGGTAGTCCCCAGTGAGTACGCCAAACCGGTGTCGTCTGCGACGCTCATGAATTCGGCGGACGTAACGGCACCGAGGCGGGCGTTGTGCCAGATCACGCGGACTTCCACGGCCACGATCTCGCGGGAAACCACGTCGATCCTGGGCAACAGCTCGAGTTCGAGGTCCTTCTCCGCGACAGTGTTTCCCAGATCTTCGAGCAGGCGGGCCCGCCGATCGGCCACGGACTTCATCGAGTCTCGATATTCACGTACGGCCCCGCGCCCGGATTCCTTTGCCGCGAACAAGGCCAGGTCCGCAGCGCCCATCATCTCGTCGGCGGAGGACGGCAGCTCGTCGGGGAGGTAGTACCCGATGCTGCATCCGATCTCCAACCGCGTACCGGCCACTGTGATCGGCTCGTGCAGAGTTTCGATGTAGCGGCCGAGCAGAGTACGAACTTGTGAGCTGTCACCCACATCGGTGAAAAGAACCGCGAACTCGTCTCCCCCCAGACGTGCGAACAACTGTGACACCCCGCCGGCTTCGGACAGGCGATCCGCGACCTCTCGCAGAACCGCGTCGCCAACGGTGTGTCCCAGTGTGTCGTTGACCGACTTGAAGTTGTCGAGGTCGAGCATGGCCAACGCGAGACCACTTTCGCTTGTGTACGGCTCGCGCAGCAGTCGCTCAAGCTCGGTCCAGAAGCTGTGCCGGTTCGGCATACCGGTGAGTGCGTCCACACGACCCATCCGCACGATCTCGTCACTCTGCAGTTTTACTTCCGTGACGTCGGAACCGACTCCTCGCCAGACGAACTCGTCGGGTGTACGGCCGGGGCGCGGGCGTCCGGAGATCTGCCACCACCGAATTTCACCGTGAACTCGGACCGGAACGAGCACGTCGACGAATGCGGTCTTCGTGTGGCGGGCCTGCTGCAACTCCATGAGCGCATCGATCCCGCCGGGGATCCGTAGGGTGCCCAACTCCATGAACAGGTCCTGCCACGCCGTTCCCTGCAACTCGGTGGAGTCCAGCCCCGCTTCGACCGCGAGCCGCGTCGGGATTCGGTTGAACTTGCCTTTCTGGTCCGTCTCCCACACGAAGTCCCCGGCGTTGCCTTCGAAGTCTTCGAGAAGCATCTGCACGACCGATCGTTCCGACGCGGCGCTCAATTCAGCTCGATAGCGAGATTCCAGGTTGCCCGAGACCACTATCGTGCCGCCGATCAGAGCCGCGCCATAGGCGATCATTCCAATGAGAATTCGTTCGAACTCGGGTCCCGGCTGAAGCCAGAATGCCACCCCGAGGATTATCAGATTGGACAGGACCCAGGTGACCCCCACCACTCGCAACATCGCGGTGGCCACGGCTCCGGCACCGGTGATCGATGTGGTGACCGCTATCAGGATCAGATCGCCGGAATCGTCCAGGATCGGGTACAGGACCAGGGCGAGCGAGGAATACAGGATCCCGACTACAGCAAATTCGACGATGAGAAACGCGTAGGACATCCGGTACGTGGGTGTGATCAGGTTGAAATGAATGGCGAGACCCACGCACATCCCCACCAACCCGATCACGCCGGACAGAAATGGCCACAGGCTTGGTAACAGTCCGCTGTCCGGCGGAATCACATACAACGTCAGCCCGAGTGTGACGACGAGGTGGACGGCAGCGGCCCATGGCAGCACGCCGAAGGTGACGGCTATCTGCTCGCGAGTGACGTCATCGCGCTGGGCGGGCGTCAGTCTTTCTCTCTGGTGGGGTTGAAGAAGAGACAGGACTGACATCTCTTACCTCCCGCTCCCACGACGCAATCGAATCGGACGTCCGACTCAGCAATTCTCCCGTAATTGGGCACTGCGGTGTCAACCAGTACGTCCGACCTATTTCGGAGTCAGGTCTGCCCACAGACACAGTAATCAGCAAACTGCTGGTCTGCCGGAAGTTGGTGCGGCGAGTTTGATACCCACGGTTGAAATCAGACATGAGGGACAATGGCCGGAGATCGCCGATCACGTCGGTGGAGATTCCTCGACGGGTAACACGATCGGACTCATTCGAGTTCAGACAAGGACTATCACGATGGCAATCGACTACACCCGACGTTCCGGCGAGTCCACTCCGTCGCAAGCACCGGTCAGCCTGAGCAAGATCACGCTCACCAAATCGGCGCCGACGGTCAACCTCGCGAAGGCGGGTGAACGACAAGGCAATATGCGCGTGAACCTCAACTGGTCACAGGGGGCTCCACCGAAGAAGACCGGTTTTCTCGCCAAGCTCGCCGGCGCAGGCTCTGGTGCGGTCGACCTGGACCTCGGATGCCTCTACGAACTTGCCGACGGGTCCAAGGGAGTAGTTCAGGCCTTGGGTAACAGTTTCGGTTCACTGACTTCTCCGCCCTACATCTCCCTCGACGGCGACGACCGCAGTGGCGCGAACACCGGCGGCGAGAACATGCACGTCAATCTTGGTGACCCAAGCGCTTTCCGGCGAATCCTGATCTTCGCGATGATCTACGACGGCGCTCCCAACTGGGCGGCCGTGGACGGCGTCGTCACCTTGTATCCCACCAACGGGCCGGAGGTGGAAGTGCGACTCGACTCCGCGAGCAACCAGGAGCGACTGTGCGCGATCGCGCTCATCCAAAGTTCAGGTCAAGGCGTGACGGTGACGCGCGAAGTTCAGTACATCAACGGCAGTCAGTCAGATCTCGATCGGGCCTACAACTGGGGAATGAAATGGGCTGCCGGACGAAAGTAGGGGCTGCGGACGCGATCTCCCCCATCCGAACGACAATGTCCGAATCATCCACAATGTCGCAAGTTACTGGATAGTGTCGAGAAGTGGGGTCGGACATGAGGGGTCACGCTCGACACCGATAGTGGGTCGGTGACGCTATGTGCTTGGCGGCGCCGACGTTCGACCGGAAAGGCCCTCGATTTCCCCCGAGATCGAGGGCCTTTTCGTATCTTGCGTCACTGTTCGCACCCTTTCATTAGTTGATCGTTAAACTAGGCGTTCGTCCAACATGCACCGATGGAGAACGTGAATGTCCACGAATTCAGATCGACGCCCGCGCCTGCCCGTGAGAATCGCCTACCTCGCCGCAGGAGTTCTCTTTGTCGCCGCCATGCTCCTGTTGGCAAGCGTCGTCAACCCTGATCGGGACCGCGATTTCTCGATGAACCACATCCCCGCGGGGACGTCGACGACCGCCTTCGCCGCAACGTCCGACCTCGGCTAACGAAGGTACCGGTACGTAAG
This sequence comes from Rhodococcus sp. D-46, assembly GCF_011290655.1. Taxonomy (NCBI): domain Bacteria; kingdom Bacillati; phylum Actinomycetota; class Actinomycetes; order Mycobacteriales; family Nocardiaceae; genus Rhodococcus; species Rhodococcus sp. D-46. The sequence continues at coordinate 119,889 of NZ_JAANTF010000011.1, read as the reverse complement.
TGGCGCACGTCACGAACTGTGGGTAGTTTCAACGCCGATGGTTCGCCGTAGGTCGGTATTGAGAGGGACGGCCAACCACTGCCCCGCCTGGTTGCCCCACCCAAGCAGGCAGGGCACCCCAGATCAGGCAGGCACCCCCGATCGGGCAGGCACCCCCGATAATTTAAGCCTCAAGTAACTGTTACTCGGGAAAGACTTGTATCAAACCGGGGCGAATCGTACATTTCATCCGGCAGTCGGCCTTCGTCCGACGCCTTTGCCGTCAATGTCGACGGAACTTCTCTGAACACCACCACAAGTCGGCCACTTGTCGTGACCGCATTCGTCCTCGCGAAAGGCTCGCCCATGTTCGATTTCTTCGGCGCAATCTCCGGCTTCTTCGGCCTACTGTTCGGCACCGGCTCGTCGAGCGGGAGCTCGGGAGGAAGCAGCGACGCACCCGTCGCCCCGCCTACCTGATCCACAAGCCTCACCCGGCACCGATCCGCCGGGTGAGGCTCTCGCGAATCTCTTTGAAACACAACGTAACAGCACTTCAACTCCACCGACTTTTCTGCGGATCCACGCCGACACACTCCGGCGTCCGGACAGTTTCACCACATCGCCTGCAGTAATGGGTCCTGTGTCCGCCATTCTCCGTCGAGGCACACCCGCAGACCTCCCAACCGACAAGGCATGTGTTCGCCGTGAGCCGGTGTCCGTTGGGGCAGCAGTCCGGGGATTGCTCGGTCAACCGCATCTCCACATTTTCGCACACATGTTCGACAACTTGATACTGCACGCTGCACATTCGATTACACCGGCCGCTTCCGGTCGGCCCGAGCGCAACTATCCCTTCCGTCACTTCGGTCTGCTTTAATACGAAGGCTTTGTCGGGGGTTTACCAATGTCCGAAGTTGTCGAGTTTCTGCGAGCACACGCAGGCGAACACGGGGTTGAACTATGGGTTTCTTCAAGAAGGCGGCTGTGACTGCTCTAGCGGTCGCTGCAGTCGGAGCATCAACAGGGATCGCATCAGCTGATCCGTCGACCGACGTGAATTACGAAGCGAAGGTCGTCGACAAGTCGATCGTCACCACCATCGACGCCGGGTTGTTCAAGGTGTCCGGCGACGGCAAGTCCGTCGTCTTGCAGGACAGCAAGGGAGCCGACCTTGTTTCCCTGCCTCTCGCATACAACCTCGGGGATCTACAGTTCCCCTTCGATCGCACGATCAGTGAAGACGGTAAGACCCTCACGCTGACACCGATCACCGATTCGGCGAAGGCAACACCTCGACCCGAGAGTGCGCCTGCGGCAAAGGAATGGACGCCCGTCGCCTCGCCCGAGGAGAATGATCGGGCGATTGCGCACTTCCAGAGCCAACTCGGACTCGGCACTCAGGTCGGCAGCCTGCTCGGCACCATCGTCGGCGCCGGAATCGGTTGCGCTGTCGGCGCTCCGCTGGGCTTGACCATCGTCGGACTCCCCGTCGCCGCGGCACTGTGCCTGGGTGGCCTCGCAACAGGCGCCGGAATCGGCGGTGTCGCCGGAACGATCCTCGGCGGCGGCGGCGCGGCTGTCGTAGCCGGCATCGATCTCGTCAACACGCTGAATGCTCCTGCCGGGACGACCGTCTGGGCTCAGTAGCCACTTGGTGGTCAGTCGCTGCTCCACGGAAAGCCCCGCCCGCCCGAAGAGGACGAGCGGGGTTTTTCGATTCAATGTGCAGGAGGATCTACGTGGTGCCCCCAGTCGGACTCGAACCGACACTTGACGGATTTTAAGTCCGTTGCCTCTGCCAATTGGGCTATGGGGGCCTTGCCGCACCCGACGGGTCGGGTGCGGCAGGGATCAGACTATCGGGTCGGTCTGAGCTACCGACATCGCGATGCCGTCGAGTATGTCGTGTTCGCTGACAACCAGTTCGGCGATCCCGGCTTTGGCTTCGAACGCTTGAGCCAGCACCGTGGTGATGATCGCTCCGCCGCCGATGACGTCCACCCGCCCCGGATGCATCGGGCCGAAGGCAGCACGATCAACCCGAGGCATAGCAATGAGACGCTCGCACACGTCGAACAGTTGATTGAACGAAATCCTCGACAGGTGCACCTTCTCGGCGTCGTACTCCGGAAGATCCTGCGCGATCGCGGCCAGCGTCGTCATGGTTCCAGCGACACCCACCCACGTGTGCGCCTTCTCGACAGGTACGGCCTCGAACGCCTCGGCAAGTTTCGCGGTCGCGAAAGCCGTCGCCTCGGAAACCTGCTCTGCTGTAGGCGGATCCGACGGTAAGCAACGCTCCGTGACGCGCACACAGCCGATGTCGGTGGAGTACGCAGCCTGGACGCCCGATGTGTCGCCGAGGACAACTTCGGTGGATCCGCCGCCGAGATCGACCACCACGAAGGGGCCCTCCGACGGATCGAGTTCTCCCACAGCACCGCTGAACGAGAGGCGCGCCTCTTCGTCGCCGGTGATGACCTCTGCTCCGGATCCGGGAATCACCGCGCCGAGCACGTCCCGCGTCATCGTGAAGAATTCTTCCCGATTCGCAGCGTCGCGAGTAGCCGAGGTGGCGACCATGCGAACGGCGGTTGCTCCGGCATCGGCGATCATCGACGCGTACTCGACCAGCGCGACCCGGGTGCGTTCGATGGCCTCGGGCGCGAATGTCCCTGTCGCATCAACACCTTGACCGAGTCGCACGACGCGCATCTCGCGCCGGACATCCACCAGACGACCGTCGGCGCCGACGTCGGCGATCAGCAGTCGAATGGAGTTGGTACCGCAATCGACTGCGGCGACACGGCGAGTCACCGGTCGGTGTTGTCGGCATCGTCGATGCCAGGCCAGTCCGCGGGAATTGCAGTGCCGCGCAGCTTTCCGTGACCGGCCAACGCGACGGACTCGTCACCGAGCGGATTGACGCCGGGTCCCTTGGCAAGCGAATGTGCCATCAGCACGTGCAGGCACTTGACACGATCCGGCATCCCACCGCCGGCAAAGTCGGTTCCCAGAGATTCGATCGCGTCACGCTCGGCAAGGTACGACTCGTATGCCCGTCGATAGGCCGCGGCAAGTTCCGGATCCTGGGTCAGGCGTTCGGTCATTTCACGCATGACGCCGGCGGATTCCTGACGGCTCGCTTCGGCAGTCAGTCGCGGGTCCGTGAGGTAGTACAACGTCGGGAACGGTGTTCCGTCCGGAAGTTTGGGGGCGGTCTTGACCACGCCCGGCTGACCGTCCGGGCTGCGGTACGCGATCTCGATCACTCCGCGTGGCTCACGGCCCAATTGAGCGGCAACGGCGTCGAGATCCGCTTGTGAAACCTGTGGGGAATTTTCGGACGTGTTGCTCACCCGGTGGGTACTCCTTGTTCTTCTGGCTCTATCGGCGCCAACGGCATCGGGGCCGGTGTCGTCGTCTCGGGAACCACTGGCGGTTCCGAAATCGTTTGCCACAGATCGCGATACCACGGACCTGTGAGCGGTGTTTCCTTTTCCTGCTTCTTCTCGGGTTCCTTGTAGTCACCGGGAAGCTGAACCTGGAACGGGGTCTCGCCCGGTTTGACGTACCGAAGGCGTTCTCGTGCAAGAGCTTCGATGTACGCAGGGTCGTCGAAGCGCGCGTTCTGCCCTTGCAGCTTTCGCAGTTCTTCCTCGAGTACCTGACGTTCCGCCGCCACCTGCGCGGCATCCGAACGCTGGCTGATGTAAGTACGGAGCGGCACTGCCAGTGTCAGCGCCAGCATGAGCACAACCATCGCGAGCACAACTGCCCGACTGGTGGACAAGCCGAAAATGGTGTTGTCCGACTTCGGAAGCCGAGACCAGAACTTGTTGGTTCCGCTCTTCCCCCGGGCCGACTTCGACCCTCGCGCCGACGCTTTCTCGGCGGAGACCCCCGGTTGCGCGGGGCCTGTCACAGCGGAATCGACTGCTTCCGGATCTACCGAAGGTTCCGACACGCGTGGGCGTCGGGCACTGTCCCGACGCGCACGCGACGGTGTGTCCCCACGACGGGAACCACGACCCCCCGGACTTCCGCCGGGGGATCGTGGCTTACCGCGCTGTGCAGACACTACTGAATCTTAGATTTCCGTCAGGCCTCGAAAGCGAAGCGCGGGAACGCAACCTCGCCGGCGTAACGTGCTGCGTCGCCGAGGTTTTCCTCGATGCGCAGCAGCTGGTTGTACTTGGCAACGCGCTCGCTGCGTGCCGGAGCACCGGTCTTGATCTGGCCGCTGCCGACGGCAACCGCGAGGTCGGCGATGGTGGTGTCCTCGGTCTCGCCGGAACGGTGGCTCATCATCGTCTTGTAGCCGTTGCGGTGAGCGAGATCGACGGCGTCGAGGGTCTCGGTCAGGGTGCCGATCTGGTTGACCTTCACCAGGAGTGCGTTGGCCGCACCCTTGACGATGCCTTCTTCGAGGCGCTCGGGGTTGGTGACGAAGAGGTCGTCGCCGACGAGCTGGATCTTGTTGCCGATCTGATCGGTGAGTGCGACCCAGCCGTCCCAGTCGTCTTCGTCGAGCGGATCCTCGATGGAAACGAGCGGGTAGGCGTCGATGAGCTCGGCGTAGAACGCCGCCATCTCGGCCGCGGTGCGGTTCTTGCCCTCGAACTTGTAGCCGGTGCCGTCGGTGTAGAACTCGGTGGCAGCGACGTCGAGAGCGAGCGCGACGTCGGTACCCAGCTTGAGGCCGGTCTTGTTCACGGCGATCGTGATGAGGTCGAGTGCTTCCTTGGTGCCTGCGACGTCGGGCGCGAATCCGCCTTCGTCGCCGAGACCGGTGGAGAGGCCCTTCTCCTTGAGAACCGACTTCAGAGAGTGGTAGACCTCGGCGCCCCAGCGCAGCGATTCCTTGAAGCTCGGTGCGCCGATGGGAGCAACCATGAACTCCTGGACGTCGACGCCGGTGTCTGCGTGCGCGCCACCGTTGAGGATGTTCATCATCGGGACAGGGAGAACGTGAGCGTTGGGGCCACCGACGTAGCGGAACAGCTCGAGGCCCGAGGACTCGGCGGCGGCGCGAGCCACGGCAAGCGAGGCACCGAGCAGAGCGTTTGCGCCGAGACGCGACTTGTCCGGGGTGCCGTCCGCGTCGAGCAGCGCCTGGTCGACCGTGCGCTGCTCGGTTGCGTCGATGCCGATGATGGCAGGAGCGATCTCGCCGAGCACAGCCTCCACGGCCTTCTCGACGCCCTTTCCGCCGTAGCGTGCGCCACCGTCGCGCAGTTCGACGGCTTCGTGCTCACCCGTCGAAGCGCCGGACGGCACCGCAGCCCTGGCGAAACTTCCGTCTTCGAGCAGAACCTCGACCTCAACCGTGGGGTTACCACGGGAATCAAGGATCTCGCGAGCTCCGACCTGCTCAATACTGGCCACTGTGTGGTTCTCCTTCGAATGGGCTTCGCATTGGGGCACGCTCTGCGTGCTTGACACTTGGGCTCCGACCCCTCCGGTCGAAAGAGGACCACGATCGCGGCTGGGCCTCTGCAGTGCCAGCACCTCTGTAGTGCCAGCACACAGCCTAACCGCACGGGCCGAAGGCTTCTTTATCGACGCGCGGTCACGGGTCCGACCTGCGGATCGATCACCGTCAGTCCGGCCGTACCCCGACTGAATACGCCGACGCACGATCACGAACGAGCGCGAGATAGTCGCCCGAGAGGTTGTACGCCATCAGTGCCTGCTGCCATCCGGCAGCGGAAGTGAGGTCTCCCCCGCGTGCACACAGGTAGCGGGCGGCCGTGAGGGCAGCGTCGTCGATGTTGTCGGGGTCCACCCGGCCGTCGCCGTTGGCGTCGACTCCCCATTTGAGCCACGTCTCGGGGATGAACTGCATGGGCCCCATCGCACGGTCGTGCACTGGATCGCCGTCCATCGCCCCGCCGTCGGTATCGGGGATCTCGGCAACTCCCGGGCCACCGTCGAGAGGGATTCCCCGAATGATCGGAGCAACCTGGCCGAACGCGTCGACCGACGAGCCGTCGTAGGTCCCGTGGCGGCTCTCGACGCTGCCGATACCGGCCAAAGTTGTCCACCCGATTCCGCAGCCGGGAAGCGTCTCGGCCATCACCGCGGCGGCGTACCCGTAGGCCTCGAGTGCCGTCGTCCCGATCCCGATGTCGTCCGACAATCCCGCTGCCCAGTCGGCGAGTTGATCAGCACTGCGGCCGGGAGCATTGATGTCGATCGGCGGCGTCGGAGAGCCGGTACCTGGGGGTATGCCCTCGGGAATAGCAACCTTCGGTTCGTTCGATCCGCAAGCCACGACGCCTGCGCCCAGCAAAGCTGTTCCGGCAGCTACTGCTGCTACGGCTCGCGAGAGACGCCGGGGACTTCTGCGGGCTGCGGGAGTTCGGTACACCCCTCCATCATCCACATGCGAGTGAACTACTCCCGAATCCATTGGTAAAGAACAGCAAAAGTACAGGTGAGAGCATGGTTCGCAGTCGATGATGGAGTATCTTCTTCTGAGTTAAGGCTGGCCTAGCCTCATGCGTTCGTCAGAAGCTGTTGCACTCACTCAGTCAGGAGTCGCCCGTGCCCGTGTCGGTACTCGCTGCCGCGAGCACACCATCAGTTGCCACCCAGCTATTCGGCAGTGGCCTGATCGGTCTGCGCGAAGGCCTCGAAGCGGGCATCGTGGTGATGATTCTCGCCGCCTACCTCGTGAAGGCCCAGCGCAAGGACGCACTGAAATGGGTGTGGCTCGGCGTCGCGATCGCCGTCGCGATGGTGGCGATCATCTTCTTCGCGATCCACTACGGAACGTCGACGGTCGACGGCCTGACCGCAGAGATCATCGCGGGCGTTGCCTCCCTGATCGCCGTCGTCATCGTCACGATCATGGTCCTGTGGATGCGCACGGCCGCCAAAAACATTTCCGGAGATCTGAAAGCGGGGATGGAGAAGGCGTTGATCGCCGGACCCGTCGCCATCTTGTCGCTGTCGTTCTTCGCGGTCGGTCGTGAAGGCGTCGAGACTGCGTTGCTCATGGTCGGTTACGCCGAGAACACCGCAGGCAGCTCCTGGCCGTTGGTCGGACTGCTCCTCGGAATTCTCCTGGCCGCCGTCTTGACCGTCGCCATGTACTTCGGCGCCCTCCGTCTCAACCTGACGACCTTCTTCCGGTACACGGCGATCTTCCTCATCGTGGTAGCCGCCGGAATCCTCTCGTACGGTGTTCGCGCTCTGCAGACCGGAAACGTCCTGCCGGGCGGTTCGAATCTCGCGTTCAACCTGACACCCGGCTACGACCCGTCGACCTGGTACGGCACCGTCCTCGCCGGAATCTTCAACTTCCGCCCGGACCCGACCCTCCTGCAAGCCGTCGCATGGCTCGTCTACCTCGTAGTCGTCCTCGCGCTCTTCCTGCGTCCCCTTCCGTCGAGCCCATCGGAACCGACAACCCCGCCTGCGCACGACACACACGTTCCCGAAAAATCCTGAGAGGCATTGCCGACATGCGTAAATCCACCCTCGTACTGGCCACGGCCGCGGTACTTCCCTTCTCCCTCGCCGCATGCACCGAGAAGACGACCGCGAGCGACGGCGACATCGTCGTCACGGCCACCGACGATTCGTGTGACGTCAGTGCCACCACTGGAACCACTGGCAGTTCGACGTTCCAGGTGACGAACAACGGCTCGAAGGTCACCGAGTTCTACGTCTTCGCCGAGGGCGATCGAGCGATGGGCGAAGTCGAGAACATCGGCCCCGGCCTTACCCGGCAGCTGATCGTCTCCCTCCCCGAGGCTGCGACCTATCAACTCGCGTGCAAGCCGGGCATGGTCGGAACCGGCATCCGTCAGGACTTCGTCGTCACGGGCGATTCGCAGGCGGCCACCGACGGGAGCGGCCAACTCGCCGAAGCTGCCGACGGCTACCGGAGGTACATCCGCAGCCAGATCGTCGCGCTGCAGGACACCGCAGCTCAGTTCGTCGCCGCCGTCCAGTCCGGCAACGTCGACCAGGCGAAGGCACTCTTCCCGATCGCACGTACCTACTACGAGCGCATCGAACCCGAAGCCGAGAGCTTCGGCGAACTCGATCCCAAGCTGGACCTGCGCGAAGCGGATCTGGAGCCCGGTCAGGTCTGGACGGGATTCCACCGCCTCGAGAAGGATTTGTGGGTGACCGGGCTTCAGCCGGATACCAACGCGGTCGCCGATCAACTGCTCGAAGACATTCAGTATCTTGCCGACCAGCTGAATGCCGAGGATTACACGATCGATCCAACCAAGATCGCCGGCGACGCCCAAGGACTGCTCGACGAGATCTCGACTTCCAAGATCACCGGCGAGGAAGACATCTTCTCGCACACCGACCTGTGGGATTTCCAGGCCAACGTCGACGGCTCGCAAGCGGCGATCGCGGCACTGAACCCGATTCTGCAGGAACGTGATCCCGAGCTCGCCCAGCGCATCGCTGACCGATTCGCCGACCTCGACGCTGCGCTGGCGCAGTTCCGGGTCGGCGACGGATTCGTGTACTACGACACCGTCACCGAGGCGCAGCGTCAGGAACTCTCGCGTAAAATCGATGCACTGTCCGCCGAGGTCAGCCAGGTCCAGGAAGTAGTCGCGGGACAGTAGATGACTGATTCACCAGAAGGCACACCCGCTGCGGAAAACGCAGCACCGCACGCAGTCTCACGGCGCCGACTGTTCGGCGCCGTGGGGGCCGGCGCCGTCCTGGCCGGTGCCGGTGCCGTCATCGGGCGGGTGACCGCCGACGAGAGTTCCGGCGCCGATCACGCAGACGTGGTCGCCTTTCGCGGCGAGCACCAGGCAGGCATCACGACGCCGGCCCAGGATCGTATGCACTTCGTCGCTTTCGATGTGACGACGAAGTCGCGCGACGAACTGATCACGCTGCTGCAGACGTGGACGGCGATGGCCGAACGAATGACGGCGGGTCAGGAAGCAACCGAAGACGGAGCGACCGGCGACGGTCCGTATGCACCACCGAGCGATACGGGTGAGGCACTCGATCTCGCGCCGTCGCAACTCACCCTGACCATCGGATTCGGACCGTCACTTTTCGACGACCGTTTCGGGCTCGCAGACAAGAAACCTGCTGCCCTGCTCGATCTCCCCCACTTCCGTGCGGACAACCTCGACCCGAATCGGAGCGGGGGCGACATCGCCATCCAAGCGTGCGCCAACGATCCCCAGGTTGCCGTCCATGCGATCCGCAACCTCGCGCGAGTCGCGTTCGGGACCGCGTCGGTCAAATGGTCGCAACTCGGGTTCGGACGAACATCCTCGACCTCGACGACGCAGGCGACGCCACGAAATCTGTTCGGGTTCAAGGACGGAACAGCCAACATCAAGGCGGAAGATCCAAACGCACTCGCCCAGCACGTCTGGGTTGATCCCACTGACGATCAGGCCTGGATGGCGGGCGGATCATTCCTCGTCGCCAGACGAATCCGCATGCTGATCGAGCAGTGGGATCGCGCAGTACTCAAGGAACAGGAAGCTGTCATCGGCCGCTCCAAACGGAGCGGAGCGCCGCTCGGTGGCAAGGACGAGTTCGACGAGCTCGATCTCGATTCAAAAATGGGACACGACTTCGTCATCCCGGAGGATTCACACGTGCGCCTGGCCTCTGCCGAGGAACTCGGTGGGATTCAGATCTTGCGCCGCGGATACAACTTCACGGACGGCTCCGATGGCTTCGGCCACCTGGACGCGGGATTGTTTTTCGTTGCGTACTGCCGGAATCCGGTCGAGCAGTTTGTTCCGATGCAGCAAAACCTTTCACGACACGATGCGCTGAACGAATACATCCAGCACGTCGGTTCTGCGGTCTTCGCTTGCCCCGGCGGTCTCGCCGACGGGAGCTACTGGGGCTCCGCGCTGTTCGCGTAGCCGAACACCGGGACACCGGTCCAGGTTGCGATCTCGGAACGAAATCTGCGCACGGAGAACTTCTCGTACGAGCGGGCACCATTCACGTCCACTGCGGCGACATCTCGGATGCACTCGGCCACCGATTCCCAACTGTCGTCGTGGAAATGGAGTCCGTCGACACCAGGTGTCACGGTTTCCGAAGCTCCCCCGATGCTGTTCGTAATCACGCGCGCACCCGCAGCCATTGCCTCCACCGGCATGATTCCGAAGTCTTCGATCGCCGGAAAGACGTATGCGAGTGCCTGCTGATACAGCGCAAAAAGCAACGCATCCGAGGGGCGCCGAACAATTCGAACGGGAACCGACGCAGAGTCAGCCATCGCGCGGAGCCGATCCTCTTCCGGGCCCGACCCTGCGATGACAGCAGCCGTTCCGGCCCGCTCGGCTGCCCGGATCACCCAGTCCAAACGCTTGTACGGAATGAACCTCGAGGCACCGAGAACGAATGGCGAGGGCAAACTGGATAGTAGCTGAATTTCGTTTTCGCTCAATCGGGACCGCCAATCCTCGACGGCGGAGATCCGGTCGACGTCCACCGGAGGGTGGATGACCCGTGATTGCACGCCCCAGGCTCGCTCAACCCGTCGACTGACGAACACACTGTTCGCTGCGAACGAGGCTCCCTCCGACGCTCTTTTGCGGTCGATCTTGCGCAGAATGGGTGATCCCAGCCTCGCGAGTGGCGAGTTTCCACGCTCGTCCAGTTCGGGAGTCCACACGTACCTGGCGGGGGTGTGCACGTAGACGAATTTCCGGAATCGCGCAGACTGCTCCCTGAATGTTGCGTGATGGGCAAACACGTGGGAGCTGATCAGCGCGAAGTCATAGCCGCGGTTCTCCAACCCTCGCCAGGTGAACGGCATGACAGGCAATGAGAGCGCTTTGCTACGACGCAATGGCGTTGCAGCGAGCACACTTTCGTTGACATCGGTTGTCGAGTAACGCCCGGGAGCATCGTTCCACAGACAATAGAGGTCAGCGTCCGGATAACAGTTGACGAACTCGTCCAGCACCTTCTCTGCGCCGCCCGAACGCTCTATCCATTCATGGACGAGTACACCTGACATTTTCGGACTCCTATGCGCTTTTTTGGCGCTTCACAAACCTAGAGATTGCCGGATCGGCATCAAACAGACTACTGGTATGTTTACTAGCAACATACAGGCAACCGATCTTGACCGGAGTGATCACCATCGAGACTCAACTGGCCACGTGGTTCGGGTCGGCAGACAGGCCGTTGCTCGGATTCGTTCACGTGCCCTCTTCAGGAACTGTCCGAGAAGCCGTGGTCATGTGTCCCCCGCTGGGCAAGGAGCACATCGACACCTATCGCGGCATGCGACTTCTCGGCGAAAAACTCGCGGCACAGGGTATGGCCGCTTTTCGTTTCGAGTACGCGGGAGTCGGCGACTCGGCCGGTGCCGAAGACGATCCTGACGCTCTCACCCTCTGGCTGAAGAGCATCGTCAGCGCTGTGGACTATGTCCGACGAGCGGGCGCGGAATCCGTCAGCATCGTCGGACTGAGAGTTGGGGCCCTCCTGGCAGCGTCGGCATTGCAGGAGTGCGGACACGTCAACTCGATAGTCCTGTGGGACCCAATTCTGACCGGCCGCAACTACCTCAGGGAACAACGTGCGTTCTACGCGATCAGCGTCGGAGAGGACGATCCCGCCGACTCACGTGTGTCGATCATGGGTGGCGTGCTGGCTCCCGAATGCGCCGACCAACTGTCACGTCTCCGCATCACCGGACCATTTCTCGGACGTCCACGCACCCTTCTGGCCGTGAAGTCTTCGGTACTGGACAGCAGAGCTGTCGCCGGGCTCGCAGCAACTCTTGATCCCGAGATGATGATCTTGGAGAACCACGACGCGTTCACGTCGCCTCCCAGTTTCTACGTCGACATCCCCTACACACACATCAGCGAAATCGCGCAGTGGTTGGATCGCCACGCGCCCACGAGTTCCTCCGCGTTCACTCCCGCGATCACCACCACAGCTCGCGTCGCGGTCACCGAAGTCGGCGAGGAGGTGTTCGAGACGTTGGAACGATTCGGCGCTCAGGAGCTCTTCGCGATCCGCACGCATCCCGCAACTTCTCCCGAATCCGAGGCAGGCAACATATCGACCACCGATGCGCCTCCCGAGCGCGGACTACTGTTCTTCACTACTGCAATCGAGCATCGAGTCGGGCCTGGCCGCTCGTGGGTGACCATCGCTCGTGAGGCCGCGGCTCTCTCGGTCACGAGTCTCCGATTCGACCGACGAGGGGTCGGCGACTCGGGTCCGATCGACGCCGACAATCCGACGTCGGTCTATTCACACGCGGCAGACGAGGACGCACGCACTGCCGTTGCCGCACTCGGCGCAGATCCGAGAAACCTCGTGATGACCGGATTGTGTTCGGGGGCATGGACCTCAGCGTCCATGGCGCTCCAGATGGGTGCGAGATCGACAATACTCGTAAACATGATCTTGTGGTCGGTGAGGCGCAAGAAGTCCCTGATGGATGCTGTCTTGCCGGAGGCTCCTCGAATCGATCCAGGTGCCGAAACCACGAAACTTCCCCTCCGCGGACGGGTGAAAGGCGTACTGCAGTCCCGTCTCCCCTATCCAGCGTGGAAGCTTCTGGGAATCAGGGGAATCACGCAGGTTCCTGAGGTAATGCTGGAGGCACTCTGCAAGCGTGGGGTGGATACCACCGTCATCCTCTCCCCCGCGGACGCCGCATGGTTCAATCAGCAACGCGGACCCGAAGGCGTTGCCCGGATGACTCACCGAGGACAAACGTTCGACGCGATCATGCCACCGGTCGGCGATCACCCGTCCTACCATCGTGACCTCCGAAATATCGTGCAAACAAAGGCGATTTCTTCGATAGCGAAAGCATTCGGAATTACGACGGTCCCTCGGGCCGACACGGCGAATGCGAACCGGTTCATCGCGTGAACACATCATTCATGTTTGTTGCTGCAATCTTCGCAGTACCCATCGTCGTTGCGATCTACCAGCGACCACAACGCGGCTTGCTGCTTGTTGCACTGTTCGCTCCGCTCCACGGTCTGTTGGCGATCATTCCCGGCGGGACATCGATGGCCGGTTGGAAGGAGGGGTTGCTCCTGCTCACGTTGGGATGCACCTTCGTCAGCCCCAATCGCCTTCGGGTAGTGCGCCCCTCGATGCCTTGGTGGCCGGCTGCCGCGGCCTGGGTAGCTTTCGGTTCCGCGTCAGCACTGCTTCTGTCCGGTATCGCCGGGGTGACATCGATAAAGATCACCTACTTCTACATCTTGATACCCGTCATTCTCTGGCGCGCACCGTTCTCGCGGGACGACCGAGATCATCTCGTGTCCGTCCTGATGGGTATGGGGATACTGACAGCAGTCATCGGACTCCTTCAGCAAGCAGTAGGGCCTGCATACCTGGTGGATCTCGGCTACAGCTACACCGAACAGATTCGAATCACCGGCTCGATCTTGCGAAGCTTCAGCACTTTCACCGGTCCGTTTGCGTTCGGTCTCTTCGTGATGCTGAGTTTGATCGTCGGTATTTCGGTCGCTCTCGCGGATCCGAAACGGCTGCGCAACATTATCTTTCTGGCCGCAACTCCGATCATGGTCGTAGGCATGGGAGTCTCGATTGTGCGGGCCAGCTACATCGGGTTGGCTGTCGGGCTTCTCTGGATTGCCGTATACAAGTATCGGTCTATCTTGATGTTGTTCGGCGCGGCTGCCGCTGCCGTTCCCTTTGTACTTCTGTTGGCACCACCATCAATCGTCAAACCACTGTTCTCGTCGTACAGTCTCGAAGAACGCGGTAGCGGATGGTCGTCGACAATCAGCTCGCTGTTCGTGCATCCACTCGGGCAAGGTCTGGGCGCAACAGGATCCGCGGCAGCAAAGGCGGCGGAAGCAGCGCAACCGATGCTCAACACGATGACGATCAAGGCCGCGACAACACTTGGGCTGATCCCCTATCAGCCCGACAACTACTACATGAAAGTCGCAGTCGAGCTCGGACCGATCGGCTTGTGGATTTTTGTCCTGGTCCTCATATCTTCCGGAGCGTCCGCGCTGAGGGCATCGCGTGTGCTTCCCGGCTCGGACGGCGCTTTGGCTCTCGGTGTCAGCGCCTCGATCGTCGCGGCCGCGGTCGCTTCTGTCGTCTCGACATATTTCGAGATATTTCCCCTCGACCTCTACTTTTGGCTACTGATTGGAACCGTGGGATGCGCACTGACTCAACACCACTCGGAGAAAGAAGCGATATCCGATCACGAATCACCCTCGGAGCCATGGCACTCCGACCTGGTGGGGGCGGCGTCCAAACCTATGCACGCGAACTACTCCGAGAACTCTCCCCACTGATCAGCGAATCGACGAACCTCAGCGCAACAGTGCAAATCGACGCTGTCGATGAGATTCCAACCGGAGTGCGCGCCGTGACGCGCCCTGTTGCCTCCGGAGCACGCAGAGCCGCGTGGGCGATGGTGCCGGTCGCGGGCAGCGACTTGTTCCACAGCCTCGACGTCGACCTCCCGATCGGGCAAGGCGGCCTGAAGATCTCGACGTTTCACGACATGTCGGTATTCGACGTTCCGTGGGCCTTCAGTCGATATCGAGCAGCTGGCGAACGCCGACTCCTGTCCGCGGCGCTACGCAAGGCCGACGTCGTCATTGCAGTATCGGACTTCACCGCCGAACGAATACTCGCACTGAGCGGTCGGCATGCCGTTGTCACGCCGCTGGCACCCGCATCCTGGGCCACGATCCCCACCGAAGCTGCAGTGACCGAAGTTCGGCGGCGATTGAAACTACCGGAGCGATTCGTGCTGCAGGTCGGAACGATCGAACCTCGAAAAGATGTCGCTCTGGTCGCCGAAGCGTGCACGGAGCTGTCGATTCCTTTTCTGCTGGCGGGCTCCGGCTCGACTGGCCCCGACGCGCCCCGTTCCGCCCGAGGATTGGGTTACGTCGCGACAGAAGACCTTCCGGCACTCTATTCCGCCGCAACTGCTGTCGCTTACTCCTCCCACTACGAGGGGTTCGGTCTGCCGCCACTCGAAGCCATGGCGTGCGGCGCGGCAGTGGTTGCGAGTGCGGTCGGAGCACTGACCGAATTCGCCGACAACGCCGCCGTGCTTGTCCGCAAGCACGACAAGGCTTCCTGGTTGGCCGCTCTTCGCTCAGTCGTCCTGGACGACGATGTCAACACCGCACTCCGTATATCTGCGCCACGTGTCGCGGCCCGATCGACGTGGACCCGAACAGCCGAATACACGGTTGACGCGTACCGCACTGCAGGGCTGAGCGTGTGAGTTGCTCATGACGAATCGCAATTCGACGGGCACCGAGCCCGTATCGCCGCGAGAGTTCGCCGAATTGCGCCAGGCCGCTATCGACAAGTTCGAGAAGGAACGTCGCGAGCGAGAGACGAAAATCCACGGGCCGGCCGCTCCGGATTTGACTGCGAACGATGCACGCCGAAGCACTGCGATCATGCTCGGAAGCCGGATCGCAGTGGCAGCGATGGGGTGGACCGGCTCGGTTCTGATCGCGCGTTCGATCAGCCCTGACGAATTCGGTCAGTTCTCCCTCATCTTCGGATTGCTCGGATTGTTGTCCGTCGTCACCGATCTCGGCGTCGGCCGAGTGGTGCTCGCGAAGTTGGTCGAGTGCAATCCGTGGGAAGTTTCGCTGGTCACCACCGCGTTCATATCCCTACGGGTCGCCCTTGGTCTTTTCGGATACATCGTCGCGGTGGGTTATGTCTGGATTCTCCGCTACCCCGCAGAAGTGGTCGAAGCAACGGCGGTCGCTGGTTTGGTCGTTGTCGTTGCCACTCCCAGCCATGCACTTTCCGTCATGTACCAGAGCCGCCTGCGCATGACGTATGTCGCGATCGCCGAGGGCGTCGGGCAACTCGCCCAGCTTGTCGCGACCATCGTCGCGGTTTTGTGGCAGCCGATCCTCCTCGTTCTCGTCATCCCTGCGGTTATCAACGAAGTGGTCGCGGCCGTCGTGAAAGTGCGCGGTGTCCGAAAGGGCGTCGCCGGGCCTAGGCCGTCGTCACGAGCGCAGTTTCGTAGGTGGCGGGAAATGCTGATCGAAGCAATCCCTTTGAGCATCGGCTTCGCTTTGGTCACGCTTCTGTCCAAAGTGGATGTGCTGCTCTTGGGCAAGCTCGATACTTTCGATTCGGTCGGCTTGTACACCATCGGGTACAAATTCGCGGACCTTCTGCAAATCGTCGCAATCACCGTAGTCACCCCGGTAACAACACTTCTCGTGTCCTATTGGCCCGACAGCGTGGCAGTGTTCCGCGAACGAAGCCGCGAAACATTCATCGTCCTGACAGTTCTCGGGAGCGCATCGATCGCCGCGTTCTGGCCTGCTGCCACCGGAGTGCTCACCTTTCTGTACGGAGAGCGGTTCGCAATTGCAGGGACCTCGACGCGACTGTTGGTGCTTGGCGCATGCTTCTCGATGCTCACCCAGTTGGGGTTGATGATCCTGGTTGCGAGCGGCCGGCATCGAATATATCCGTGGATTGCATTGGGCGGCTTACTCTTCAATATCGTGGTCAACATCGTGTTAATTCCTCGAATGTCATTCAACGGAGCGGCAGTTGCGACCGTATCGACCGAACTGCTTCTTTTCGTTGCAATTTGGGTTGTAGTGCGGCAAAGTCTGCCGGTTCACAGAATGTTTCCGATGCTCCCGCTCGGAGCGGCCGTCGCCCTCTGCGCGGTGGTCACAGTGGCAGGAACGATCTGCGTCGAAAGGTTGGGCGTGCCATGGCCAGTCGTTTCGGTTCTCGCTCCACTTGGGACAGTCGGAATCTATGCACTTGTATCGCTCGCGGGCGGGAAGTCGCCACTCGCAATGGTAAAACCCGACAGGGAAGTAAAATGACACGAACGATCATTTTCGTCAGCCACACTGGAGAGATCTCCGGCGCCGAACTGGTCATGCTCCAACTGATGCGTTTGGCACACGAGCAGGGTTTCACGGTAATGTTGGCTTGTCCGGAAGGGCCGCTGAGGGATCGCGCATGCGCGTCAGTCGACTTCGAAACGGTCACGCTACCAACCCTGTCGCTCAGAGGCGAAGGGGGTCTGGCACGCGTCCTGGCGATTCTCGAAGTTGCAAAGAATTGGCGAATTGCCGGGCGCATCATTGCGTCTCGGGCTCAGTCGGCCAGCTCGACCGTGATAGTCAACTCATTGTTCGCATTGCCGGTGATCAGGCTCGGCCGCGTACCGCAACGTGCAACGTGGCTTGTCCACGACACTCTCTCGAGCACAAAACAACGATTCGTCGTACGGATTGCAAAACCCGGGATCCGACGAGCAGTCGCCGTCTCCGGACCGACATCGCTTCCTGTTCTTTCGCTGGGAATTCCCACCTCGGTGTCACGACTTGGTGTTGTAGTTCCCCCTGAGGTAACGGAAGTTCGATCACCGGCACGCCGAGTTGTCGGAATCATCGGGTCACTGACGCCGTGGAAAGGCCACTTGGTGTTGATGGATGCCATCGCCCGCACAGTAGACGTCCAACTCGAAATCGCCGGACTTCCGTTCCCGGGCGATGAAATGTACGCACAAGTACTTCGTGAACGCGCACAGCAGCCGGATCTGGCGGGTCGCGTCACATTTCTCGGATATGTCGATTCACTGGCAACTATCAAAGGATGGGACATCGCGATTTCTGCGAGCACCTCTCCCGAAGCCGGCCCACTCGTGGCACTCGAAGCAATGAGCATCGGAGTGCCAGTCGTCGGAACCGATCTCGGCGGCACCAGCGAGCTGCTGGGGGACGGCGCCGGATCGCTCGTCGAGCCATCTGATTCAGTAGAACTCGCAGCCGAGATAACGAGACTGTTGGAGGACGGGAGTGCACGATCCGAATTGTCACGCATCGGCCGGCGGAAGGTAGAGGACCGATATGACATCCAGAAGAATCTTCCGGCTCTGCTGAAGGAGCTCATCGATGGCTAAGGCACGTCGAGTCGCCGCAGTCGCAGTGGTCTTGTTGATTGTCGGATTGGTAGTCCATTCTTCGATTACCGCAACCGGCGAACCTTGCGCAGTTCAACCTTCGTCAGACAATACTGGCATCGCACTTGGTTCCGGCTATACCGCAATGAGTGACGCCGAAATGGATCGAACGGTGGAAGCTATTCGATCATCGGGTTCGCACTGGGTCAGATTCGACATCGACTGGTCCGCCATCGAAAGTACCGACGGCACCTTCGACTGGTCCGGAACCGATCGCCTCGTGGACATCGCGAAATCTTCCGGGCTCGAGATTCTCGGTCTCATCACCTACACGCCTGCCTGGGCAAGAGATCCGGCAGCGACGAGTCCTGACACGCATACCCGTCCGGCCGACCCGGACGCGTTCGGTAGGTTCGCGGCGCTTGCCGCTGCCCGCTACTCGAATTCCATTTCGTCATGGGAGATCTGGAACGAGCCCAATCTCCAAACATTCTTCAATCCGACGCCGGATCCTGAGTATTACTCGAAGCTGCTCGCCGCATCGAGCGTAGCAATCGAGGCAGTGCAACCGGGCGCAACAATTGTCTCCGGTGGCTTGTCCCCCGCAACTGACAACGGCGCTGACATAAGCCCCACGACGTTCCTCGCGAACATCTACGAATATGGAGCTGGACAACACTTCGACGTTGTCGGAATGCATCCGTACACCTACCCGGCACTGCCCTCGGACCCGTTGACTCGAAACTGGAACTCTTTCTATCGAATGCGGCTGATGCACGACACAATGGTTGCAAACGGCGACTCGACCAAATCTATTTGGGCGACCGAATTCGGGGCACCAACAGGAACTGGTCTCGACGCTGTGACCGAGTCGATGCAAGCCGAGATACTGCGTGACGGATTCAACGAAGCGCGTAGCCTCGGGTTCGTTCAGAAGGTCTTCGTTTACAGTCTCCAGGACCGCGGCTCCGATCCCGGTGATCGCGAACAAAACTTTGGCCTTCTGGATCTCGACTTCGAACCGAAGCCCGCAATGGCCGTGTTGCAAGATGCAAACGAAACTGGAGGATGCCTCTGAACTATTGATCATTTTCGACCACAGTCACCGAGAAAATCGGACAATACCAACCGGCGCATTTCGCAGTAGCACCCAACCGGACGGAAGTACTGCAGAACCGACTTCGAGACTGGTGCCAAGTGACCCAATTCATGCAATTCTTTGATTTGTCGGATTGGTCATCTAGTTCGGCTTCCAACTTGTCTGTCCCGCACCGGTTTCGAGTCACTGTGGAAAGAAGGTGGTCGGCGTGAGTCGACTTCGATTGTCCCTCGCCTGCGCCCTGTTGACTGTCGGGTCATTGAGCGCGTGTGCACCGAGTCCCGTTCCAACAACAACCCCAACCCCGAACTCGACGTGCAGTTCCGTTGGTTTAGGGATCGCCGCGGGCGCCCCACTCAACGGTCTCTCTCAGAATGATCTCGATGCAGAACTGACCGCAATGAAGAATGCCGGCGCGACCTGGCTCAGGTTCGACGTCGATTGGTCCGCCGTCGAATCAACCAAGGGCCAACAGAATTGGAGCACAACGGACCGCGTCGTCGATCGAGCACGTCTCCAAGGATTGAGCGTCTTGGGAATCGTTACGTACACGCCGGCTTGGGCTCGCGTCGCCGGGGTCAACGATACCCACGGGTATCCATCCGATCCGGCCGCGTTTGCCAAGTTTGCACAACAAGCAGCACAACGGTACTCGAACAGAATCAGCACTTGGGAGATTTGGAACGAACCGAACCTGACACAATTCTTCCGCCCCAAGCCGAATGTGAACACATACACTGCACTCCTGAAAGCCGCATCTGAAAGTATCCGTGCGGTACAACCGGGTGCAAAGATTCTCAACGGCGGTTTGGCACCGGCCGTCGACAACGGATCCGACATCTCACCGGTCACATATCTCAAGGGTATGTACGCGGCAGGAGCAAAGTCTTCATTCGATGTCTTTTCGATCCATCCGTACAGTTGGCCTGCGCTACCTTCGGATTCGTCCACCCAGAATTGGAACACTTTCTACAGGATCCGACTGATGCGAGAATCGATGGTGCAGAACGGGGACAGCGGAAAGAAAGTCTGGGCAACCGAATTCGGAGCTCCGACAGGTACAGGCCCGACCGCCGTCAGCCCGCAATTACAGGCCAACATCATCTCGGATGGATTCGCGCAAGCAAAGGTGCTCGGTTACATCGAGCGCATTTTCATCTACAGCATGCGTGATCGCGGAACCAACACTTCGGATATCGAACAGAACTTCGGTCTGGTCACGATCAATTACACTCCGAAACCCGCACTCGCAGCGGTGAAACAGGCAGTTGGAGGGTGCAGCACACCCAAGATCTAGTGAAAGCCCGGTCCTTCAGGATTCCGACTGTCCGTCTGCTGAATCCGAACGTATAAGGCTCACGCGAGTTCTTTGCCTCCTCTTTCGAATTTCCGCTATATCTTTGGAGGTCAGCATAATTCGTTCGGTCGAGGCTTCGGAGTCGATGCCGTCGGCTTCCCCGGACGCCTTGACACCAGTTGCATCATTGCTGGTCGACTCCGCTCCGGAAATCTCCACTGCGGACGCCTCGACTCCGGCGCCCTCGACATCAACAGCCTGCACGATCTGCGGCTCTTCGAGCTCGACCCCTGCGCTCGGCTTGGGCATAGCCTTCGGCAGGTTCTTCTTCGCAATACTGACCGTTTTCGCATCCACCAGGCTGGCGCGATCCCTCCTCGAATCCAGGGCGGAAGTATCCATTCCGTACGGCACGGCAACGGAAGGCTCGTTCAGCCGCGGCGCACCGGACTTCACCCAGGCGCTGTCGGACGGGGCCTGTGAGTTCGTGGCCGAGTTGGTCGGCTCGGCCGCCAGTTTCACTGAACTTGCGGGCCTGCGTCTGCGACGCAGCACCGCGAGGGTAAGTACGTCGAGGAGAGGCTCGGGAGCAGACGGACCCACGAGTACCAGTGTTCGCGCAACATCGACTTCGGCCAAAGCCCTGAGGCATTCGACGATCTCCCGTTGGTTGGCGTGCTGTGCGGAGACAACAACCAGGGCAAACCCGGTTCCATTGGAGTCAAATCGGCGCCACCAGTCCGACTTCAGCGAATATCGGGAGACCCCGGATCGCACGTGCGCAGGAACATCCCATGATGTGGAGAGGACGCCGTCACCCGAAAGCACCAGGACATGATCACCGAGACTTGCACGCTGGCATATCGTCAGCGCGAGGTTCGGCGGAAACTCAGCGGCTTCGGAGTGCTGCAGGAGTAGTGAGGCTCCGTATTTCCGGGCCGTTCGACGTGCCCACGCGTCGGTCACTCGCGAACTGAATCGACCCCGGCAGGCAGAGAGGATTTCGGCAGCGAGAATGAGGACCACCAAGAACGCAACCGCCGACTCGACGAGTGGCTTCGGCGCAACCGGCAGACCCGTTCCCGCGGGGGCGGAAAGCAACTGCAGTCGGTCGGAACCGGATACGGTCGATCTCAACTGGCGCAACTGCTCCAGCCTCGCGTCGAGATCCGCCTTGATAGTCGGATCGTCGGCGGGCGTCTCGTATTCGTCCAAGCTTTCTCGCCGCGCTGCGTCCAAGTCCCCGTTCAATCGAGCGATGTCGTCGGTGAGAACTCGGGTACGACGATCCAGCGTGTCTGCATTGCGTCGCGCCTGCGCGTCGCTCAAGGTGGCGACGACTATTCGTGCCAGCGCGTCCGCGTCAGCCTGACTGAAGGCAGTCGCCTTGACGAATACCAATGCCGGAGAAGTACCGGGCGTCACCGAGATGTGGCTTGAGACATCCGCTGTCGTCCACCCGTTATTCAACTGGTCGTGGATGGCGGCAACCACATCGCTATCGGTGGCCAGTGCGACATAGGGGGCAACCAACTGGCCGAGGTTCGCGTCCGTCACGACGATCTGAGAGGCAGACTGAACCTCCGCGACGATGTCGGATTGATACACCGGTGTCGCGCTTCCCCGCACAGCGTAGACAATCCCACCGACGAGCAATGCGATGACAAGAGCGGGGAAGAACACTCTTGCAAGGTTTCGTGCATGCCTCACCAGGTCGAAAGTGGGCGGAACGCCGAGTTCGCGACGTATCGCCGCATCCCTGGTACTCGAATCTGCCATCTTGAGTACCCCCGATTGGATCGCGCGTTGAAGCGTAGCTGAAAGAAACCAAAAGTTTGCCGAACGCACACAAACATACCTGACGGCTGATGTCAGCTACCAAGTAGCCATCGCGGTCGCGACCACATTTGCCAGTACTCGACGATTTCGGCTCCGCTCGCGTCGTACAGAGCATTGCCGGCAGCGCTGGCGAGACCACACACGGCGCCGTCGCCGACAGCCTCGAATGCGGCTGCCGACACTTGCCGAAGGACCCGTAACCCATGTCCGCGCCGCTGTCCTTGCGCCCTGGTTCCGGCCGCCCACACAGTGCTGATGGGCTTACCGAACGACAGCATCGCTGCGGTCTGCAGCGTGTCGAGTTCGAACAGGCCGACGACTGAACGCTCACTTGGTCGGTCGGGGGCCGCCTCCTGATACACCAGAGTCGCAGATTCGCGATCGATACCGAAAACATCCTCCGCAAGTTGTCGTGCTGAACGCAGGTCGCCATCTTCCAGGATCCGCACCGCGGCATCCGGCGCTGACGGAGAATTCGGTAGCGCGCGCAGCGAACTCGAACCGACGCACACCCACCCTGCATCCGCGAGGACGGTCGCGGCATCCAGGCCCGCCCCGGCGAGCATGACAACGGTGCGCAGTCGCTCTGCGAGCACTCGTTCCACAACGGCGACCGTGTTTTTCCGCACATCACCCCCATGGACCAATGCAAGGTTGTAGCTGGGATCGGGTGCACCCGTGAGAGCGATCCACCAACCGTCGTCGGCGAGATACACACCGGTCTCAGGTACGAGTCCAGACATGTTCTGCCCATAGGCATCCCGTAAGGCGGTCAACCCCGCCACCGTCCGAAGTGGTTGCGATCCGGTCATCGTCGTCTCCTGGGTCCAGGTATTGTGGGGCCATCAAACAGATCAAATCGGCCTTGAAGATTGCGGGCATACCTCTATCACTCCTCGCCCTTGGTGCGGCAGCGGGTTGGCCCGTCTTCGTCTCACCCAAGATCGATGCACCACGAAGTGCTGACGCTATCGTTGTCCTCGGCGGAGCACACGACGGACGCGAGGAGGTCGGAATCCAACTGATGAAAGACGGTTACGCACCACGCCTGATCTTCTCGAATCCGTACGGCGACAACGACAAGAAGATGCGGTCGATCTGCGAGGGTACGTTCGACTTCCCTGTCGACTGTTTCGTCCCGTCACCGTCCACCACCGAGGGCGAGGGGTTCGAAATCGAGAGAATGGCTAATGCCAACGGATGGAAGACTGTCATCGTCGTGACGTTCGTTCCTCATATCTCGCGGGCGCGGCACATCATTTCGCAGTGTTATCAAGGAGAACTGGTCATGGTCGCAAGCCGTCCGGAACTCTCGATCGGGACGTGGGCATTCAACTACGTTTACCAAACTGCCGGCTACGTCAAGAATCTGTTCTCGCATTGTTGAGCTCGACAGCTGACAGGAGGGTGCCCGGCGCGGATATCCGCGCCGGCACCAACCGCGTAGTCAGTACGCTCCGTCGCTTTTCGCGACCGCTGAGACGGTACGAGTAATGATCGAAAGATTTTGCAGGATAGACCAATTCTCCACGTAGGAAGAGTCCAGTCGAACAGATTCTTCCCACGAGAGATCACTGCGACCACTTACTTGCCAGAGGCCGGTGATGCCAGGCTTGACCAGCAGGCGCCGGGCAACCTCGTCGTCGTACATCTCGACCTCGCGACGCAATGGCGGCCGTGGGCCGACAACGCTCATCTCTCCGCGAATGACGTTGAAGAACTGCGGTAGCTCGTCGATACTCAATCGACGAAGGATCTTGCCGACGGACGTGATTCGTGGATCCTCACGCATCTTGAACAACACACCTCCGGCGCCTTCGTTGTCCCCCATCAGATCGACAACCTGCTGATCGGCGCCTTCCACCATGGTACGAAACTTGAACATGGGGAACGGTTTCCCGTTGAGGCCGATGCGTTCCGCCTTGTAGAACACCGGGCCTTTCGACGTGAACTTGACTGCAGCGGCAGCGGCGAGCATGACCGGCGCCACGAGGAGGATCATCAGCATCGAGAACACCGCGTCGAACACAGCGGGCGCAAGCCGGTTCGCGCCCTGGTAGCGCGGCCGCGCAACGTGAATCAACGGGAGTCCCGCCGCAGGGCGAAACATCAAGCGAGCCTTCGACACATCGGCCACGACCGGTGAAACCACCATGTCGACGCCCTCGGCTTCGAGGTCCCACATCAGTTTGCGAATGCCCACCTGTCCGAGGTCTTCGGTCCCGGTTACGATGACGGTGTCTGCGCCACTTGCGCGCATCGCCTCGACTACCTCGAACTCGTTGCCCATTACCGGGACTGCTGCTCCGTCGACAACGATGTGATCGTCCAACGCGGTCGCCCGACGCGGAATGCACGCTCCCACAACGTCGTAGCCTGCCGAGGATTCCCGCACGAAGGCACGCGTAGTAGCAACGACGGACGCATGTCCACCGACCAACAGCACCGAGTTACGGCAATCCCCGATCGCACGCTTCTTTCGAATGTCGCGTCGCCAGAGGTAGCGTCCGAGAAGCAGCGCAGCGAGTCCGACGGGCAGTGCGATCATGAGGTAGCTTCGCGCAATTCCCACGCCCAGAATGATCCCGGCCAATGCGCCTACTCCGAAGACCTGGCCGGTAGCGAGCAGTACCTTCTCGTACTCGTCACTGCCCTCGCCCAGCATCGCCTGATGACGGCTACGCCCCCGTGCGAGGGCGATCATCCACAGTCCTCCCAACGCTGCAGACGCGATCACTTTAAGTGGTGTCAGCCACTCGATGGGATGCGGCCACATACTGCCGATCTGAGCGAGTGCGATCACGAACAGGACCGTGATCGAATCGCTCACGGCGATCCGCTTCCGGTATGCCCGGCGCCAGTCTGTTCCGACATGAGCGGAATCCTGCGATACCGCCGACCGGCTCTCCACCTCAGCATGAACGCTCATTTGCCATCAGTCTTTCTTGTCATACGAACGGCGTCAGCGGATCGAACGGCTTGGGGGATCGCTGATCGGTAGCCACCGCGAGCGTCCAGGTACGGCAACACCCCGCCGGTTGCCGTACCTCGCTGCTCGCAGTGCAGAAATGAACCGTCATCGGACCCCCCTACATAACCGCCGATCAAAGGCCAATTCATGCAAGAAAACGACCCAGTGTTGCTCATTTCGTACGTAAACATACCTTAGGTTTGTTTCAACTGCACTCACCAAGCCCAAGCTATTTTCCGATTGCCAGGTGATTACCGGGCAATTACGTCAAAGTGGGCTAATCCTCCACGTCTTCGAGACGTCTTCCCTCACGAATCCGAATGTCGGCGATCAGCATGTCCAGGGCGCCCAGGAGTGCAGTGTCGGCGCGTCGGCACTGCTCGATCAGAGCTTCCAGATCAGCTTCATCGGCGCTTTCGATCACACCGGCTTTGGCGGCCCTGCTCAGTACTTTTTCGGCGAGGAGCAACGGCGGCTGCGACCGAGCGATGCCGTCCATGGATGACGCGCGAGCCTTCTCGGCAGCCTTCAAAGCGTCCCACGCCCGCTCTTGCTCAGCGATGTCGACCGCCCCGGAACTGACCAGGTGCGGGCTGCGGTGCACGAGTTTCGCGATCAATGCACCGGCCACGTCGTCCAATTCGAAAACACCGTGTGCTTGAGCGATCCGCGAGTGGAACAACACCTGAAGCAACAGGTCTCCGAGTTCCTCCCGAAGATCGCTCTCGTCGTCGCTTCGAATCGCGTCGAGTACCTCGTAGGTCTCCTCGACGAGGTAAACGGAGAGGCTCTCGTGCGTCTGGGTCGACTCCCAACCGCCGCGATTCCACAACCGGTCCATGATCGACGCCGCTTCCACCAGTCGATCGCCGTGAATGGGTTCGGCGCGAATCATCTTTACCCCAGCGGCAGACAACGCCGCGATCTTCGGCTCGGCGGTGTCCATCATCACAGTCACCGCGGCGCCGGGTGTCGTGGCCGGCAGTGCGCCGCGTACCGAGTCGGGGACGTCCGGGTCGATATCGATCGCGCCGGACAGGAACGGGAGCGCCTCCAGCGGAAAGACATGCGGCCGCAAAGGATCGAGCAGTACGACGACGGGCGATTCGTTCACCGTGTGCTCACGCCTCGACCAGGACGGCACCGGCGGCGCGCCCGTCAATCGCCAGGATGAAGTCCGCGATGTACTGGAGCAATTCGACGTCCCGCAGGCGATCCGAGCCGACTCCGCCGGTGCGAGGCAGCGGGAGTTGCACGAGCCCGGTCGTTGCCCGGTACTGCGCGCTCGGATAGATCCTCTTGAGCCTGATCTGTTTGGAATCGGGCAGTGACATAGGCGAGATCTTGAGCTGAGTTCCGGTAACGGCGACTTCCTCCAGTTGATACTCGCGGCAGAGCAGTCGAAGCTTGGCCACCGAGATCAGCCGTCGAACCTCTTCGGGCAGTGGGCCGTAGCGATCGACCAGTTCTTCGACTACGGCAGCGATGCCGTCGGAATCAGTTGCCGCAGCGAGCTTGCGGTACCCCTCCAACCTGAGCCTGTCACTGGTGACGTAGTCGGGCGGGATGTGCGCGTCCACCGGTAGGTCGATCCGGACTTCCTTCGTGCCCTCGTCCATTGTGATCGGTTTGCCGTCGGCTGCAGCCCGGAAGGCTTCGACCGCCTCACCGACCAGCCTGACGTACAGATCGAACCCGACCCCCGCGACGTGGCCGGACTGCTCTGCGCCCAGAACGTTTCCGGCTCCACGGATTTCGAGGTCCTTCATCGCGACGGCCATACCCGCGCCGAGGTCCGAATTCTGCGAAATCGTTGCCAGTCGGTCGTATGCCGTTTCCGTCAAAGGCTTTTCGGCCGGGTACAGGAAATAGGCGTATCCACGTTCACGACTACGCCCGACGCGTCCGCGAAGCTGATGCAACTGCGAGAGGCCCAGCGAATCCGCACGTTCGACGATCAGTGTGTTCGCGTTCGAGATGTCCAGACCGGTTTCGATGATCGTGGTACAGACCAACACGTCGAAGTCGCGTTCCCAGAATCCTTGCACGGTCTTTTCGAGAGTGTCCTCGTTCATCTGACCGTGCGCGACGACGACGCGAGCCTCCGGGACGAGTTCACGGATCTTCTTGGCTGCCTTGTCGATCGAGCTGACACGGTTGTGTACGTAGAAGACCTGGCCGTCGCGCAGAAGTTCACGCCGGATGGCCGCGGCAACCTGCTTGTCCGCATACGCGCCGACGTACGTGAGGATCGGATGACGTTCTTCCGGCGGTGTGAGGATCGTGGACATTTCGCGGATCCCGGCCATGCTCATCTCGAGAGTACGAGGAATCGGGGTAGCCGACATCGTCAGGACGTCGACGTGGGTGCGTAGCGCCTTGATGTGTTCCTTGTGCTCGACTCCGAATCGCTGTTCCTCGTCGACGATCACAAGCCCGAGGTCCTTCCAGCGAATACCGGTCTGCAGCAACCTGTGAGTACCGACGACGATGTCGATCTCACCTTCCGCCATGCCTGCGATGATTTCCTTCGAGTCCTTGGCGTCGGTGAACCGGGACAGCCCTCGCACCTTTACCGGGAACGACGCCATTCGTTCAGTGAAGGTCTGAAGATGTTGCTGTGCAAGCAGAGTCGTCGGCACCAGCACCGCCACCTGCTTGCCGTCCTGCACTGCCTTGAACGCGGCGCGAACGGCGATCTCCGTCTTGCCGTACCCGACGTCACCGATCACCACCCGGTCCATCGGAACCGGCTTCTCCATGTCGGCCTTGACCTCACTGATGACGGTCAACTGGTCGATCGTCTCGGTGAAAGCGAATGCGTCTTCGAGTTCCTTCTGCCACGGTGTGTCCGGGCCGAACGCATGCCCGGGAGCAGCCTGACGCGCTGCGTAGAGCTGAACCAGCTCGCCCGCGATCTCACGAACTGCCTTGCGGGCCTTACGCTTGGTGTTTGCCCAGTCGGATCCACCGAGCTTGCTCAGCGCCGGCAACTCCCCACCGACGTATCGGGAGAGTTGATCGAGCGATTCCATCGGGACGAACAGACGATCGCCCGGGTGACCGCGCTTGCTCGGCGCGTATTCGATGACCAGGTATTCACGACGCGCCCCACCGATAGTGCGTTCGACCATTTCGACGAACCGGCCGATACCGTGCTGATCATGCACGACCATGTCCCCTGCCGACAGCGCGAGGGGATCAACCTGATTGCGGCGCTTGGCCGGCAAGCGCTTTCCGTCGCCGACCGCAGCAACGCGGTTGCCGGTCAGATCGGACTCGGTGACGATCACCATCCCAGGCGTCGAGTCGTCGCCGGCGAGTACCAGTCCGTCATGCAGTGATCCGCGGAGCACCGCGACCTGTCCACGGGCGGGGGTGGCGCCGGCATCGAGCATCTTGGCGGGCACTTCGGCTTCACCGAGTCGCTCCACGACGCGGCTTGCGGTTCCGGCACCTGCCACCACGATCGCCGCGCGACCGCCCGTGCTCACGTGCGCCCGAAGGCTGACGAACAGCTCGGCCAACAGGTCGTCGGAACCGCGCACCTGCGGTGCCGCATGCACCGGGAGTTCGAGTTCTTCACCGTTTCCCGACGCCAGCGGGCTGACTGTCCACCAGGGTCGGCCGGCAGCTTCGGCAGATTCGCGAACATGACGAAGCGACCGGTACGCGGAGGCACCGAGATCGACTCCTCCGCCGTTGAGGATCGACGTGTCGAGCGGTGCAGCGCCGCCGATCGACGCCGCCGTCCACGATGCTTCCAAGAATTCCTGGCCGGTGCGCACCAGGTCGGTGGCGCGGGTGCGCACCTTTTCCGGATCACACAGAAGAATGTGCGCCCCTTCAGGAAGTACATCGGAAAGTAGCTGCAGTTCACCGGGTTTGAGAACCGGGAGCAGAGCTTCCATCCCCTCGACGGGGATACCTGCCGAGATCTTGTCCAGCATCTCGACCAACGACGCGTCAGCCTGGTTCTCAGCAGCGAGTGCGGCAGCTCGATCACGAACATCAGCTGTCAAAATCAGTTCACGACACGGCGGCGCGATCACGGAATCGACGTCGACGTCCGCTAGCGAACGCTGATCGGCAACTGAGAAGTAGCGAAGCTCCGATACCTCGTCACCCCAGAATTCGATACGGACCGGATGATCCGCCGTCGGCGAGAACAGGTCGAGAATGCCACCACGGACCGCGAACTCACCACGCTTTCCCACCATGTCGACGCGGCTGTACGCCATCTCCACCAGACGAACCAGAACGGAATCGAAATCGATCTCGGTGCCGACGCGCAACGTGATCGGTTCTATCTCGCCCAGGCCTGGCGCCATCGGCTGAACGAGAGAGCGCACCGTGGTGACGATCACCCGAAGTGGCGATCCGTACGAGGCGTCGTCTGGTCTGGCGAGTCTGCGCAGTACCTCCACCCGTCGCCCAACGGTATCCGCGCTCGGCGACAGTCGCTCGTGCGGCAATGTTTCCCACGACGGGAACTGCGCCACGCCTCCACCGAGCATCTCGGTGAGTTCCGAAGTGAGATCGTCGGCTTCACGACCGGTGGCCGTCACCAGCAGCACCGGCGTGCGAGCGGCGAGTGCAGCGGCGATGAACGGTCGAGCCGGCTTCGGAGCCACGATGTCCAAGGCGGCCGAGCCGATGGATTCGATCACCGGAGTGAACGCGGCATCTGCGAGGGCGACCTCGGCGAGTCCAGCGAGCGCAGTCTGGGCAGAGGACAAGGAAGTCAACGAACGCGCTCCTGAACAGTGATGACGGGTTGCGGACGCACAGCCCGAGCGCAATATCCCCACCGAGGCAGAGTTGTGCGCCGGTTCGATTCTATCGGTGTGCGATCTCGCAGCGCAGTCCGATCCGTTCAGTTTCCCGTAGCACTCGTCTTCTTCGACGTCCGCTTGGACGGCGAGGATTGTGTGACCGGAGTGATCGGCGGCGCCACGGCCGCACTCACGTATGAGTTGAGCGCCCGAACGCGACCGATCACCTTCGTCGCCTGACCGGTTCTCCGTAGGCGTACAGTCCTGCGACCGTTCGGCGCGAGGTGGAACCAGGAGTCTTCGGGCTCGAAGCCCTGCAGTTCGAGGGCAACGTATTGGGCGGAAGCATCCGTCGAGACGTCGACTACCCACTCTTCGTCACCGACGTTGCGCGCTGTGGCAACAAGTCCGACCGATCGCTCGCGAGGCCGCGCCGAGCCACCCAGGAGGTGGACCACTTCGTCCACCATCTCGCCGTCTTCGTCTTCGAGTGTGACGGTGACGGCGTCGTATGTCCGCGCCCCGAACCGAAAGACGTGAGTGAGGTCGGTGAAACGGCCGACAAGGCTGTTCACGGACCAGGTCAGACTTGAATGCGCTTCCACCTTGACCGGTAGCGCGACGTCGACCGGGACGACACCTGACCGACTGTGCGCTCGAAACCTGATCTCGCCGACGACAGGTTCGGCGGTCTCGTTGATCGCGTCGAGCCTCAATCCGTCCATACCGTCGTCCGTGACGAGGAGCGCGATCGGTTTGGCGCTCCTACGGAGCACGAACCACGGAGCTTTGGGGCTGCCGCTCCAATCGAGGACCCCCCATCCCGGTCCGGGCTCCAGGTCTCGCAGTGCGAGTGTCAAGGCGCCGTCGCACCGAGAGTCCGGGCGACGCCAGTATCCGAGCGTCGATGCGAACGCCTCACATACAGCTGCTCGCCCCAGGTCGAGATAGCGTTCCGGGTCGGACCACCGGACTTCACGAGCGTCTTCGCCGAAAAGCGCGTGGACGTAGTGGTCCCGAACATCCTCGAAATCCCACGACGATCCGTTGTCCCGAGGCACCGCGGCTTTCCATGCCGGGTGGTGCCCCGCGACGGCGAGTGAACCGAATTCGTTCTCGATCACCGCATTCGACGGTGGAATCGAAAATGCCAATGATTCGGTCGCAAAACGTACTCGCGCGCTGAGCACGTCGGCCAGTGGACGACGATAGGCACCCACCCCGAAGTAGTGAGCGACCCCGCTTCCGACATGCGTTGCCAATTGCTCGCCCCCGCGAGGCGCCGAGGGGGACGAAGTCACGTACTCGAGTTCGGGTGCCACCGTCGAGATCAACTCCGGCAGTCTCGAATGAATGAGCGGGATGTGTTGATCGACCAAGCCCAGCATGGTCGGCTGCTGTTCGGTCTCGCTGCCGCCGCAGAAGACTGCCAAAGCGGGATTTCCGCGCACTCTGTGCAAGAACTCGGTGACCTCGGAGGCAACGAGTTCGAAGAATTCGTCGGTGTCGGGCGGATCGAGCGTCGCCAACATCATGTCCTGCCACACGAGAATGCCCAGACGCGCGCATTCCTCCCAGAAGTGGTCGCTCTCGTAGACCATCGTCCCCGGGATTCGAATCATGTTCAGGCCCGCCTCTGCCAGGCGTTCCAAGACACGAGTGGTGCCGGCGTCGCCTTGAAGCGAGATCGGGTCGGTCGGCACCCACACCGAACCACGGCAGTACACCCGGATGCCGTTGACATACAAACGGAATCCACCATCGGATCTGTCGACCTCCACCGTCCGGAAGCCAACTGAACCGAGATGCTCGGAGACTCCGAGCGCTTCCATCGTCACCCGATAAGTGCGCGGGGTGCCATGAGTGTGCGGCCACCACAACTGCGCGTCCGGCACTTCGACGACGCCGGACACCTCGAGAAATCCATCCGGTCCGGCGGATACAGCCAATTGCCGCGAGTGTTCGCCGACGCGCACGGTCACGTACTCCAGCGAGGCCGGCAATCCGGTGAGCCGAGCACTGACGGCAACGCGACCGGTTGTGCCGTCAATACTCGCATGCTTGACAGCAGAGACTGCGGCGGCAATCCCCTTGTCCAACAAGCGGATACCCCGCCACGGACCCACCGGTACCGGTACACCACTGAACACGGGAGCCATACCGAGCATCGTGGTTCGGATCCACCGAAGACCCTGTTCACGGACCATCGACGAGCGCCAACGCCCTCGGGGACGCCTCGATCTCAAAATCGCGGAGAGAGAATGAAAATGAACAGCCACCTGGACACGTTTACCAGCTCCGACTCCGGCCGGAATGATCACTTCCCCAGGTGTGAACATGGATTCAGTGGACGCGACACGGACACCGCCGATCCAGACATCCGCAAACGCCGTCATACCGTCGAACTGGAGCAGCCACGACCCCTCACCGGTCGTGGCCACGGTAGTCACGAACCACCAGTCCGACGATGAAACGGACGATTCTGAAACAGACGACGACGAAACGGACTTCGTGCGTCCGGCGTCCGTCTGCTCCGCACGTAACGCACCGACGACTGTTCCAGGCACGGACGCTGCGACCCACTCGGTCACACCTTCGAGGGCATCCGGGTCGGATATGGATCCGGGTTCGGTTGCAGCGCATCGCCATATCGCGCCGGCCAGCAGGTCTGCTGACGAACGAGGCACTGTCAGACCAACCTCAAGTGTCGATGCGAGTCGACGCCGACTGTGTCGGCAACGATTTCCATCGCCCTCTTCCACGACACGGCCATCTCGTCGAGTTGCTCACGCGGGTCCACCGCGCGGCCCCTGGATGCACGCGCCATCTGAAACTGCACGCTCTTGGCACCGGATGCCACTTTGCGGAAATCTGGCGCAGCTTCGCCTGTCCCGGAGAAACCTGCAGTGTCCAAGAACTCGCTGGCGTCGGCAGCCAGCTCCGCGCTGGCCCCGCACTGACGAAGTAGCCCGAAGGACCAGAGGTGAAACGCATCCATACCCGCCCCCTGCACCCATTCGAGGTCTTCGATCACCTTGCGTCCCAGCTCTCGCACGGGATTACCCACCGCTCGAACCGCTACATTCCGCCGAGCCACTTCGGCGATGTTTCCGGCGTTGGTCGCGTGAACCGGATTCAACCTGATCTGTTCGACATAGGGCACGAACGAAGGAAGTGAGGAACGATCGAGATCGAAGACGCCGGAGAAATCGTCGCCTCGCAGCAAGTAGTACCCGCTGTTGTGAAAGTACTCGAGCTCGCCGGCAACGCGATCGATCCGATTGGGCACGATCGTGGTCTTGGTGTGCCCCTCGTGATAACTCGTTCCAAGAGTGTCGGGAAGCCAGTATCCGTCCACTTCAACCGTCGACAGCATCCCAACCGCGAGGTTGTCCTCGACATGGATCAGCGGTGCCCGCCAGACGTTCATCTCGGCGACTTCGATTCCGTACAGCGCGTAGATGTCCTCGGCCTTGAGCTTGAGGAACGTCCACTGAGTCCCGTCGAACCGCGATGAGAAGGCACATGCCAATGCCGGGACGGGGTCCAACCCCAGCGAATGCAACACTTCGATCCACAGATCCGTGTAGCAGTTGGTCTGCGCCCACACGCGGTCGTCCTGGTGCAACGAATGGGGCCGGTAGCGATCAGGTGAAATGTCGATCAGCCGTGACATCAGATGCCCATTCGTTCACGAACGGAGGTTGGCCATGCAGCCACGTCAAGACCATGAGTCCGCAACAAGGACAACGCGATTCGCTCCATCCCGAATCCGACGCACGAGCTGTGTGCCACCTCCCCCTCCGCCGTTCGGATGTCGAAGTTGACACCGAAATGGTCGAGATGGTTGTTCGAGGACACGATCGCCGTGCCCTCGTCGAGATCTCCGTAGAGCCGAACCGTCAGTTCCGTCTTGAGATTCTCTTCACGCTGGTTGGCTGCAAGCATCTTTCCGGCGCGCCCGAAGAAAGGATCATTGGCGATCACCGGGGTAGCGTCGAGTTCGAGCCGGCCGAGCACCTCGAGCCCCCGCTCGATCCAATGCTCGCGATGCGCTCGCGCTGCCGCGGCGTCACCGATCGTCACGAACTCGTGCATCCGAAACGCTTGCATGCGAGCCGGATCGATCGCCGGTTCGTGCCGGAAGCAAAAACCGTAGATGTCCAGCAGCACTCCGCCTTCGGGGAGAACTCCGGTATACCGCGCATAGGCAGGATGGCACGCTGCGGACACGAGCATGGTCTCGGTCGGCTCGAGGTGGCGGTCCCACGATTGTCCCTCGGCGCGATCGGCCAGCAGTCGCGCGTGATCGCGATTGGAACCGGCGAAGGTGTTGATGGCGCCGGTGAGGTTGGGAAACGAAGCGATGTAGTCGGTGCGCTCGAAACTGCTCCGCGGGAACACCGGCGGGAACCGCAGCCGAGTCGCGGCGTCGCCTGGCCCCGCTGCAATCACCACTCGGTCGATACCGTCGACGATGTCCTCGAACACGCCGGAACGCCCGTAGAGTCCCGGCACCTCCGTCTCGACGAGAAGTCCTTCGACGAGCAGTTCACGTTGAAATGCAGCCCGGGCCCGATCCAGATCGGTCTCGCCTGTCACAGTCTCGTTCGTCACAGTCTCGTTCGTCATAGCGTTCCCCGGTATCCGATAGCCATGTGCGCTGAACCTGCCATGATTCGATCGTTGTTCACCATCACCGCTGCGCCGTGCGCGTCACGAAGGTGCCGACCGAGCGAAAATTCGGTGTCCTCGCGATATCCCGAGATTCCACAGATCAACATTGTCTGCCCCACGATTTCCACCACCGCTGTCGACGCTGTGACTTTCAGGTTGTTCATCGCGAGCGAAAATCCCACCGCTCCCGTCGCCTCGAAATCGGCAACGCCTTCCTCCGCGTGGACTGCGCGGTCGTACCTGCGCGCAGAGGCACCGACGAGATCGGCGAATTGTTGTGCCGAAGCGGCAACTTCGGCGAGCCGCAGCGCTCCGGGGGAAGTGACCCCGGGCTGCTTGCGGGCGGCGGCACGCACGTACTTGCGCGCCTTCTCGACTGCAGCGTCGGCAATTCCCAACCACACCGAACTCCAGACGACGTGCGAGACCGGAAGCATCGTGTGGGTGGAGATATCGGAATACGGTACGCCGGCGACCATCTCCGGCGTCGAGGTGGCCCGAAGGATGTAACCGAGACTGCAAGTACCCCTCAGCCCCAGCGTGTTCCACTCGGTGGTGCGTTCGAGCGTCAGGTCTGGGGTACGACACACCACGAGAACCTGATCGTTCGGCTGACTCTCCGGTGTTCGCCGAGCCGTCACGACTATCGCGTCGGAGTGTTCACCGTACGAAATGACAGGCGCGTTCTTGATCAACAGCAGGTGACCGCCCAAGTCTTCCACCGCGCAGTAACTCCGGCTGACGTCACCACCGATTCCCAGCTCAGTGGTTGCCGATGCCAACAGCAATTGCTTGTCGACCGTTTCTTCGACAAACTCGCGTAGTGCTTCGGTGTTGCCGTGCTTGACCAACGAGTATATCTGCGTCTGATGCATCGCGAAAATCATTCCGCTTGCTGCACAGCGCGTTCCGATCACACGGGCGATCTGCGACACTTCCTGCAGCGAGAGCCCTTCGCCGCCTAGTTCCCTCGGCACAGCTACGGACAGCAGCCGTTCGCTTCGCATGGCGTCGACAGCTTCACGCGGAAACCTTGCTTCTGCATCGACTTCGTCGGCCCACACCGCTGCAACTTCGTCGGCCAACCGTGCGGCCCGCTCGAGGGCCGTTCCGGTGGAGCACTGCGATTGCGGAGCGTTCATGCAGCACCCAACTCCGTCAACGCACCCTCGATCGCCTTGACGCTTGCGAAAGTACTCTTCCGCAACAACTCGTCAGGGAACTCGATGTCGAACGAATCCTCCAGCGCCAACATGACATTCACGCTCGCGTGCGACGTCAAACCCAACTCGTAAAGATCGGCCTCTCCGTCGATCGTGCTCACGTCGACTGCCAGCCGACCGTGCTCGACGAGCACTTTCCGAATTGCCTGATCAATCATCAGCGATGTCGTCCTTCTTTTCGATGCGAGCGCCCGAGCGTGTTGCGATCACCATTGCGATGGCCACGTCCGCTTCGTGCGAGATAGATACTTGAAAATCGTGCAGATCCTGGGTCCGCGCGAGTTCCGCGGCATTACCGGACAGCGTCACCCCACAGCCACCCCACTCGGCCCGAGTGATTTCGATGGAACTCCACGGAACGGGAACGTCACCAGGCCGCAGTACCTTCACCACAGCCTCTTTGGCGGCGAAACGTGCAGCCAATCGTTGATCCCGCGCCGGCCCGGCGCACGTCTGCAATTCGTGCGGGGTGAAGGTCCGATCGAGATACCTCCGCCCGAAGAGTTCGATACTTCGAGTGACATCCACGACGTTCACTACGTCACAGCCGATCCGCGGGCCGATGTCGAGCATCGGCGTCGGCGCAGTGTCACCCATCTGTTGACTCCCCATCTGGGGTCGTACACGCCGGGCAGCCCCCTATGCTGCCCGGTGCGCCGACGCCGTCACCCTGCCCTGACAAACCTTCATTCTCAGCAATTCTTCAGCTACCGATAGAACATACCGCAATCCGAAGATTGACGGCAAGATCGGACTTTCAGATTCCCATCAACACTATAAACATACTCTTAGTTTGTTTCGAATGCAGAACAAAGAGAACAATGTCCCTACCAGGACATTTGCAGTAAATTGACCAAAGGAGCAGTGCGGAGAGCCAGTGATTTCAGTGATCACTGGCAAGGCGACGGGCCGCGAATTGCCTGAAGTACTCCACTTTCGATTCCGGGACCACGATCGGAAGTATCAGGTTCCACGATGCCTTCATAGAGTCCGAAAGCTCACGAACGGTCCCGGTCGCGGCTGCCATCAGCCGAACTCCCGACGCAACTTCCAACAGGAAACGAGCAATGTCAGCAGAATCCGCGTCCGAACGCAGATCACCTTCGTCGGCCGCACGGCTGGCAAGTTCACGGTAAATGTCGAGCCACACGTCCAGAGTCGCCGGCCCGGAGCCCCGATAGTCCCCGATCTCGACCAACAAGCGGAACGTAGCTCTAACCATGGCGTCATGCGCACCGATGTCGACGATGACCGACGAAATACCGATCAGTGACTCGAGCGCGGGAGTTCGACGGTCCAACCAGAGCTCACATTTTGCGTCGAAACGTGCCGAACCCTCGTCGATCACGGCCCGCGCGAGTTCTTCCTTGGACCCGAAATGGAAGTACAGGGCGCCTTTGGTCACCTGCGACTCGGCGATGATCTCGCTCAAGCTGGCATTGGCATAGCCCAGGCGCAAGAACACACCCGCTGCTCCGCGCAGCACCGAATCACGGGTGGCTTCTGCCCGCTCTTGCCTCACCATCGATCCGGCCTCCAATCACCACACATCGAACGAATTCTTGGTCTTACCCGTTCACAGCGTCAAAATGGATGGCACGGTTCGGCATTCAACCCACCCTGCAAACAAATGAGACATTTGCCCATCAAACGATCGTGATACAGCGAACACAGCTTAGACCGCGATCCATCTCTGCGCGGCAGGCGCGCCTGGTTAACCCTCCAATTGTGGATCGGCTTCCAGATTCGTCAGCCCATTCCAACACAAATTCACGAGGTGAGCGGCGACAACTTCCTTCGACGGAGTCCGTTCGTCGAGCCACCAAGTAGCCGTAGTGGACACCATGCCGACAAGCGCCTGTGCGTACATCGTTGCTAGTCCGGGGTCGAAACCGCGTCTGGAGAAGTCCCCCGCCAACAGGTAGCCCACCTGACTGATCGCGTCGTTGAGGAGGCTCGAATATGTCCCACTGGGCGCGACAACGGACGAATCGCGCACGAGTATCCGAAATCCGTCGGTGTGCTCTTCCACGTAGGTGAGCAAAGCCAACGCAACCCGCTCGACTCGAACTCTCGAGCGATTTTGTGAGAGCGAAGACGTGATCATCTCGAGGAGTCGCGACATCTCCCGGTCCACTACGACGGCGTACAGCCCCTCCTTGCCGCCGAAGTGCTCGTACACGACAGGCTTGGACACGTTCGCGCGCTGGGCGATCTCCTCGATCGAGGTCGCTTCGTATCCCCGTTCGGCGAACAATGCCCGCCCGATCTCGATCAGCTGTTGCCGACGTTGGGTACCGGTCATCCGGATCCGTGTCACTCGTTCGGGAACTGGATCCCCGCCACCCGAACCGGACACCGTCGCCATTGTCTTCCTCTCGCCGACACACAAATCACTGCTGTGGACGCTCAGCCTATCGGGACTTCAGGGGCCCGATCGGAGGAGCGGTTCGACCTACGGCGGGTCGGCATGCGATTATTCTCTCGCGCGTTCGGCCGCAAGGCTCGGCAATGCGTGGCAATCCGCCGTGGTGTAATGGCAGCACCTCTGATTTTGGTTCAGATAGTTCAGGTTCGAGTCCTGGCGGCGGAGCTGGTGAACAACATGCTTTCCCGAGCGGAATGTATGTCTTGATCGACAGTTTGATCGACAGAGGGAGCTCAAACCAGTGCAGACCGCCGTGATCGTTCTCGCAGCGGGTGCCGGTACACGAATGAAGTCGAAGACTCCCAAGGTCCTCCACACTCTCGCCGGACGCAGCATGCTGGCACATTCGCTTCACGCGGCAACCTCACTGAATCCCACGCACCTGGTGACCGTCGTCGGTCACGATCGTGAGCGTGTCACCGAAGCCGTGAACGCAGTCGCCGGGGAACTGGACCGTTCCGTCACCGTCGCTGTTCAGGACGAGCAGAAGGGCACCGGGCACGCTGTCAGTTGTGGGCTCGAGGGGTTGCCGGCCGACTTCTCCGGGACCGTACTCGTCACAGCCGCCGACGTGCCTCTGCTCGACGGAAAGACCATCGCAGACCTCCTCGCCCAGCACACGGCTGCTCCCGCGGCCGCGGTGACGGTGTTGACGTCGACGGCCGTCGACCCCACCGGCTACGGGCGAATCCTTCGTACGACGGACGGCGAGGTGAACGCCATAGTCGAGGAGAAGGAAGCCACCGATTCGCAGCGCTCGATCACCGAGGTCAATTCAGGGGTCTACGCCTTCGACTTCGAAACTCTGCGCGACGCGCTGGCGTCCCTCGACTCCAACAACGCACAACACGAGTTCTATCTCACCGATGTGATCATGATCGCCCGTCGCGCGGGCAAGCGTGTTCGTGCTCAGCACATCGCGGATTCGGTTCTCGTCGCGGGCGCCAACGATCGCGTGCAGCTCTCGACGCTCGCCCGCGAGATGAACCGTCGGATCCTCGAGAAGTGGATGCGTGCCGGCGTCACCGTCGTCGATCCTGCGAGCACATGGATAGATTGCGACGTGCACGTCGCACAGGACGTGACGCTCCTGCCCGGAGTTCAGTTGACCGGCACAACCTCGGTGGGCGAAGACGCCGTGATCGGCCCGGATACCACCTTGGACAACGTGACCGTCGGTGAGCGCGCAGTAGTCGTCCGCTCGCACGGGACCGACTCCGTTGTCGGCGCGGACGCGGCTGTGGGCCCCTTCGCCTATCTCCGGCCTGGTACCCGCCTCGGGGCACACGGCAAGATCGGCGCCTACGTGGAAACCAAGAACGCGGATATCGGCGAGCATTCGAAGATTCCGCATCTTACCTACGTCGGCGACGCCACCATCGGCCATCACAGCAATATCGGAGCTTCGAGCGTCTTCGTCAATTACGACGGGGTGAACAAGAGCCGTACTGTGGTGGGGTCGCATGTCCGAACAGGCTCCGACACCATGTTCGTCGCCCCTCTCGTCGTGGGAGACGGCGCATACACGGGTGCGGGCACGGTCTTGAAGAACGACGTACCGCCTGGGGCGCTCGCCGTCTCGGGTGGGGTGCAGCGCAACATCGAGGGCTGGGTCCAGAAGAATCGTCCCGGCACACCCGCGGCCGATGCCGCTGCAGCAGCTGCAGCAGCTGCACAACCTGACGGCCCTGCAACAACCTGACAGCCCTACAACAACCTGACAGCCCTGCACAACAGACAGCACAGATCACCACCAGATCGACCGGCAAGTACAAAAGGATGGCATGAACCAGTGACTGCGAATTGGATCGACAACCAGAAGAACCTGATGTTGTTCTCGGGTCGCGCACATCCCGAGTTGGCGGAGCAGGTGGCGAAGGAACTCGATATCCGCGTCACCCCGCAGACCGCGCGCGACTTCGCGAACGGTGAGATCTTCGTTCGATTCGAAGAGTCGGTTCGCGGCTCCGATGCGTTCGTCCTGCAGAGTCATCCGGCACCGCTGAACACGTGGGTGATGGAGCAGCTCATCATGATCGACGCTCTCAAGCGTGGATCGGCAAAGCGCATCACCGCCGTTCTTCCGTTCTACCCGTACGCCCGCCAGGACAAGAAGCATCGCGGACGCGAGCCGATCTCCGCTCGCCTGATTGCCGACCTGCTCAAGACCGCCGGCGCCGATCGCATCATCACGGTCGACCTGCATACCGATCAGATCCAGGGCTTTTTCGACGGCCCCGTCGATCACATGCACGCACACAGCCAGTTGGCCAACCACATTCGCGCGGGCTACAACCTCGAGAACATCACGGTGGTGTCCCCCGACTCGGGCCGCGTTCGTGTCGCCGAGAAGTGGGCCGACTCGCTCGGCGGAGCACCGCTGGCATTCATTCACAAGACGCGCGACCCGTTGGTACCCAACCAGGTCAAGTCCAACCGCGTCGTCGGTGAGGTCGAAGGTCGCACCTGCATCCTGATCGACGACATGATCGACACCGGCGGAACCATCGCCGGCGCGGTCAAGGTGCTCAAGGAGGCCGGTGCAGGTGACGTCGTCATCGCTGCAACCCACGGCGTCCTCTCCGACCCTGCGGCCGAGCGTCTGTCGACGTGTGGCGCGAAGGAAGTTGTTGTCACCAACACACTTCCGATCGACGAGTCGAAGAAGTTCCCGACGCTGACGGTGCTGTCCATCGCACCGCTGCTCGCTCGCACCATCAAGGAAGTTTTCGAGAACGGTTCTGTGACTTCGCTGTTCAACGGCAGCGCCTAGTCTCGCGCCGCACTACGGGCGCGTACCTGTGACTTCACGGTCACCGGTACGCGCCCGTCGTCGTCTTCGTGAAGGTCTCAGAAACAGACCACCCGGTCATCATGAAACCACCTGTGGGACACACGAATACCGCCGAATGCGACGATTGACATGATCTTGATCACGCTACCGTCGAGAAACCCAGGTCGATGTTGGGGCGGTGTTCACCGCGCCGCAATCTTCGCCTAGTGTGGCTCGTCGTGATCGACGCGCAAACCCTGGAATCCCGGCCCGAATCTCATTCCCTGAATTCATCAGTTCCGACGATCCGGCGGTGGCGCCCAGGATCTTGTGTCTGGTGCGGAGACGACAACTCCGTGGACATGTTCCGCAACGAACCCCGCTGCGGAAAATGCCGTGAAAACGAAGGCATCATCGACGACGCCAAGCGCTTCCTCGGCATGTACGGTCTGCGCCCGCTCGGCGGCACGCTGCAGTCCGACGACGACGAAGAGCGCGAGTACCGCGTCAACGCACGCGAGGCACGCCGAGTCCTGAACGAGATCCGCATGGACGTCCTTCCCGATGCGGCCGCTGTTCGCAAGGCAATTCGGCCCCGCGCCGCAACGGTTGTCGCCGACACGTCACCCGCACGCGCTTCCCGCCCCGCCAGCACGGGCACAGCGACGCGTGTTGCCGCTCCGGTCAAGACCGACACCGTGGACATCGACACGCTCCAGACGCGCGTCCTAGGGCTTCTCGATCAGCTCGGTTCGATCGACGAGCAGATCAAGGTCGCCGAACTCGCACAAGGGTTGCCGGCTCGCGCACGACTGAGCGATCTGAACAAGCAGAAGGCCACGGTTCTTCGCACGCTGGCCGCTCTCGAGAAGGCCCGCATCGCCGCCTCCAACTAATTCTCCTCGCGTCCGTCCCACGGCCCCGTCTCACTTGCGAGACGGGGCCGTTCTGTATGAGCAGGTACCTTTACGAATCGTGAATGACATCACCATCACTTTCGTCGTGCTTGCACTGGTCGTGGCGCTGTTCGTGATCGGCCGAATCCCGGTCGGCATCATCGCGATCGGCACTGCCCTGGCGCTGTACGCCACCGGTGTGATCACGATGGAGCAGGCGCTCGCCGGATTCGGCGATCCGACGGTGGTGTTCATCGCCGCGCTTTTTGTCGTCAGCGAAGCCCTCGACGCCACCGGTGTCACCACGTGGGCGGGCGAAAAACTGCTGGCGAAAGTCGGCGAATCCCGAGTCCGTCTCGTGAGTGCGATCATGTTGCTGGTTGCCGCGTTGACCGCATTGATCAGCGTCAACGGGGCCGTGGCCGCGTTGGTACCGATGGTGGTCGTCTTGGCGGTACGTCTCGGTAAATCGACGTCACAACTGCTTCTGCCGTTGGCATTTGCCGCCCATGCCGGATCGATGCTCACCTTGACCGGAACACCGGTCAACATCATCGTTTCCGAAGCCGCCGAGGAATCCGGGGCCGGTGCTTTCGGGTTCTTCAGTTTCACCTTGGTCGGTGCGCCGCTCGTATTGGGAACGATTGCGATCGCCGTACTTCTCGGTCCTCACGTCCTCCCCCATCGTGCGGGGACGTCGATGTCGCCTGACCTGAGCCGGCATGCCAAGACCCTCGCGAAGCAGTATCAGCTCATGGGAAAGGATTCGCCGTCCGCAGAGCCCTTGATCACCAAGCACGACGGCGTGGTCGAAGTGATCATCCCGCCGCGCTCGGAAATGATCGGCGACAGGGCTTTTCCGGGCATGGTGACCGACAGTGGAGATCTGGTGATACTCGCAGTCCAGCGCGCCGGTGAGGACTGCGGCCCCAAGGGCGTCAAGTTGGCGGCCGGTGACACGCTTCTCCTGCAAGGAAGCTGGGACGATCTCGACACCCACACCTCCGTCGATCCGAACGTCCTCGTGGTCGACGCACCTGCCCAGATCCGTAAGCAGGCAGCCCCGTTGGGAACCCGCGCGGTCATCGCTCTCGTCGTCGTTGCGGCGATGGTAGTGATGCTGACGTTCGGATTGGTGCCGTCCGCGATAGCCGGACTCCTCGCGGC
This sequence comes from Rhodococcus sp. D-46, assembly GCF_011290655.1. Classification (NCBI taxonomy): domain Bacteria; kingdom Bacillati; phylum Actinomycetota; class Actinomycetes; order Mycobacteriales; family Nocardiaceae; genus Rhodococcus; species Rhodococcus sp. D-46. The sequence goes on along the minus strand of NZ_JAANTF010000011.1, from coordinate 76,836 downwards.
ATGTGCGATGGTGCTGCTACGAGTCATCAGCGTCGAGCAGGCGCATCGGTCCATCTCGTGGACCACGTTGATTCTCGTCGGCGGAATGATCCCGCTGTCGACCGCAATCCAGCAGACCGGCGCGGCCGAAAAGCTCGCGCATGCGTTTGTCGACGTCGTCGGTGGGGCAAGCCCGTATGTCGTCGTCGCTGGACTCTTCGTCGTGACGGCGACTCTGGGCCAGCTGATCAGCAACACTGCAACCGCGTTGATCATCACGCCGATCGCGATCTCGGTCGCCATCGAACTCGACATCTCGGTGCTGCCCCTTCTGATGACGGTCACCGTCGCTGCCGCGGCCTCCTTCCTGACGCCTGTAGCCACTCCCGCGAACATGATGGTGATGGGCCCTGGTGGTTACAAGTTCGGCGACTACTGGAAGCTCGGACTCCCGATGTTGTTGTGGTTCCTGATAGTTGCAACGGTGTTGATCCCAGTGATCTGGAGTTTCTGATGTGCTCACCGAAGGTCTTGTCGGAGGTCTACGAATCGATCGGACGCGAGGGCAGGAAGATCAGCCGTCGATCGATGTTCGCGGCGCTGGGCACCGGTGCCCTCGGCGCGACCGTCATGGCCGGCGCTGTACAGCCCACTGCGTCGGCAACGCCATCGGGTCGGACCATCGTCGATCTGACCCACGTACTGACGCCGGAGTTCCCGGTGTGGCCGGGCGCGCGCTCGTTCGAGATGAGGAACCTGGCGAAGATCGCCGACGCCGCCGGATCTCTGGGCTCGCTCGGCTCCGCCGGGTCAGGTGGAAACTTCTACCTCAACGAACTCCGCCTCGAAGAACACACTGGTACTCACATCGACGCTCCCGCACACGCCAGTGCGGACGGAATCACCGTCGAGAAGATTCCCGTCGCCGACCTCGTCGTGCCGATTGCGGTCGTCGACATCAGTGCCCGAGCCTCCGTCGACCCCGACACACTGCTCACCCGCCAGGACATCCTCGATTGGGAGTCCCTCCACGGGACCATCGCTCCCCGCAGCCTGGTTGCGATGAACTCGGGTTGGGATACCCGGGCCGGTGCCGGTGGCGCCTTCACGAATCGAGATGCACTCGGCGTGCAACACACACCGGGATTCAACCCCGAGGCGATCGACTTTCTCGTCCGCGAGCGCAACATCGTCGCCGTGGGCTCGGACACCCTCAGCATCGACGCGGGCCGAAGCACCACCCACGGGGCTCACCGAAGCGCTTTGGGCTCAGGAAAGTACGCAGTCGAAGCCCTCGCAAATCTGTCCGCACTTCCGGCCGTCGGCGCCACGGTGATGGTGGGAGCGCCGACGCATGCGGGTGGTTCCGGTGGTCCGTGCCGGGTCATCGCCTGGTACTGAAGATCAGGGCGTGGGCGTCACCCGCAGCACCTTGTCGCCGGCGCCGTTGTCGGTGGTCACCAGGAGCGAGCCGTCGGGCGTCGGGGTCACCGACCGCAAGCGACCGAACTGGTTCTCCAACCCGAAGGTCTGCGCGTCGACCGAGCGTCCATCGGCACTCAGGCGGAGGAAGATCAGTTCCTTGCTCTTGAGGCCACCCATTACGAGCGCACCGTCCCAGGCACCCCATGCAGCTCCACCGGTGAAGGCAGCGCTGGCGGTAGCCAACGTCGAGCTACCCGAACGCCACACCGCCGCAATTGCTCCCGGCACTCGCACGGGATCGGTCATCGGCACGGATTCGTCGTACGTTCCGGGAAGCCGATCCGGGCGGTAGCCGTAATTTCCGCCGGGGGTAAGCAGGTTGACTTCGTCGTCGACGCTTGTGCCCTGTTCAACCGAGTACACCCGGCCGGTTCCGGGTTGCACGGCCAAGCCTTGGACGTTGCGGTGCCCGAGCGTGTAGACCGGGCTGGAAGCATTCGGATTCCCCGCCGCCGGAGTTCCGTCGGCGTTGATGTGCAAGACCTTGCCGCCCAGCGAATTCGGATCCTGGGGGACGCTCGGCGTCGCGGTGTCACCCGTCCCGACGAACAGCGTTCCGTCCTGCGCCGCAAGAATTCGGCAACCCCCGTGACGCCCGGACGAGACCGGGATTCCTGGCAATACAGTTCCGGTTCGCGTGAGTGCGGTCCATCCGGCGTCGACGGTCCACGCGATCACTCGAACGTCCGTGACTCCCCCAGCACTGAATCCTTGGCAGGTGTACAGGGTGCGCGACTGAGCGAAGTCGCGAGCAAGCGCGATGCCCATGAGCCCGGTTTCGGACTGCGCGTAGAGATCCGAAAGGTCAGCAGCGACTGGACCTGTCGTGTTGTCGCCTCGGCGAACGAAGAATCCGCCGGATCGTTGTCCGGTCAGGATTGCACCGTCCGGGGCCGCCACTACGTCCCAGGGGTGGTCGAGTCCGTCGACCAGTGTGGTGACCGACAACTGCGGGAGGGTGTCCTCGATGGGTATGTCCGGGTCGTCGCTCCCCAACGATCCGGTGCTTCCGTTGCCGAAACTGCCGGGGTCGAAGGGGAATGGTTGAGCCACGCTCTGCGTTACCGGCATCACCAGTACTGCAGTCAGGGCCACGGTCAATGCGGCGAGCTTCGGATGACGCACGCGTTCTCCTCGGGTCGGAAACCGTTCTGCGCCTCACTATAAACAGACAAACACCATTTTTCGGGCCCTCTCGCTATACCCGCAGGCCACAGGAGAAACGAAACCCCTTCAGAAGTCGGCAAACTCCGGCAAAGCGTTCGCCAGTGGGGATGCGTTACGTCTTGATGCAGGTCGTGCCTTCCGCCAGCCGGGCACACTCCAGTCCAGGAGGTATTCGAGATCCGCTTCCACTCCCCTGTCCCGAAGTCCGAAACGTCGTTCCAGCGCATCGTCGTCCGTCAAATGCAGTCTCGCCGCGTCGGGCAACCTCAGTTCGGGGTCACAGAATGGGCCTACGGGCGCGGTAACCGTTCGTCGTCCTGACGGATCTTTCCACTCCAGAAGACCACCTCCGATTTGCTTCACTGTCCACCTGCCAAACGTCTTCAGTCGGTGATGTTTTCGACACAGACAGGCCAAGTTCCGTTCTGCAGTGGGCCCTCCCTGAGCGGGGTTGCCGTGATCGAACGGCACCGTGTGATCGATATCGCAACTATCAGAACGCACAACACAATTCGGAAAGCGGCACGTACCGTCTCGCGTCCTAACAATCGTCGCCAACGCCGCGGACGGCTGGTACGTGGATTCACCGCGCCGCGAACCACTGTTCCTTCTCGAGCGATTATCCCTTGCCGCAGCGGGCAATATCTCCGGTGAGCGCATCGACCGACCCACGCCGAGCACCGGTCCGACTGCCCCCGCAGTCGAACAATGTTGCACCTCGGACGGTGCAAGGGTGAGGACTCTCTGCCACGTGGCGTCCGCGGCGATCGCGCGCGCAAGGTCGGCATCGATGTGGCCGTACCCCTGCAAATAGCCTGGCAGGTCGTCGAATCCGAGCAGGGTGGAAGCGTTGACACCCACAAGAATTGTCGCAATCGGGAGCGCGGAGGTCTTCGTATCATCCCTACGGGTGCAATCGCCGTCGCACTGACAATCCAACGACGTCTTTCCTTCCGCCAATGCGATCAGTGCATCGGCACGCCGTTGCCCGAAAGTTCTCGGATCGGAACCACAGACCTGCATCGACATCGCACGGAGCCTGGTGGCCAAAGTCTGAGCGCCGACCGCTGGAAGCATTCCGTCCAGAGTCGACATACCGTCGTGCGACGCGCACGTCCGAACGTCCCGATCCGCCTCCGCACGAACTCGCCTGGCACGCACCCCATCAGGGTCGTGCCGAGCAATGAGACCTCGTGCGCGCGCCTTCAACTTGTTACCGGTTACACGGCAGGCACCGTCCACGAGGAGTCGCTCGATGTCATCGAGCGCGTGCTCGGAGACGTTGGCGAGAGCTTCGGACAGTGCCATCGCTTTGGCCAGATCGATGTCACCGCAAGCAAAAGCGGCCGCCACCCGCGGAAGTCGCCAGCGCAGGTCACATCCCAGTGCAATCATTTTCTGCGCGGCGTACTCCGTAATGCTCAGTATCGACGCGATCTCCACGTGCGCGAATTGACCCCGAAAAGCCTCATTGACTCCAACCGCGGCATCCTCCTCACAACGGTCCAAGTACAGCGCAGTGACCGCGTCGATCTCGAGGAAGTGGGCGCGCGCGATTTCCGCATGCTGCCGAAACAGCGCGTCCGCGGAAGTCTTCGATTCGAACATATGAGCGATTCTACGGGCGCCCACCGACAAGTTTTTGCGAAATCCCGGGGTATTCACCGATACCTTTTGCGCTCCGATGTCACTACGTTCAATCGCATGACTCAGCATCCGACACGAGATCAACCGTACTTCGGCATAGCGATATTCGAGTTGGGGAAGAATGACGGGGTCGGGTGCTTCTACCGAGAGGACTGTTATCTCACCTGGGCTGGCGACCCCGCTGAGGCGCAGTCAAAATTCGAGCGCAAGGCCGGCGAGCGGGAGTATCCGCTCGGCGCGAGCGATGACCAGTCCTATGTAAAACTCGCGCATCTCGTGGATCTTGCGCCGGTGTCGGACGCTGTCCATACTGGCACCGCAGATCTCTACTCTCGACACTTCTCAAATATTGCCGCCTACAGAACTTTTGAGACACTTCTAGGAGGAGACAGCATCCTCTGACAAGCGCCCACTTCACGCCCGCTGCGCGCACAACAGCGCGAAGCGCTGATCCTGATCTGTCCACACCTTCCGTACCCCGAAGCCCGCGGACGCGAGTTCCGCGGCAATCCCCTCCTCGGTGAACTTCGCCGAGATCTCGGTGCGCAGCTGCTCGCCCGCTGCGAAGGTGATCTCCAGATCCAGGTCGTCGATATGCACCGAGACTTCACGAAGTGCTTCCAGGCGCATCTCGATCCACTCGTTCTCGGCATCCCAGAGCGCGACGTGACGGAAGTCCTCCAAGGGAAAGTTCGCTCCCAGTTGCTTGTTCAGGACCGAGAGAACATTGAGATTGAACTGAGCAGTCACACCGGCAGCGTCGTCGTAGGCGGGCACGAGGACTGCGGGATCGATCACCAATCCCACGCCCAGGATCAGGTTCTCACCGGGATCGAGCACCGCTGCAATGCCCGAGAGGAACTCGGCGCGTTCTGCCGGAACGAGATTGCCGAGAGTTCCACCGAGAAAAGCGACTGCGCGCCGTCCACCCCCGGGTAGATGATGCAGCGAACCGGTGAAGTCACTGACCACCCCGACCACGTCGATTACGGGAAACTCGGCACCGACTTGCTGCGCCGCACCTTCGAGGGCCGTCACCGAAACATCCTGCGGTACATACGTTCGCAGAGTTCCGCGAGCCGTCATCGCGTCGAGGAGCAACCGCGTCTTCTCAGAGGAACCTGAACCCAGTTCGATCAGGATCTCGGGTTCGGTCAACGCCGCGATCTCGTCGGCGTACCGAGCGAGCAGGCCGCGTTCGGTACGGGTGGGGTAATACTCGGGTAAGGCCGTGATCTCCTCGAAGAGTTCACTTCCACGCGCGTCGTAGAACCATTTGGGCGAGAGCCACTTCGGCGTAGCGGTCAAGCCCTCCCTGGCCTCGGCTCGCAATGCGTCGACCGATTCGGCCGGTGTCAGATAAACCTCGAGCGTAGGGGTTTTCATTGTTCTCCCATCGGTATCGGGGTGATGATCAAATGGCCGGGACGCGCGCAGACGATGTGCCGGTCCGGCACCTGCTCCCAGTCCGGTGAACGATCGGACGGTTCGGAAACGATCAGTGCCCGCGACTCGTCGACCCGTGTGTACAACGTGTGGCCCCACGCCGTGGCCCACAGTTCCTGCCCGTCGCCGAACAGGAGGTTCAATCGTGAATCCGGTGCCGCCGCAGCCACATCGTGAACGAGGCTCGTCACGGCGGCTTCCGCGGGCTTCGACTTCAACCGATGCCGAAGCACTGTCCACAACAAGGCAGCATCCGTCGGCGCGGGCATCTTCAGCAATTCGATGGCCGGAACTTCTGCTGCCAAGTCGGAGAGTGAGCCAGGCCAACCGGATACCGCTCCGTTGTGGCTGAAAGCGTAGGTTCCGTCGACGAACGGTGCGCAGGCACCGATCTCGACGGCCATCCCCTCCGTCGCGGAACGTACGGCGGCGAGAACGGATCCGGAAACGATGTGGGACAACGTCTCGTCGACTGTCGGGTCCGACCAGATCGGCGAGATACTGCGGTACCGTCCCTGCCTTCCACCGTTCCACCACACCGCGCCGAATCCGTCGGCATTGACGGTCCCGCCGCCACGCATCTCGCGAGGTGCCCACGACTGTCGCATCAGTGAGTTCTCGCCGTCGTGGAGGAGTTCACGAACCGAACGCGGCGGCCCGAGATACCCGAGGTGCCGACACATGTCAGGATCTACCCGAAATCGTTCTGGCGCAGCGAAAACCCGAGAAGATCTGGCGCCTGATCGGGTGGTCCCAGTTGCGGAACGTCCCCCGGCAGGCAACGCTGTCGGTCCCGAACGATCCCCCTCGCAACACTTTGTAGTCGCCGCCGAAGAACACCTCCGAGTACTCCCGGTAGGGGAAGGCCCGGAAACCCGGATACGGATGGAAACCCGAAGACGTCCACTCCCACACGTCACCGATCAACTGCTCGACACCTGCTGCCGATGCACCCGCCGGGTACGAGCCGACGCCGGCGGGACCGAGATGGCGCTGACCGAGATTGGCAAGTTTCTCGTCTGCGGACACGTCCCCCCACGGGAATCGTCGCGATCTTCCGGATTCCGGATCCCACCGCGCGGCCTTTTCCCATTCCGCCTCGGTGGGAAGCCGTTTGCCTGCCCAGCACGCGTAGGCCTCGGCTTCGTAGAAGCTCACATGCACGACGGGCTTGTCCGGTGGGACCGGAGCCTCGATGCCGAAAGTCTCGTGCCACCAACCCGAACTGTCGCGTTCCCAGAACAGTGGTGCACGGAGCTTCGCGTCGACGCGATGCCGCCAACCGTCACGGGACCACAGTTCCGGTCGGGAATAGCCGCCGTCCTCGATGAATTCGACGAACTGCCCATTGGTGACCGGGAATCTGTCGATCGCGAAGTCGGTGAGATAGACCTGATGCGCAGTGCGCTCGTTGTCGAGTGCCCACGGTTCGTCGTCGGTCCCCATGACGAAGGGGCCGGCGGGGATCGTGACCTCGTCGAGTTCCGGCATGCGGGCCGCTTGCGGAGCGGGTGTGGCAACGAGTGCCGTGGGTCCCGAACGCAATTGGTGTGTTGCGAGCATGGTTTCGGCGTGTTGCTGCTCGTGCTGCGCGATCATCCCGAAGGCAAAACCGTCCATGTCGAGTTCTGTGCGTCCGAAGGTGCTGGCTTCGAGCACATCCCAGACCTTCCCGCGAACCGTACGTACGTATTCGCGCGCCTCGGCCGGGTTGAGCAGGGGAAGTGTGGGTCTCGACGATCTCGAATGCTTGAACGCGTCGTACAGCTCGTCTATGTCGCTACGCACCGGATCGCGGCCACCGACATCTCGCACCAGCCAGAGTTCCTCTTGATTGCCGATATGCGCCAGGTCCCACACGAGTGGACTCATCAACGGAGAATGCTGAGCGACCAATTCGGTATCGTCGACGCAGTCGGTGAGCAGCGTCGACCGTTCACGCGCTCGCAGAAGTACGGCCTCGACCGCTTCCTTGGTGATCTCCCCCGTCATGTGTCGCTCTCACCGGGCACAATTGCGCGACAACACCGTTCGGCTGCGGCATCGAGAAGACGGACAAACTGCGGCTCCGGCGCGTACGACGCGGCAAGCGACATCAGAGAGGTTGCCGCCGAACGCAGTTCGACGTCGTCCAAACCGTACTCTGCCGCATCCCGCCATCTCCCGGCCGTCGACGCTGCGGCATCACTCGCCTCACGCATCACGGCAGGCCCGGACAGCAACGCGTCGATCGCTGCTACCGGTACTCGCCACAGATCTCCCGGCTGCGCATCGATGTAGCGAACCTCCAGATGGCCGACAGCGCGAACCGGCGGGAACAGCGTGGACAGGTGATAGTCCAAGTCCGCCCAGACGGGTCGGCGTCCGATCTCGGCATCCAAAGCGCCGTCTATCCAGTCCCCGAAAGTGGCACCCCGCGGAGCCGTCCAATCGTCGCCTTCGTTTCGCACACACATCAGCGGAACATCGAGCGCCCAGCCGGCGTAGTCCTGCACTTCCGGGACTGCGACCGTTCGCCAGGAATCGAGTTCGAGCCACGTCCGCATGCGTTGGGACGCCCAATCCCCTCTCGGAACCCCTTGCAAGCGTGGAGAACACGCAAACGCAGCGATGAGCGCCGGCCCCATGTCCCCGAGGAGCCGCCAACGCTGGGCAATGGACTCCGGGCTGCCGCCGGCATCGACACTGACCTGCACTGCTGCTGTATTGCACATCATCAAGGTGCCATACGGTCCTATCCCGGCGAAGCGGGATTCCATTGCGCAATAACGTGGCAACCGGAGAATCCGGGAAGGTGGGCGGGCGACGTCGGCCGCGGCAGAACTGATTTCGATGGAGTACGACGCGAGGAGTGTTTCGAGAGTACGACGGTCTTCGTCGAGACAGTCACACAGTTCTCGGGCGGACGTCCGCGGCGCTGACGAGAGTTCGATCTGTCCGCCAGGTTCTACGGTGACGAGGCTGCCACGAGGAAGCGGAACCGCTGGTGAATCCGGGTCGATACTGGTGGGTGCGTGTCGCCCGAGTGCCTTTGCCAGAGTCGCCGCTGACGGCCGCTCCCCACCGGGAACCTGGCTGGTCAGCCACTCGAGCTCAGCTCCGACCAAACGGGGTGGCCCCTGTTTGAAGCACACACCACCGACGTAGGCCTCGGCCGCAGGACGTGAATCCACCTGCGTGGTCTGTGCTGCTGTCAACGCTGCTGTCACCATTCGACTTCCCCTTCGGGCGGTCTTCGCGGTCGCTACCGACGATAGAACGCCAACGTCCGAGATGCACCCTTTGTGGTGTTACGTGTCGTTGAATTTCTTCAGTCGTATCCACCGGTACCCACAACCGGCCAGAACCACACCTGCGCCGGAAACAACCGCGATCCACGGAAGTGTGACCACTAGAACGACACAACCAGCCGCGCCAACCGCTTGCAGCCACTTCGGATACATCCGGTCCACACCGCGTTGGCTGTACGCACTCACGTTCGCGACGAAGTAGTAGAGCAGCACTCCGAACGACGAAAAGCCGATCACCCCACGAAGATCGGTTGTCGAGACCAAGGCGATCACAACGGCACCGACCACAAGTTCCGCATGGTGAGGGACCCCGAACCGTGGATGGACTGCAGCGAGGGCCACTGGCAGATCGCGCTCGCGGGCCATCGCCATCGCCGTACGACTCACGCCGGCGACCAGAGCCAGCAGCGCCCCCGCCGACGCCGCCGCGGCACCGATCACCACTACCGGAACGGCCCAACTCCAACCGACTGCGCCCACCGCATCTGCCAGTGGTCGCGCCGAATTCGCCAGCCGATCAGGTCCCAGCGTCACCAACAGCACCACCGCCACCAGCGCATAGAGGATGACGGCGACGGTGAGTGCGATCAGGATCGCCCGCGGAATCGTTCGACGCGGATCACGCACTTCCTCCCCCAGCGTCGCGATCCTGGCGTACCCGGCGAAGGCAAAGAACAGCAGTCCCGCCGATTGCAGAATTCCGTACCACGACCCGAATGCGAGATCCGGGAACTCGCGCACCGCACCAGGACCGACGACGGCAACCACCAGCGCTACACACAGCGCCGTCGTCGACACGGCGACGATCACCCTGGCCATGTGCGCCGTCCGCGTGACTCCGCGGTAGTTGACTGCAACCAGCGCTGCCACCACCAATACCGCGACGGGGACACGCCAGGCCGTAGGCGCAACATACGTCGCGAAAGTCAGAGCCATTGCCGCGCAGCTCGCGGTCTTCCCGATCACGAACGACCAGCCGGCGGCAAACCCCCACCAGGGTCCGAGCTGCTCACGTCCGTAGACGTAGGTCCCACCTGAAGTGGGGTATCTGGCCGCAAGCTGCGCCGACGACGTCGCGTTGCAGTAGGCGATGAACGCTGCAATCGCCAGGCCCACAAGCAACCCGGTACCGGCTACTGCGGCAGCGGGCGCGAACACCACGAAGACTCCGGCGCCGATCATCGCGCCGAGGCCGATCACCACGGCATCGGCCGTGCCCAGTCTTCGCTCCATCGGGACAGCTTCGTTCACAGGTAGTTTGAACCACACCGACATGAACGGAAGGTGCCATGTTCGATCTCGACACGATCCGCCGCGACACCCCCGGATGCCTTGACAAGGTGTTCCTCGACAGCGCGGGATCCTCGCTCCCGCCCGAGCCGGTGCCGGCCACGATGATCGAGCACCTGCGACGTGAAGCCGACGTCGGCGGATACGTCGCAGCTGCTCGTCAGAGCGGCGCCCTCGCTGCTGTTCCCCATTCGCTGGCCCGGGTCATCGGTGCTCAGGCAACCGATATCGCTTTGACGGACAGCGCGACCCGCGCGTGGAACGACTTCCTCGCTGCCGTTCCGCTCGGACCCGGTGATCGAATTCTCATCAGCGGAGTCGAATACGCGAGCAACGCCATCGCTGCACTGGGGCGGGCGCGTTCGACCGGTGCCCACGTCGAGATCATCCCGAGCGATCAGTACGGACGCATCGACCTCGACGCACTCGAGAACATGCTCGACGATCGTGTTCGCGTCGTCTCCGTCGTCCACGTCCCCACCAACGGCGGCCTGATCAACCCCGTCCGCGAGGTCGTCGAACTCGCGAGGGCCCACGGCTCGCTCGTTCTGCTCGACGCATGCCAGTCCGTCGGCCAATTGCCCATCGACGTCACCGAACTCGGCGTCGACGCCCTCAGCGCAACCGGCCGCAAGTGGCTCCGCGGGCCACGCGGAACCGGATTCCTGTACGTTCGCCCCGGACTCGTCGATGCACTCGAACCCGCTGCGATGGACCTGCACGGAGCGGAATGGACCGGCGAGAACAGCTTCGTACCCGCACCGGACGCAACACGATTCGAGCTCTGGGAAACGAGTGTCGCTGCGCGCCTGGGTCTCGGCGTCGCCGCCGACTATCTGCTCTCGATCGGCACCGACACGGCGTGGGAGCAGATCGAATCCCGAGCAGTCACGCTGAGGGAAGGTCTGGCAGCGATTTCCGGAGTCGAAGTCCGCGATCGAGGAACCCATCTGAGCGGCATCGTTTCCTTCACCGTCGACGGTATCCCCGAGCACTTGGTGCGGGATCAGCTTGCAGCACAGAACATCACCGTCACCGTCAGTGGTCGCGGGTCCACCCTCCTCGACATGGATGCCCGCGGGCTCGATGCCGTGGTTCGCGCATCGCCGCACTACTTCGTCGACGAAGCCGACCTGGACACATTTCTGGGCGCGGTCAGGGGATTACAAACCTCCCGTTGACCGGGACCATGCCTGATCTGCGGAAGTCGAAACTGCAACTGTGGGGTGATCAGCAGTTTCGCCTTCCGAGAGGACTATTCGCATGGCCGACCCCACCGTCAGACCGATCTCCGCTGCCGACATCACCACCTGGGACTACGAGGCCGACGTCGTCGTCGCGGGATACGGCATCGCCGGCGTCACCGCTGCGATCGAAGCAGCTCGTGCCGGCGCCGAGGTGCTCGTCCTGGAGCGGACGGGCGGTTGGGGCGGAGCCGCGTCACTGGCTGGTGGATTCATCTACCTGGGCGGTGGAACGCCGTTGCAGAAGGCGTGCGGGTTCGAGGACTCGGTCGAGAACATGAAGACGTTCATGAAGGCAGCGCTCGGCCCCGGAACCGGCGATACGAAGATCGACGCGTACTGCGAGGGCAGCGTCGATCACTACAACTGGCTCGTCGACGCCGGGGTCCCGTTCAAGGAATCGTTCTGGGGTCAGCCCGGCTGGGAACCGCCGTACGACGACGGCCTGATGTACTCGGGAGGCGAGAACGCCGCGCCGTTCAACACCCTCGTCGATCCCGCGCCCCGCGGACACGTTCCGCAGATGTCCGAGAAGAACACCGGCGAGAAGGGCGGCGGCTACATGCTGATGAAGCCACTCGTCGAGACGGCCGAAAAGCTCGGTGTCCGAGCAGAATACGATCTGCGCGTCCAAACTCTGGTGGTAGACGGCGATCGGGTTGTCGGCGTCGTCGCCAAGCGTTACGGCAAAGACGTCGCGATTCGCGCACGCAAGGGCGTCGTGCTGGCGATGGGCAGCTTCGCGTACAACAACGAGATGGTGCGCTCGAACGCACCGCGTATCTTCGGCCACCCGGCGGCCTCCATCGAGGCGCACGACGGCCGCGCAATCCAGATCGGTCAGGCACTCGGCGCCGACACCGCACACATGGACGCCACCGAGGTCGCGTTCTTCTGCGACCCGCAGTTGATGGTGCGCGGCATTCTTGTCAACGGCCGCGGTCAGCGATACATCCCCGAGGACACCTACCCCGGCCGCATCGGCCAGGCAACGCTGTTCCAGCAGGACAACCAGGCATTCCTCGTGATCGACGAAGCTGCGTACGAGGAAGGCATGAATGCCGAATCGTCCAGTGCACAGTTGCGGGCGCAGCCGAGCTGGGTGGCGGAGACCGTCGAGGAACTCGAAGGCGAGATGGGATTGCCCGCCGGATCGCTGCAATCCACCGTCGACCTCTACAACCGGCACGCGGCTGAAGGTTCGGATCCGGTGCTCGGCAAGAAGTCCGAGTGGGTGAAGCCGATCGTCGGCCCGTTCGCGGCAATCGATCTCCGTGGCCGCACAGGCGGATTCACGCTGGGAGGATTGAAGACCACCGTCGATTCCGAGGTTCTGCACGTCTCGGGTGCGCCGATCCCCGGACTGTTCGCAGCGGGTCGCTGCACGTCCGGTGTCTGTGCGGGCGGTTACGCCAGCGGGACAAGTCTCGGCGACGGCAGCTTCTTCGGACGTCGTGCCGGAATCAGCGCGGCGCGCTAGATCACCACAACTCGCACGCCCTCGGCAAAGCGGTACGGCTGAGTCTGCAGGACTGCGCCGAGGTGTTTCCTCAGTCTGGACACCTCGGCGCGCACTGCCACGACATGCTCGCGATCACCGAAGAGCACTTCGCTCAGGCCTGCGGCATCCACACCTGCCGAACCGACGGCTGCCAGTGCCCGCAAGATCTGAGCGTGACGCGGCGAAAGCGCGCGCGTCCAGTTGGCGTCACCACGCACCGTCACCTGCGGCGATGCTCCGAGGGCCAGCTCCAGCTCGATCAACGGCCCGCCGACGCCGGTGCGCAACAGCCAGCCGTCTCCCAGCGGCTCAGGCAGACACATCCCCAGACCTGGCACGATGACGGGCTTTCCCGCACTGGGTGCTGCCACACGGTCGGGCGCGGCAATCCCGCTGGCGCCGGCTACCCAGCCGAACTCGTCGACCACCAATGCCGGACCTGTGCCTGCCGCGAACAACGGCGCCGCGCGCGAGCGCAGGCGCTCGAGCGAAGCTGCGTGCTCGCGCCACAGCGTCGCCTCCGCGAGGCGAACCGCGGTGCGCACCAGCGCGACGGTGGTGGGATGAACCGAAGCTGCGGATCCACTGATGTCCACCACGCCCAGGATCTCGCCCGTCCGTGGGTCGTGCACGGGCGAGCCGGTACACGACCAATTGTGATGCGTGGGCGCATAGTGCTCGGCCGAGAAGAGTTGCACCGCAGAGTCTTCGATCAGCGCGGTACCTATCGCGTTGGTCCCCACCGACTGCTCCGACCAGCGTGCGCCTTCCGCGAACCCGAGAGCGTCCGCCGCACGTTTGACGGTCTTCGCCCCTTCGCGCCAGAGCAGGACACCGTCGGCGTCGGCAACGACCACGATGAAGCCCGCGTCCTCGGCGACCTCGGTGAGCGTGGTTCGCAGTTCGGGCAGAACGCTTCGCAGCGCGGTACGCGAACGCCTCGCCTCCAACTCGGAGAAATCGGCAACAGTAGACGCACCGCAGTGATCCGGCGTGAGCCCGCCGGCGGCCACCCTCGACCACGACCGCGCCACGACGGTCCGCGGCTGCGCCGGTGGTTCCTGGCCGGAGAGAACTGCGTCGTGCACCCGACTGAGTAGGCGAGCATGCTGCGACAGGTCGGTACCCGGCACGACGGCACCGAGCCGACTGCCTTCGGGAGCGTTCCCCACGGTGGTCACTCCGTCAGGCTACCGCTTTCGATGTGACGCGAACCACGTCCACACGGCCAGGTCCCCACCACCTGCGATTAGCGGCCGGGAGCAAACTCCGGTAACGTATCCAAAGTTGTCTCGGCGAGGGTGAATCGCAGCAGTTCCACACGTTGCAGGTTTACCGTGATCGACGCGGCTACGGCTCAGCTCGAGCGTTTCGCTCCTGGCCGTGTGCGCGCCTGTCCGCCTTGCCGCAGGCAAAACCACACGTCAGTAGACCGAGCACGAACCCCGTGAGTTGTAGGAGCCGTTTCATCATGTCTGAAGAAAACAACCTCGTCGCCGTCGTCCGCACCGAATTCGGCAAGGGCGCAGCTCGCCGCGCACGTCGTGACGGCCAGGTCCCCACGGTTCTGTACGGCCACGGTGAAGATCCCCGCCACCTCAATGTGCCGGCTCGCGACTTCGCCGCCATCCTCCGTGCACACGGCACCAACGCCATCCTCACCCTCGACATCGAGGGCACGGAGCAGGTTGCACTGACCAAGTCGGTCGTCGTGCACCCCATCCGCAACTACATCGAGCACGCCGACCTCCTCGTCATCAAGAAGGGCGAGAAGGTCACGATCGACGTGAACGTCATCGTCGTCGGCGATGCTGCTGCAGGCACGATGGTCGCGCAGGACGCATCCACGATCTCCATCGAGGCCGACGCGCTTCACATCCCCGAGCAGATCGAGGTTTCGGTCGAGGGTCTCGAGATCGGAACCCAGATCCTGGCCAGCCAGCTCGAACTGCCCAAGGGCTCGACCCTGCAGGCTGACGCCGACACCCTGATCGTCAACGTCGTTGCTGCACCCACCGAGGCAGACCTCGAAGAGGGCGCAGAAGCTCCCGCCGCCGACGAGGCTGCAGAAGAGGCCTGATCCTCTCGGTTCCAACAGAACTCACTGCGCGCGGCGCGTCATTCCGATTCGGAGTGACGCGCCGTTCGTGCGTAGCAGGAAAAATCAAGCCAGAAAGTAGCGTCCGTTGAGCACAGATACCGCCCTCGTCATCGGCCTGGGTAATCCCGGCCCCCAGTACGAGAAGACCCGGCACAACGTCGGCTTCATGGTCGCCGGCACCCTTGCCGGGCGCATGGGCGGAAAGTTCAACGTACACAAGAAGAGTGGTGCCGAAATCGTCGAAGGTCGCCTCGCCGGCCGGCGCGTGATTCTCGGAAAACCACGCTCGTACATGAATCTCTCGGGTGGCGCTGTCGCCGGTCTCGCACGGTTCTTCTCGGTCGACGCCGCGAACATCATCGTCGTCCACGACGAACTGGATCTCGATTTCGGGACGATCAGACTCAAACTCGGCGGCGGCGAAGGCGGCCACAACGGCCTGCGGTCCATTTCGAGTTCGTTGACCACCAAGGACTACCTGCGCACGCGCGTCGGGATCGGTCGTCCGCCGGGCCGCATGGACCCGGCGGACTACGTTCTCAAGCCGTTCTCGTCCACGGAGCGAAAAGAACTCGATCTCGTATGCGAAGAGGCTGCGGATGCAGTGGAGCTACTGCTCGAACTCGGGTTGGAAGCCGCACAGAACCGCCTGCACTGACGGTCAGTTACCCAGCAGTGCAGCCGAATTCGCGCGGCGGAGCTTCCCCGACGACGTCTTCGGGATACTGCCGGGACCCAGGACCGCAACGGCGCGAGGTCGGACACCGACGTCGGCAACCACGGCGTGGACCACTTCGCGTTCGATACGCTTGACCTCTTCCGGATCTTCGAAAGCGTTGGTCTCGACGGCGACTGCAAAGCTCTCACGCTTCTGGCCGGCGTCGAGACGAATCGCGACGGCGTTTCCGGGACGCACACCGGCAACGGTTCCGGCCGCCCGTTCGATGTCTGTGGGGTACACGTTCCGGCCGCCCATGATGATGACGTCCTTGACACGCCCGCACACCACGACCAGTCCTTCCTCGGTGAAGTACCCGACGTCACCGGTGTCGAGCCAACCGTCGGCGTCCTGGGCCGGCTTGTGTCCGTCGACCGTGACGTACCCGGGAGTGACTGCCTTGCCGCGAACCTCGATGATTCCGACACCGCGGGCCGGAAGCACCTGACCGTCACGGTCGACGATGCGTCCCTCGAGGTCAGGCACCATCTTGCCGAGTGTGGCGAGGGCACGAGCGTTGGGGCGATTGGACGGCACCGCTCGAGACATCGATTCGAGAAAGTCTGGATCGACGTAGTCGAGGACCTGACCTTGATCGGGATCCGGAATCGACACGGCGAGCGTGGTTTCCGCCATTCCGTACACGGGCGCCAGCGCAGTCGGGTTCAAACCGAAACGCGCACCTGCCTCGGCGAGTGCATCCATCGTTTCGGGATCCACCGGCTCGGCGCCGTTCCACATGTATCGGACGCTGGACAGGTCGACTGCCCCGTCTTCCGCCTGTGCGAGTCGACGAGCCAAGAGCGAGTACGCGAAGTTCGGTGCGGCGGTGACGGTTCCGCCGTACTTGCCCATCAGTTCGGCCCACAGCACCGGGGTACGCAGGAAATCCATCGGCGTGATGCTGATGACCTCTGCGCCCACCTGCATCGGAACCGTGAGAAAACCGACCATGCCCATGTCGTGGAAGAGCGGAAGCCAGCTCACCATCACGTCGTCTTCGATGGAGAACTTGATGCGGTTGATCATGGCGTAGGCATTTGTGTAGAAGTTCTCGTGCGTGATCTGCACGGCCTTGGGCGAACCGGTGGAACCGGACGTCAACTGCTGGAGTGCGATATCCGATTCGGCCGTCTCCACGGGATCGATCGACGTTCCGCTGCGAAGCTCGTCCACCGTCACGACGGTGATGCCACGCTCTTCGAGGAGCGGCTTGGCCGCGTCGAAGGGCGCACCCAGAATGACGGCTTTCGCGGAGATCATGTCGATCACAGTCTCGGTGTCCTGAGCCCAGACGCCCAGATCCGTTCGGGGGGTCGGCTGATGCAGCATCGTCACCGACGCACCGCGCATCCACGTCGCCTGGCAGGCAGGTGCGATGTCGACGGGCTGTCCGGCGAGAATGCCGATCGCGACGCCGCGATCGATACCGACCTCGGCCAGGCCGCCGGCCATGCGCCGAGCCTCCTGGTGGATGTCGCCCCAGGTCTGACGGAAAGCGTTGTCCGGCTCTCCCGTCACCAGGCCGCGGTCGGTGACTGCGGCGGTCGCATACATCTCTTCGGTGAACTTGCTCAACGCAACTCCTCGGTCAGTGTCACTCTTCGATCAGTGCAACTCTTCGCAGGACACAAATGGCTGTGTGTTCGAACACACACATACATGGATAATCAGCGATCGTTCGCCGAGTGTTACGCCGCAGTGGCTATTGCATCGTGGTCTGCGAGTATCCTTTCTCTGTTGTGCTGCCGCACTCTCCACCTGTCCGCGCACCGGCACGTCGCCGGCACCGACGCCCACTTCGAGAGGTTCTTCGTTGACTACCCCGTCCGACTCGACCGTCCCTTCCGACTCGACTGTCCAGTCCGACACCGAAGGCCCCGATTCAACCGAGAGCGGGTCGGTCGCGGTCACGACGACGACCAAGGGCCTGTCCGCAGAGGCAGAGCGTCGCCGCACCTTCGCCGTCATCTCGCATCCCGACGCCGGAAAGTCGACGCTGACCGAAGCGCTGGCACTGCACGCGAAGAAGATCTCGGAGGCAGGAGCCGTCCACGGCAAGGCAGGCCGCAAGTCGACGGTCTCGGACTGGATGGAGATGGAGAAGGCCCGCGGCATTTCCGTCAGTTCCACCGCACTGCAGTTCAACTACCACTCGTCCGAGACCCCGGACGAGCAGATCAACGTCATCAACCTCGTCGACACCCCCGGTCACTCCGACTTCTCCGAGGACACGTACCGCGTCCTGACCGCCGTCGACGCGGCGGTCATGCTCATCGACGCTGCCAAGGGCCTCGAACCGCAGACGCTCAAGCTGTTTCAGGTGTGTCGTCACCGCGGCATTCCGGTCATCACCGTCATCAACAAGTGGGACCGTCCCGGTCAGACTCCTCTCGAACTGCTCGACGAGATCAGCGAACGGATCGGCCTCACGCCCACCCCCCTGTACTGGCCGGTCGGCATCGCCGGCGACTTCCGCGGACTGCTGCGGCGCGGTGAAGACGGTGAGGCTCGCGAGTACGTCCGCTTCACCCGCACCGCAGGCGGCGCGAAGATCGCCCCCGAAGAGGTCATGGACGCCGACGCGGCGCTCGCCAAGGAAGGCTCCGAGTGGGAGACCGCGGCCGAGGAGAGTGAACTGCTCTCCGCTACCGGCCAGGACCACGATCAGGAGATGTTCCTCGCCGGTCAGACTTCCCCGGTGATCTTCGCGTCCGCGATGCTCAACTTCGGCGTCCGCCAGATCCTCGACACCCTCGTCGAATTGGCGCCGCCGCCGCGTGGGCGCGAAGACCTCAGCGGCAAGCCGCGCGAGGTCACCGATCCGTTCAGTGCGGTCGTCTTCAAGGTCCAGGCCGGTATGGACACCGCGCACCGCGACCGTCTGGCGTTCATGCGCATCGTCTCCGGCGTGTTCGAGCGCGGCATGGTTGTCACACACGCCCAAACCGGCAAGCCCTTCACGACCAAGTACGCCCAGACGGTATTCGGACGTGAACGTTCCACCGTCGAATCCGCGTTCCCCGGCGACGTCGTCGGCCTCGTCAACGCCACCGCACTCGCACCCGGCCACACGCTGTACACCGAGAAGAAGGTGGAGTTCCCGCCGATCCCGTCGTTCGCGCCGGAACACTTCTCGATCCTGCGCGCCGAAAGCGCCGGCAAGTACAAGCAGTTCCGCCGTGCTGTCGACCAACTCGATTCCGAGGGCGTCGTCCAGATTCTCCGCAACGACATCCGCGGCGACGCCTCCCCCGTCATGGCGGCCGTCGGCCCGATGCAGTTCGAGGTCGTCGCAGCACGCATGAAGGCCGAGTTCAACGTCGAGGCCAAGATGGAACCGCTCGGCTACGCATTGGCTCGCCGTACCGACGCCGCGTCCGAGGTCGAACTGAACCGTCAACGAGGTGTGGAGGTCTTCACCCGTTCCGACGGTGTTCTGCTCGCCCTGGTCAGTGACAAGTGGCGCCTGCAGTACATCCAGAAGGAACTCCCGGATCTGACGCTCGAACCCCTCGTCGCTGCTGCGGACTGATGAGCCTGATCGAGGCGCTGTTCGACGCCGAACTGCACATCGGCAGCGCCACGATTCTCTGGCGAGAGATCATCGGAAACGCGTTCGGAATCGGCTCCGCGATCGCGGGCGCGCGACGCTCGGTATGGGCGTGGCCCGTCGGTATAGCCGGAAATGCCTTGTTGTTCACGGTGTTCATGGGCGCACTTTTCCACACGCCGCAAGAGCTCAATCTCTACGGCCAGGCCGGCCGTCAGTTGTTGTTCATCACCGTCAGCGTCTACGGGTGGACTCAGTGGCGACGCGGGGCACGCGACTCCGGTCGCGCAGTCCTGCCCCATTGGGCGACAACTCGCGAGCGCGTCGCCATGATCGCCGTCATGACCAGCGGCACAATCGCTTTCGCCTGGATCTTCGACCTCCTCGGCTCGTACGGAGCGTGGGCGGAGGCCTGGATCTTCACCGGCTCCATCCTCGCGACATACGGCATGGCGCGCGGCTGGACCGAATTCTGGCTCATCTGGATCGGCGTCGATGCCGTTGGTGTTCCCCTTCTTTTCCGAGCCGGCTATTACCCTTCGGCGATCCTCTATCTGGTCTATGCATTCTTCGTCCTGTGGGGCTTCGCAATGTGGCTGCGCATTCAACGCCGAACTCCACAAGGGGTGTGACCGTAAACCAACTCCTGGTATGTTTGCGTCGATTAAGCAAACCGGCGGTCTGTTTACGGGCATCAGGAGCGAAACAATGGAAGACAAGAATTCTCACGGAATAGCGGGCCCCAACGGTTCCGGCAACGGATCGAGAGCCAATAGTTCCGCAAGTAATGGTTCTGCAAGTAATGGTTCTGCAAGCAATGGTTCTGCAAGCAATGGTTCTGCAAGCAATGGTTCTGGGAGCAACCTTTCCACGGGTAACGGTTCCACCAGTCCCACCGCCACAGCGGATTTTCTGTCGACCGCACCCAAACAATCCGATGCATTCACGTTTCCGCTTCCTGCCCGAACCACGGCCGCACACAGCAGCGGAGAGGACCTTTCAGTGCCAGCTTCAACACGCGAATCATCGAGGACGCTCGAAACTCGGAGTCGTACCGTCGTACGTCGCGACGCGATGGGCGTAGCCGCCGTTCGAGTGGCCGGTCGACTCACCCACACCGAACTCATCGCAAATCAGGCCTCACCCTCGAGCACACATTCCTCCGACCCCACGACGGATCTGGACGAGTTGCTCACGATGCTCGGCAGCTACCTGTTGTCCTCGGGGTTCGAACATCCCGAAATCCACGCCAAGCTGGGCGGACAGTCGATTGTCGTCAACCTCGTTTCACCGGAAATCAGCGCCAGCTGAGCTCGACCCAGCTGTCGCTTAGGGCCACAGCACTGCTCGTGTCCATGCTCGGTCCGAGCCGCGCCGGTACAACCACCGCTGATGCCGACGCCCGGAGTCTGCCTGCCAGAACTCGACAGACTCCGGCTCGAGGCACCACGCACGCCAGTCCTTCGACACGAACCCTGGGTCGTCGCTGATTCTTGCTTCCGCAGCGGCCACCGACGCGTCGTACGCCCCTAAGTCTTCGAGCACCTCGCTCTGCTTACTTGCCGTCGCCACCGCTCGCGCGGTGACGGAGCGTTCGACGAAGTCTCGGCGTCGAAGTGCGTCGTCGCCCTCGCGAACCGTTCCGCGAATCCGGACCTGTTGACCCGTCTCGCGCCAGTAGAAGGCGAGCGATGCTCGCGTATTTTCTTTCAGCTCAACACCTTTCGGCGAAGCAGCTGAACCAGAGAACCAGAACCCACCCTCGCTCACGTCCTTGAGGATGAGGAAGCGAGAATCAGGCATACCGTCGCCGTCCACGGTCGAGAGCGCACACACGTGTGGCTCGACGACGCCGAAGGCCACGGCCGCGCGGAGCCAGTCGAGGAACAACTCCCCCGGCTTTTCCGGAAAATGTTCAGGCGCGGGCGGCGGAGTTCCGGTCAGTGCGGGGATACCGCGAATCCACGTCCGTACGTCAGGCAGCGAAAAATCTGCATCAACCATGAGCCGACTCTAATCGCGGGTGGCCTCAGGAGACGTTGCGAACGACCGAGTCGCCGAACGACGGTTGCTGCAGCAGCGCCCACTTGTTGGACGTCAATCGGAAACTCGGCATGTCGGCGAGCGCCACCACCGATTCCCAGGTCCGCTCGTAGCTCGTGTGGGAGATTCGCCATTCACCGTCGCTGCAGCGGGTGTATCTGTCGTGATAGAAGGCCGATCCGCGAAGCAGCATGCCGTCTTCGGGGATTACCACTGTGTCCGCGAGGCACCAGATCCCGGTTGCGGTGTCTCCGTCGACGTCGATCTCGGGTTGCCCGCACTGATGTTCGGTGATGATGTGTGATCCGAGAGTGTTCTCGAGGAAGGAGACGAACGAATCTCGGGAATCGAAACTGAGTTGTTCTCCGTAGATCGCGGTGGCGTCGACGGTCAGAGTGTCGGCGAATTCGACCCACGATTTGGTGTCCAAGGCGCGTGCGTATCGGTACTTGAGTCTTTGGATGAGAACAATCGCTTCGAGATCCATGATCCCCGCCTCCCGGTGCAGCAACCACCCGTCCTATGTGTGCACATTAGCCTGTATCACGCCGAAACGGGCATTACTCTCAAAGCTAGTAGAAATGTCAGCCGATAACACGCTTTTCCAGGCCGTCGAGCATGATCGTGATCTTCTCGTCCAACCAACCTCGCCCGTGCCACGTCGATTCGTCGCCGATTCCCTCGATCAACGACTCCGATGCATTCCAACTTTCCTGATACGCCTGTCGCGCGGAACGTGAATCGGCGGAGCTGACGGTCTTGTCCATCGCCGCCATCATTGCGAACTGCGTCATCGTCACCTCGGAGATGAAGTCCACCGCCAATATCGCATCGTGGGGTGTGAAGCCTTGCGCAGTCAGCGAACCGACCAGTTTCTCCACGATCTCGATTATCGCCGGCGGCGTGCCCGGAACTGCGAGACCGACCTGGGCCAGACCTGGATAGCGCTCGAACGAGGACCACAGAACGTCGCAGAAATCCTTCAGGAATTCGCGCCACGGACGATTCGAATCGGGCCATACAGTCTGACGCACAACATGATCCGAGCAGGCACGCAGCAGCGCTTCGCGGTCTGCGAAGTAGCGATAAAGTGCAGAATGACTGACGCCCAGCCGCTTTGCCACGCTCGGCATGGTCAGTTCACTCAGATCACCGGCGAGGGCGGCCTCGACGATGTCCACTGTCGACAACGTCGGCGGCCGCCCCGTCTTCTTTCCGGTCTGCATTCTGCTCAGCTTGCCACCAACCGCCATCCCGACGCACGGTGGCGCTGATTCCAGAACGCGGCGTAGTTCCCACCGGCTGCGAGCAGGACTTCGTGGGTGCCCACTTCGACGATCGAACCGTCGTCACCGAGCACGATGATCTGATCTGCGGCCACGACGGTCGACAGTTTGTGAGCGATCACGAGCAGTGTGCTTTCCCTGGCGAGTTCTTGCATCGCACGTTGAACGTGTGCCTCGTTCTCGGGATCGAGCGCGGCCGTCGCCTCGTCGAGCAGAACGACAGGTGCGCGTTTGAGGAGTGCGCGTGCAATGGAGACCCGCTGCCGCTCTCCACCGGACAGTGCCGTCCCGCCCTCACCGACACGGGTGTCCCAACCCCGCGGAAGCCGCTCGACGATTTCCGCGACGCCCGCGATCCGAGCCACGTCGAAGACTTCTTCGTCCGTGGCTTCGGGGCGGCCGAGGCGGATGTTCGCGATCAACGTGTCGTCGAAGAGGTACACGTCCTGGAAGACCAGAGACAGCTGCGACATCAGGTCGGCACTCGTGAGGTCCCGCACGTCGACGCCGCCGACACGCACCACACCGGAGTCGACGTCGTAGAAGCGCGAGATCAACCGAGTGACGGTGGTTTTGCCGGACCCTGACGAACCGACCAACGCCGTCAACGACTTCCGTGGCACGTCGAAGGAGATGTTTCGCAGAACCTGCCCACCGTCCGCGTATCCGAAGTCGACGGCGTCGAACTGCACTGCCGTCTCCCCCGTCGCCGTCCCGCTGGTATCGGGTTCGACCATTGGTTCAACTTCGAGGATCTCGGACATTCGCCGGATTTCATTGCGTGCCATTCTGATTGCACCGCCGAACTCGCCGATCTCACCCAGCGGCTGGATGAACCGTGCGGTCAGTCCGAGTAGCGCGATCAACGTGACCGGATCGATGTCGCCGCCGAGCGCGAGGAACGCGCCCAAGATGATCACGGCAGAGAACACGAATTGCAGGGCGATCCCGTTGACCACGGACCCGATCACCACGAACCACAGTTGTGAACGACCCGCAGTGTGTTGCGCTTCGATCGCGTCGTCGAGCGGTTCGTACACCCCGTGGGTGCGTCCGAAAGCACGCAGGACCGGTTGGTAACGCGCGTATTCGAGCACTCGATTGTTCGATTCGACGGCCGCTGCATGGGCCCGATCGTCGGCCTTGGCAGTCATCGTCGAGGCAAATCGTGCTGCCGCGAAGAGAATCGGAACGCTGATTACCAGCGCGAGCCCGAGCCGCCAGTCGAAGAACAACATGCACACGACAATGGTTGCCGGGCTGGCAATTCCGGAGATGATCGGTGTCATCAGGTGCGCAGCGGCCCCCATCACCGAGATGGTGCCCTTGCTGGCAACCTGCGACACCTGCCCGAGTCGGCCGGCGCCGAACCAGCCGAGCGGCAGAGTGACGAGATGATCTCCCAGGCGCAGATGCATCGTCCGCAGCAGAGTGAGGGCCGACTCGAAGCCCTTCATCGCCTGCAGGTAGTGCGCAATCGAACTGATCACAGCGCATACGGCCATGGCGGCGAGCCACCGAACGAAACTGCCCCAGTTCTGATCGAACAGTGCCTGCACCGCAGGGACCAGAAGCGCCACTGCCAAACCCTGCATCACGCCGTACAACACTGCCCACACCAGGAACTCGCGATATCGGCCCTGATTCTGCGGGCCGAGTATCCGGAAGAGGTCGCGAATCATGAGTTGGCCTTTCCTGCTGCGTCAGACTTACCTGCGGTGTTGCGTTCAATCGAGTCGGCCCGACTGTGTTCAATCGAGTCGGCCCGACTGTGTTCAATCGAGTCGGCCCGACTGTGACTCGCCCACATCCGCGCATAGGTTGAACCACTCGCCACAAGCTGATCGTGCGTGCCCTTCTCCACGATCCGTCCGGCGTCGAGGACCACGATCTGATCGGCACTCACGATCGAAGCCAACCGGTGCGCGATCACCAGCACGGTGCGCCCCACCGTCAAACGCGACAGCGCTTCTTGGATATCGGCTTCGGACTCCGGGTCGGCGAACGCGGTTGCCTCGTCGAGCACGAGAACAGGAGTGTCCGCGAGAATCGCACGCGCGATGGAGACTCTTTGGGCTTCACCACCCGAGAATCTGGCGTCGACCCCGACCACCGAGTCGTACCCCCTCGGGAGCGCTTCGATTCGGGTGTCGATCTGCGCGGCTGCGGCAGCGGCCTTCACCTCGGCCGAAGTCGCCTGCGGTCGGGCAAGCCGAATGTTGTCGAGCACGGTCGCTTCGACCAGCTGCACGTCCTGCAGAACGAATCCGACGTGGCGGTACAGCTCGTCGGTAGCGACTTCCCTGACGTCGACACCACCGATGGCCACGGATCCGGCACGCACGTCGTGGAACCTCGGAACCAACGTCGCCAGCGTCGACTTACCCGAACCCGAAGGTCCGACCAACGCCGTCACCGTGCCCTCCGGCAGCGTCAGATCGATGCCGGTCAGAACGTCGGCGCCGTCGTCGTATGCAAAGGAAACTCCGGAGAATCGAACTTCGTTCCCCACAGGCTTTTTCGGATGATCGGTTTCCGGCAGAGCGTCGGTTGCGAACAGCGCGATCAGTCGCGCCGCAGCGGCGGCTGCCTCACGGCGTGCCTGCATACCGAAACCGATGGTCGTCAGCGACACCGGAATCACCATCGCGACAAGAGAACTGGTCAGCACATCGATGGGTGACACCCATCCGGAGTGAACGAACCACGAGCCGAGGCCAAGGTTGACCACCAGCACAACCGGTGCGCTCAACGCAATCGAGGCCAGCGCCTCGGTCCGGAGCATCGGGCGAACCCAGCCCTCGTACGAGACGGCAAACGCCTTGGCAGCGTCGCGGTATCGAGAATGTGACTGCTTGTCCTGACCGAAGGTCTTGACCACTGCGATGCCGGTGACGAACTCGACGATGGTGTTGCTGATGGCCGCGATGCCCTCATTCATCCGGCTCAACTTGACGGCCATGTCCTTGGTCATCATCGCGTAGGCGATCATGTAGATCGGGAGGGTGGCAATCGCGACCAGTCCCAGACGCCAGTCGATCGAGATCACGTAGCCGAGCCCGACGAGCGGCACCGCAATGGCGCCGGTGGTCTCGACGGCGCTGTGCGCAACCAGGTAGTGGAGATCGGAGATGTCGTTCTGCGCGGCTTTTCGCACGGTTCCGGACGAGTGGGAGGTGAACCAGCCCAGTGGAAGTCGACCGAGTGTCGCTGCGATTCGACGCCGAAGCACAGCTTGAAGATTGACATCGGCGAAGTGCGTCACGATCAATGCACCGCCTCCGAAGAACGCGCGCATACCCAGACCGAAGACGACCACCCACACGATCGTCCAGACGCGAGACGAGTCGATGTCACCGCCCACGATCAGCGTCTTACCCAACTCGGCGATGGCCACGTACGGCACGATGGCCGCGACCGCGGCGATCACCTGCATCACCATCGCGATGGTGGTCCGTGTACGAACTGGCGCAAGGAGTTCGCGAAGCGCGCTCTTGTGCGCCGCCGCTTCAGCTTTGGCTTGCGAGGCTTCGGCCGTCGCTCCTTGTGATGCGTCGGCCTCTTCAGATGAAATGTCTGCTTTCGTAGCCTGTGTCGTCGTCATTTCGAGAACGCCTTCCATCGGGTTACTGCGTCGGCGTCGGATGCGATGCGGCCTTGGAGTTCCGCGCCGGTGAGAGTGAGATCGGCAAGAGCCTCGAGGTCTTCGAGGATCCAGTAGACCGCGAAAGGATAACTGCCGAAACAAAGTTCACCGCTCACGTCCACTGTGCGTCCGGCCTTCACTGCGGAGATCTCGTTGAACAGTGGATTTGCGTGAACTAGAGCGCCGTCGTAGATGTTGCCCGAGGTCACGACCATCGCGTCCGCCGCGTGCTGTCCGACCTCCTCGCCTGACACCGAAGACGTGGCAACACCTGTGTTGGGGCCGATCTTCGCGTCGAGTTCGGCTTGCGGGCGCCCGAAACCGGCTTCCTCGATGATCGAGGACATCGGCGACTGTGGGATGACGGTGTAGATGCCGCCGGAGAATCCCACCAGCACTGACAGTGTCTGCGGTTGCGCCTCGACCGTTCCGGATACTTCGGCAAATTTGGCCTCGAGCCTCGACACGATTTCGCGAGCTTCGGACTCTCGACCCAGTGCAGTCGCCGCGGTATTCAGAACTTCGCGCCACGGCGCCGCATAGGCGAGCACCGTCGTCGGGGCAATCTCGTTGGCCCGCACGGTGATCGACGTCAACGAGCCGACATCACTGAGCAGGATTCGGTCAGGATGAACGGCCGCGATCTGCTCCGCATCTGGTGATTGGAAGAACGTCGGTTTGTCGACGACCTCGATCCCCTCACTCTGCAATATCTCCTTCGCCGCCTGCGACTGCAGCGTGGCGAAGACCGTATCGGGCTTGACCCCGAGCGTGAGTGCGTTGAGCGCTGCGAACTCGTCCAGTGCGAGCAGTTTCTGAGGTGCAGGTACGGCCGACGACTCGCCTGTTTCCGATGCGTCTGCGTCATCGCCGCCCACGGAGCAACCGACAAGCGCCGTTGCTGTCGCTGCGAGTGCCGTTGCTCGCAGGCCCCACTGCTGCCGCATCCTTCTCTCCCCGCTTTAGTTACACGCTGTCTCGATTAGGGGAGCCTACAATAAGTCACGCCTTTTGTGCAGTCCTCGTCGCTGGAAGTGCAATCGCCGGCAGACAGGCGACAACACTGATGACGGCACCCATCACGAACGCCAGCGCGAACGAGTCGCCGGAAATGCCGATCGCCAGGACCGCTGTGGTCACCGGGGCGCCCACCGCCGAACCGACGGTTCTGATCACACTGTTGACTCCACTGGCTGCTGCCATTTCCGATGGCGGGACGATCGAGGCAACCAACAGAGCACAGACCGCGAACCCCACGCCGTTCCCCAATCCGACGAGGGAAAAGAACGCCACGATCGCAACCACCGAACTCGGCCAGATCGCGAGTCCGACTGCGCCCGCCGCCATGAGGGCCAGCGCTATGACAGCGGGCACCCGCGGCCCGAATCGCCGCGCGAGAGCCGGCGTCAAGCGGCCACCGAGAAAGACGAGGACAGCGGCGGGCAAGAGCGCCAAGCCGGTCTGCACAACGGTGAATCCGCTTCCATACGTGGACGTTTCCGGCGCCTGGAGGATCCGCGGCAGACAGAGATAGAAAATGTACGGCACGAACCCGAACACCAGGGTGAGTGCGCTGGTGATCATCATCGGCTTGTCCCGAAAAACTCGCATGTCGACGATCGGCGCGTCGTGGCGGGAATCGACGGCAATCAGTGTCGCGAACGAAACGAACGCGACTACCACCAGACCCCAGAATCCGAGCGACAAAACTCCCCAGTCGGAGGCTTTCGTGATCGCCAATAGCAGGCTCACCAATCCGAACGCCAGAGCGCCGGCACCGGCCCAGTCCGTCGGCATACCCGGGCGGCGATGCGAGCCCGGAACCACGGCCACCACTGCGACCAATGCGAGCACGATCAAGATCCCGGTGATCACGAACAACCACTGCCAACTGAGATACTCGAGGATGACACCGCCGATCACCAGTGCACTTCCGGCACCGATTCCCAAAGTCCCAGCGAGCCAACCTATCCCTGAAGACAACTCGGGACCTACTACCGTTCTCCGCAGTACTGCCATCGCAAGCGGGAAGCTCGCCATGCTCACTCCCTGGACAGCTCGAACGACAAGCAGCACCCCGATATTCGGGGCGGCTGCCGCGGCAAATGTCGCGAGAGCGAAGATGATCAGGACGATCACCAGGACTCGCTTGTCGCCGAATCGGTCACCCATCGCGCCGACTATCGGAGCCATCACCGCGGCCGCCAACAGGTACGCCGTCAGGATCCAGCCGGTCACCGCCACGGACGTGTCGAAATGCTCACCCAACACCGGCAACGCCGGTACCAGCATGGTCTGCATGAGCGAGTAGACGAGTACCGCCCCCGCAAGCGCGGCGATCACCCGGCTCCCGGATCGCGTGGGCGCCTCCGCCAAGGTTGTCATCGACACCTTCCTCCAATCATGAATCGAATCGGAACGGAACACTCCGTTCCGATTGAGTAAACCATGCATTGCTAGCCTGTGGGAATGGCGAAAGAGAATGCGAGCCTCCCCGGACGCGCCCGAGAAGCCGCAGACAACGACGTCACCGTACTGCGAGCAGCGCGCGAGATTTTTGCCGAACAGGGTTGGAATGCACCGGTATCGGCAATTGCCACCCGGGCCGGAGTGGGAGTAGGCAGCATCTATCGCCGATACCGAGGCAAGGAGGAACTGGCGCAATCCCTGCGCGTCTGGGCGATCGACCACCTCGCCACCCTCGCCCGAGAGTGCATGAGCACCGCGAAAACCGATGAAGCCGTATTGAAGACGTTCTTCTCGCGATATCTCACCGAATCAGTGGGACCGCTCATTCCGGTCCTCGGCGGCAAGTTACCTGAACACGCCGAAGTCACTCGTGCCGCCGAAGAATTGGAGGCCGCACTGCAATCGATGGTCGACGTCTGCATCGACGCTCGCGAAGTCCCGCCCGACTTCACTGCTGCTGACGTCATGCTCATGACAGTGCATCTGCGGCCGACTCTGCCGATCGAGGGTGATCGAGCCACCGAAATACACACGCGCTATCTCGACTTCATGCTCGACGGACTTCGTGGCGGAACACCTCGACCAACGATCACTCCCCCGTCCTGGAGCGAATGGCTTCAGATGTGGCAGGGCAACTGACCCCGAGAACAACCGAATGACATGTCAGGTTAGGCTTACCTAGCTTAGTTAGCCATGTTCGGAAGGTTCTCATGAAAATCAATCGCCGGCTCGCCGGCTTCGCCGCACTGCCCGTCGTCGCCACACTCCTACTCGCCGGTTGCGGAAGTAGTGACGCAGCGCCCTCTACCGAGACCAGGTCTGCCGACCAGTCCTGGAGTTACACAACGGGATACGGAAACACGATCACCCTCGACCACGCCCCGGAGCGGATCGTCGTCGACGCGTACTCCGCTGCGGCTCTGTGGGACTACGGCATTCGGCCGGTCGGCATCTTTGGTTACGGCGTCGGCAATCCAGACGTCACCGATCGCGCTGACGAGTCGACGATGACCGTCGTCGGCCGTGAAGGTGAACTCAGCGCGGAAGCTCTTGCGGCGCTGGACCCAGACCTGGTCATCGGGTACGGCAACAGCGACGACCCGACACGATGGACTTGGTGGGACGAGCCGATGGGCAAGACCGTCAACAATGTTGCACCGTTTGTCGGCGTCAAGTTCTCCGGAGCCTCGACACCGGACGTGTTGAACGAGTACGCCTCACTCGCCGAAGCACTCGGCGGGAACACCGACACAGCCGCAGCACGCGAGGGCAAGGAAGCATTCGAATCCGGTGCGGAGCGCATCCGAACTGCTGCGGCCAAGGTCGACGACATCGAAGTCCTCGCCCTGAACGGTGACAGCTCCGAGTTGTACGCAGGCACAACGGCGCTCGCTCAGTTCGGGTACCTTAAGGAACTGGGCGTGAAGTTCACCGGTCCGGGAGGCGACAAGGGCTGGGCCGATCTCAGCTGGGAACAGGTACCGGATTATCCGGCGGACATCGTGTTCCAGTTCGCGGAGTCGGCAGAGGCATTCGCGGCATCACCTGTGTTCGTCAAGCTGCCCGCGGTGACCGCGAACCAGGTGATCGACTTCGACGACAAGCGTCCCAACACCTACGCCAATTACGGCGCCTGGTTCGAGCAGGTTGCACAACTACTCGACCAGGCCCGCAACGTCGCCTGAATTACTGCCCAGCAGTGATTCGTCCGGCCGCTTCCTCGAGAACGTCGAGGAAGATGGCCGCGGTGAGCGCAAATCCTTGGTTGTATCGCGCGTCGCTGGTCAACACGTTGCCCGCTTGAACTGCAGGCAACCGCTGCCACGTCGGCTGCGACTTGATCGCGTCGAGCGCTTCCTGATCGCGTGCTTGGGCGATGATCACATCCGCCGGAGCCAAGGTGTCGAGTTGCTCGAACGACAACTCGAACGAGTTCTCTGCATTGTCGTCGTCACGGAAAAGCACGTCCAGGCCGGCATCGAGTGCAACACTGATTCGCAGATTCCGCTGATGCACAAGGAAGCCCGTCGGCGTCTGAACGCCGAACACGATCTTCTTTCCGCCCAGCTTCTCCTGCAACATCGGTCGCAGTCTCGCGAGCTTGTCGTCGTACTCCGCAATGGAAGCCTCGGCGATCGTCACCCGGTCGAGCTGGCTCGCCTGCGCCATCAGAGCACCTCGCCAGTCGACCGGGTGCCCGGCAATCGGTTCGACGTCGTCGCCGACGACCAACAGCGGCGCGATGGAAGACAAGCGCTCGGTGCCGTACCAGTCACTGGTGTATCCGATCGCAGTGATGACGATCAGATCGGGCTCGAGAGCGAGCAGAGCCTCGAAGTTGGTGGAGAAGTCGCCGGCGACGTTGACGAAGCTCGCGTCCTCGATGGTGCGGCCGGGAAACTGGAATCCTGCCTTGGCGTCGGGGAACCAGAAGTTGCCCGATCCGACGATCGGGTAGTCCATCATCATCGCGAATTCGAGGTCGACGCGGCCGTCGAGCACCACCACACGCTTCGGGTCGCGCGGAACGTCGCCGCTGAACTCGGCCCACGTGTACGAGAGAGTGTCACTGGCAGAGTCGGATTCGCCATCGGAGCTTCCGCAGGCGCTCAGCGCCAATGCTGCGGCCACACCAGCTGCGCCACCGAAGAATCGGCGTCGCGAAATGCGGTCGACGATCTGAGCCCACTCCGTGTCGGTAACCTGCGCATCCAGGACGAGTGTCATACCTTTGCTCCTTCGATGTTTCGCTGACGCTCGCGTCCCAGCGGAATGACCAGCGGTGTGTGGGAAACCGGATCGTCGATGATGCGGCACGCCATGCCGAACACCTCCTGCACCAGTTCTTCGGTGATGATCTCCGCGGGCGGACCCTCGGCGACCACCGCGCCGTCCTTCATCGCGATGATGTGAGTTCCGTAGCGGCACGCGTGATTGAGATCGTGAAGCACCGCCACCAGCGTGTGTCCGTCGTTCTCGTTCAGATCGCGGCAGAGCTCCAACAGCTCGATCTGGTGCGCGATGTCGAGGAACGTCGTCGGCTCGTCCAGCAGCACCAACGGAGTCTGCTGCGCGAGAACCATAGCTACCCAGACACGTTGGCGCTGACCACCGGACAGTTCGTCGACCGGCCTGGCCGACAGATCCGTGACCTTGGTTGCCTCCATCGCCTTGATGACGGCGGCCTCGTCCTCTCGGGACCACTGGCGGATCAGCTTCTGGTGCGGATAACGCCCTCGCGCAACCAGATCGGCGACTTTGATTCCGTCCGGCGCGATCGACGTCTGCGGCAGAAGCCCGAGTCGCCTCGCAACTTCCTTTGCCGGGTACGACGTGATCGCCTTACCGTCGAGAAGGACCTTGCCGGTGGTCGGCTTGAGCAACCGGGACAGCGCACGCAGAAGCGTCGACTTGCCGCAGGCATTGGGACCGACGATGACGGTGAAGCCACCGTCGGGGATTTCGACGTCGAGGTGTTCCGAGATGACGCGCTTGTCGTAACCGATCGTGACGTCCTCGGCGCGAAGCCGATTCGTCCTTTCGACCACGACGGCGGCCGTACTTGTCTCGTTCACGCTGTTCCTCGTTCCTTCACCGATCA
The DNA here is from genome assembly GCF_011290655.1 of Rhodococcus sp. D-46. Lineage (NCBI taxonomy): Bacteria > Bacillati > Actinomycetota > Actinomycetes > Mycobacteriales > Nocardiaceae > Rhodococcus > Rhodococcus sp. D-46. The sequence goes on along the minus strand of NZ_JAANTF010000011.1, from coordinate 44,370 downwards.
CTGCTTACGTGCCTCTCGCGCGAGAAGCCATACGAAATAGATGCCACCGATGGAGACGGTGACGACGCCGACCGGCAACTGTGTCGGCGCGAAAGCTCGCTGCGCCACCCAGTCGCTGACCACCAGCAACGCGCCACCCATTGCTGCCGACGGCAGCAGGGTCACTCCGGCACTACCGGTCAATCGCCTCACCAACTGCGGAGCCGCAAGAGAGACGAACCCGATGGGACCGGCCGCTGCTGTCACCATGGCCGTCAGGGCGACGCCGAGAACAACCAGGGAAAGCCGCGTGGGTTCGGCCCGGACGCCGAGCGCCTTGGCGGCGTCGTCGCCCATCTCGAGCATCTGCATCCGCCTGCCCAACACCAGGATCAGCGGAACGAGGATGGCCAGCACGACGACCACCGGCCACACCTGAGTCCAGCCGAGGCCGTTCAACGAACCGGCACCCCACACTGCGGCAGCCATGGCGTCGTCAAGTTTCGCCTTGAGGATCATCCAGGTGTTGACCGAGCCCAACATCGCGCTGATGGCGATACCGACGATGATCAACCGGAATCCCTGCACACCTCGCTTGTACGCAAGGAGATAAACAACTGCTGCGGTGGCGATTCCGCCCACCAGAGCACCGACTGCGATCTCGTAGTAAGTACCACCGATGAGGAGGATGACCACCAGAGCGCCCGTGTACGCACCGGAGTTGAAGCCGATGATGTCCGGGCTACCCAACGGGTTCCTGGTCAGCGATTGGAAGATCGCACCGCTCATACCGAGCGCCGCACCGAGCATCAGCGCCAACAGAACTCGGGGCAGACGCCATTCCACGACGACCATGTGGATACGCGCGGGGGCTTCGCCGAACAGTGCACCGAGGACGTCCCCGATCGGCACTTGGTAGTCACCACTACCGAGCGCGATGACACCGATGGCCAATGCAAGCGCAACGAGGACGAGGCAGACTGTGACCGTGCGGACGTCGATCCGCGCGGACCAGCCTTCTTTGGGTGAGCGCACCACCGTGGTGGCGCGCCCGAAATCGATGCTCACAGACCGCTCACCTTGCTTCGACGCACCAGCATGATCAGCACCGGAGCGCCGATGAAGGCCGTGACGATGCCGACCTGAAGTTCACCCGGGCGCAGCACGATTCGGCCGACGACGTCGGAGAAGAGAAGAAGAATCGGCGAGCACACCAACGTGTACGGGAGAATCCATCGCTGATCCGGTCCGACGAACCATCTCGCGACGTGCGGAACCATCAAACCGACGAATCCGATCGGCCCGGCCGCAGCTGTCGCCGCGCCGCACAGCAATGTCACCGCGATGACACCGAGGATGCGAGTACGAGTGATGTTGGCACCGAGCGAACGTGCCAGATCGTCACCCAGGGCCACCGCGTTGAGTTGGCGCGCCAACGCGAGCGCCAGGAAGAGCCCGATGAGAATGAACGGTGCGACGGCGAGAACGATTTCCAACGAACGCCCGCTGAGTGAGCCGGCATTCCACTGGCGCATCTGGTCGAAGGCGGTCGGGTTGAGCAAGGTGATCCCGGACGAGATGCCGCCGAGCACGGAGCCGATGGCAACACCGGCAAGCGTCAGCCGAATGGGCGTCGCACCACCTCGACCGATCGAGCCCAGCGTGTAGACGATCGCCGTGGCTATCACCGCTCCGAGGAAAGCGAACCATATGTACGACCAGATGCTGGTCAAGCCGAAGACCGCGACGGCAACGACCATCGCGAAGCCCGCGCCGGCATTGACACCGAGAATTCCTGGATCAGCCAAGGGATTTCGTGTCATCGCCTGGATGAGGCCACCGGCCACACCCAGTGCCATACCGACTATCAGACCGAGCAGAGTACGCGGTAGTCGCAGGTCACGGATGATCACGTGATCGTTCGAGTCGTCGTAGTTCACCAGCGCGTCGATCACGGTCCCGAACGGAATGGTCTTCGATCCCACCGCGATACTCAGCAGGAGCACGGCGGCGAGCACCACCAGGCACACCAGAAGACCCGCCATACGACGAGAGTTGGTCGATACCAGCCCGTCCGGTTGCTTCTGCTTCTCGTGCAGCGACTCGTCGATCAGTTCTTCGGTGTGTTTGTCGACTGCACTCTTGTCCGCCGCACCGCTGTCGACAGCACTCTTGTCGAATCCAACGGTCACAAGCCGGCGCTCTCTAGAGTCTTCTCGACCTCGTCGCGGATCTCTTCCTCGTCGCGGTCCGATTCCCAGGCCGCATCGAGTGCCGCGCGGACACTTTCGTCGAGGGCCTCGTACTTCGCGTTCCACACCTCGGCTTTGTACGTCCAGTAGCCGATGACCTTGTACTGCTCACCCGGCAACTTCAGTTCGTGGCGAAGGTACTTGCGGATGTCACGGAGCATCGTGCTCTCGCCTGCAACCCACACGTATCCGAGTTCGGTGGGCAAGTTCATCGCGCGAACCGCGTCCGGCAACTTCGACGGTGCAACACCGTTGCCACTGCCGACCAGCCAAATGAACTCGACGTCGGCGTCCGAGGTGATCTGCTGCTTGTGAGACTCGTCCACCACCTCGACGATCGCCTTGGCCGACATCCCGGCGGGCAACTGTTCGATCAAGCGCCCGAGTGCGGGGAGTCCAGTCGCGTCGGCGACGAACACCTGCCAGCGTGCGTCGGCCGGGGGCTCGTAGAGGCCACGAGACTCGCCGATCGCCAACTTGTCACCGATCTCGGCCTTCTGTGCCCAGTCGCTGGCGATACCACCCTCGTGAACGACGAAGTCGATCGTCATGCGGCTGGTTTCGGAATCGAACCGTCGCACGGTGTACGGCTGGCACGGGGACGGTTCCTCTCCCTCCGGGTATCGCCAACCGCGCGGTGCATCCGGATCTTCCGCCGGAAGAACGAACTTGCCTGTAGCCGGGACCGGGAAGTGGAGGCGCAGGTATTCGTCACCGGTACCGGTGGTTTCGAAGGCGGTCAGCTCCTCCCCACCGAACACGATACGAACCATTCCCGGGGTCACGTACTCCTTGTGAAGTACCTCGCCGAACACAAGACTCACAACAATCTCCAACATCGATGGAACATGAACCGGACCCGAACACGAGGATCCATCCGACTTCCGGACATAGTTAACCCGTGCTAAGTAAGGTAGACCTTAATTTATTGCAGTGTCGTCGATGAGTCGATGCCTTCTCCGCTGCAACGGGGCCAACTACTATCGCAATTCGGCCAACGCAATACGTATGGCCTGTTCACGACAAGTATTGGCACCGGTGTGACTTCTGACTACCGCCCACGATCCCTAGCGTGGACCCAGTGCCTTCGACACCACTTCTTTCGGCCGAGACAAACGGTCCCCCAACCAGCCCGGCGATCACGCCGCGTCAGGTAATCACACGCGCGATCGCTTCCGAAGGTCGCGGAGCCAAGCTGGCGGCCGCGTCCGTCGGCTTCACCGGCCACCAGGTCGCGGAAGCGTTGGTGCCGGTGGTGATCGGTGCGGTCATCGACCGTGCTGTGGCGACCAGCGATGCCGCCGCACTCGGAAAGTGGATCCTCGTTCTCGGAATTCTCTTCACCGGCTTGTTGCTCAGTTGGCGCTTCGCGGCGCGCATCTCCGATTCCGTCAGCGAGCACGGAGCACATCGCTTGCGGATGGACATCGCGCGCCGAAGCCTCGATCCGCACGGCATGTCGCCGCGGCGTATGCCGGGCGAGGTCTACTCGATTGCAACATCCGACGCGGGTTCGGTGGCCGGATTCACGCACACGCTGAGCACCAAACTTGCGGCCGCCTGCGGAGTGCTGACCGCCGCGATTTCGCTACTGGTGATCTCGGTGCCACTCGGCCTGCTCGTCATCCTCGGCACTCCCCCGGTGCTGGCTCTCATGCAGGTGGTCAGTCGGCCGCTCGAACGCCGAGCCGAAACCGATCAATGGCAGGGCGCCAAGGCCGGCGCGCTAGCCGCAGATCTACTCTCCGGACTCCGAATCCTTTCCGGAATCGGCGCCGGAGATGCTGCAGCGCAGCGGTATCGGGGAGCCAGCCGGACTTCGTTGGAAGCAACCCTTCGCGCACAGAGATACCAAGCGATGTACTCCGCCGCCAACGTTGCGATCGCCGGCGCTTTCCTCGCCGTCATCGCGTACGTGGGCGGACGGATGGCAGCGTCCGGGAGCATCTCGGTCGGTGAATTCGTTGCCGTGGTTGGTCTGGCACAGTTCCTTCGGGGTCCGTTGATCGACATCATCTACTTCGGCGCCGGTCTGGCACGGGCGCGTGCTTCCGCCAACCGCGTCGCAGCACTTCTCGGGACCACCGAGGCTGTGACTCCCGCGGGTGAACCTGTGTCCCTGAATCACTCCGAGTTCCTGACGCTGCGCGACGTCGTGTTGGCCGGAGCGTCACCAGTCGATCTCGACGTCAAACGCGGCGAGATCATCGGCATCGTCACCGAGAATGCCGCATGGGCGGATGCGTTGGTCGACGCACTGGCGCGTCGAATCGAGCCTTCGAGCGGAACAATTCATCTCGGCGACAACGCCATTCACGAGCTGCACATCGACGAACTTCGCACTCACGTTCTGGCAGCACCGCACGACGCGGCACTGTTCATCGGCACAGTCGGCGACAACATCGACGCCGTCGCACCGATCGGCAGCCGCAACGACGAGGCCATCGCCGCTGCTGCGGCAGATCAAGTGATCTCGGCACTGCCGCTCGGCCTCGCAACCCGAGTCACCGAGCAAGGGAATTCTTTGTCCGGCGGTCAGCGTCAGCGCATCGCGTTGGCGAGGGCACTGGCGAGCGAAGCTCCCGTCTTAGTCCTGCACGATCCCACCACTGCCGTCGACTCCGTCACCGAAGCACGCATTGCTCGCGGGATCGCCGAGGTACGCGGGGCGCACGCCACAGTACTTCTGACCAGCAGCCCAGTGCTGCTCGATATCTGCGATCGGGTGATCGAGCTGTGAACGAACTACTCCCCACCGCAACACCGAAACAGGCGCGGCGCGCGGCACTTCGGTTGATGGGACCCCACCGAATTTCCGCGATCGCAGCAGTCGTCACCCTGACCGCCGCGACCGCGATCGGTCTGCTCACACCGCTGGTCCTCGGCGCCATGGTCGACGCCGTGACCGAGGCAGACGGCGACGCTGTCTCTCGCATCGGCACATTGACTCTCGCGTTGGTCGGCATCGCGGTTGCCTCATCCCTTCTCGTCGGAGTGAGCAACTACCTGCTCGCCGGCGTCGGCGAGCGCGTTGTCGCCGACCTTCGCGAAGAAGTCGTCGTCCGGGTTCTCGACCTTCCGCAGAGCGACGTCGAACGGGCCGGGCGCGGAGATCTCGTCTCCCGCATCACCGGCGACGTGCGGTTGGTGACCCGGGCCGTATCCGAAGCACTTCCGGTTTTTGCCACCGCGGCACTGACCATCGTGTTGACCCTGATCGGATTGGGTAGCCTCGATTGGAGATTCGCCGTCGCCGCGGTGATCGCGGCACCCATCCAGATCCAGGCGCTGCGTTGGTACCTCTCGAGGTCGGCACCGGTCTACCGCGAGGAGCGGGAGGCAGAAGGTGCACGTGCGCAACAGCTCCTGGACTCGCTGAGCAACTCCGACACCGTCGGATCGCTTCGCCTGGCCCAGCCGCATCTCGAACAGATCGAATCTCGATCGATGACGGCCGTCCGGCTGAGCTTGTTGACCACGCGTCTACGCACCAGGTTCTTCGGCCGGCTCAACATCGCGGAGTTCATCGGTCTGTCCGCCGTGCTGATCACTGGCTTCTGGCTGGTGAAAGACGGGCAGATCAGCATCGGTGCCGCCACAGCCGCAGCCCTGTTCTTCCACCGCCTCTTCGATCCGGTGGGCGCAGTTCTCAGTGTGTTCGACGAATTGCAGGAAGGCACAATAGCGTTGGCTCGCCTGGTCGGAGTCACGCTTGCGCCCGTGCCATCTGCACCGACCGATCCGCAGGAACCTGTCGACAGCTCAGCTTCTTTGGAACGCGTCACATTCTCGTACCGAAGCGGCGACGCTCCTGTTCTGCGAGACATCGACATCACCATTCCGACAGGAACCGTCACCGCACTGGTGGGCGCTACCGGAGCCGGAAAATCTACAGTCGCAAAGCTGATCGCGGGAACCTACGAACCGACCGAAGGCGTCGTGAAGATCGGGACGGTGCCCCGGAACGAACTGCCACCGTCGATATCTCGGAGCGCGGTGGCCCTCGTGACTCAGGAGGTCCACGTCTTCGCCGGCACGTTGGCCGAGGATCTGCGGCTGGCCGACCCGTCGGCAACCGACAACGACATCACCGCGGCGCTCGATACCGTCGGCGCGTCGGATTGGCTGCGGGCTCTCCCGGACGGACTGGAAACCGTGGTCGGAGACGGTGGACACCGGCTGACCGCAACACAGGCCCAACAACTTGCGTTGGCAAGAATCGAATTACTGGATCCGCCGCTGCTGATTCTCGACGAGGCGACCGCCGAAGCGGGCAGCGCTGGAGCCAGGGTCCTCGACGATGCCGCTCTCGCTCTGACCCGGGGTCGCACTGCTGTCACAGTGGCACACCGACTCTCACAGGCCGTCGACGCCGATCAGATCCTGGTGATGGACCACGGCCGCGTCGTCGAGCACGGCTCTCACGACGAGTTGGTCAACCTCGGGGGTCGGTACGCGGAGCTGTGGGAAGCGTGGTCCGCTCCGCGGAGTTGACCGCGACGGTTGCACCGAGCACTTCCGCCCGGTGCAACCCAACTCATGCGTGCAGAAGGTACGGCACCGATTCGGGCGCCACACTCCGCTTGTTCATCATGCTGCCGGGTGTGCGGCCGGTGACCCGGCGGAACACCGCGACAAAGGCACTCGGAGTTTCGTATCCGACCCGCCTACTGACAACCGAAACCGGCACTCCAGCAGCTAAATACGTCAATGCTGCGCGGACACGTACCTGAATTCGCCACTGCGCAAAAGTCATTCCAGTGCCCTGCGCGAACACACGCGTCAGCGTACGGACGCTACCGCCAGCCGTCAGCGCCCATTCGGACAGCGACCGCTGGTCTGCCGGATTGGCGACCAACGCTTCGGCGACGAACAACGCTCGCGGATCGGTCGGCATCGGAACCTCCACCGCAGCAACTTCGAGCGGCTGCAACATGTCGAAGGCCACCCGCTCGGCGCGACTGCGCGCCTCGTCGGGCATGTTCCGCCGATGCATGTGCAGGAGTACCTCACGCAGGAGAGCGCTGACACCGAACAAGCCCGGAACACCCGACGGCGCCTCGTGAGCCTCGGGCCGGAAGTAGGTGCAGAAGAACTCCGTACCCGGACCGGCCTTCACGGCATGCAACGCCCCGGCAGGCAGCCACAGTCCGGCCGAAGGCGGCACCTCCCAAGTGATGCCGTCAGCGACAACCGTGAGCATTCCACCGGAGTTTCCCCAGATCAGCTCATGTTCAGGATGACGATGCGGGGCCCACTGCCGCTGATGAGAGAGCTTCAGAGTCACCGTTGTCATCGAGTAGGGGTGATCGATGGAACGCGGCCCCACGGGCACCGAAATTCTCTCTGCCACAGCTGTCATGAAGACGAGTATAGGACTTTCGTTAGGCATACCTAAATAGGAACCCGAAAATCGTTGACTGTGACCCCAGAGTTACACATACCAGGGTCCCCGATATCGTGACTGCAACTCCCGGCTACGGGTCGGCAACGAGAGGTACATGATGGTTGACGCATCACGAATCCCGGTCATCGTCGGCGTCGGCGATCTGCGCCGGAATCCTGCCGACGGGCACCGCGAACCCCTCGATCTGATTCACGACGCCACCGTCGCCGCGTTGAACGACAGTGGCCACGCTGAACTGGGAACACAGATCGATTCCGTGTTCGCGATCAAGACAGTCAGCTGGTCGTACGACGATCTCCCCGGGCTGCTTGCCTCACGATTAGGCGCGACCCCCACGGTCACCTCTACCTCGCCGATCGGTGGCCACTGGCCCGCGGCGCTCCTCGATCGGATCGGCGCGGCCATCGCTCGCGGTGAATCCTCGGCTGCTCTGCTCGTGGGCGGCGAATCGCACGCCAGCAGCACCGCGCTGCGAAAGTCCGGAGTCGCCCCCGACTCGATCGGGTGGACAGCCGCGCCCGGTGGGCCTCCCGGATTCGATCCGACCGACCTGGGAAGCCCCGAAATGCAGCGCGCCGGTTTCATCGTGCCGACTCGTGTCTACCCGCTCTTCGAGAACTGTTTCAGCGCTGCCGAGGGCCACGACGCCCGTGAATCGCTCGACTGGTCCGCGCGGATGTACGCCGCGTTCTCGGAACTGGCTTCGAAGAATCCCGCCTCCTGGACGTCGGAGATCCGATCGGCAGACGAGATCGGCACCGTCGGCCCCGGCAATCGGATGGTCTCCGAGCCGTACCCGCTGATGCTCAACGCCATGCCTTTCGTCAATCAGGCTGCGGCCGTTGTCGTCTGCTCGTTGTCGACGGCCCGCGAGTTCGGGATCGATGAAAACAAGCTGGTGTACCTCTGGGGCGGCGCAGGTGCGAGTGATCCGTTGGACATACTCAGCCGCAACAGCTTCGACAGCTCGGCCGCGATGCATGACGCCGTACATCGCACACTCGACGGTGCCGGAGTCGGCGCCGACGCACTCGACATCGTCGATGCCTACAGCTGCTTCCCGATCGTGCCCAAGCTGTTGATCCGCGAACTCGGACTTCCCGATACCGCGATCCCAAGCGTCACCGGAGGACACTCGTTCTTCGGTGGACCGCTCAACAGCTACACCCTGCATTCCGTCGCTGAAGTCACCAGGCGAATTCGCGACGGCGCGAACCTTGCCCTCGTCCACGGCAACGGTGGATTCCTCACCTACCAGCACTGCGTACTGCTGTCGTCCGCCGCTCACGCTGGCGGGTACGTCGGTGATCCCGACGCACGCGCGCTAACTGCGGAGGTTCCGGAACTGATCACTGATTACACGGGCACGGCGGAAATAGTTACGGCCTCTGTCGAATACGGCCGCACCGGGGAGCCTGAGATCGGGTTCGTGATCGCGGCAACGCCGGACGGCGGCCGCGTCGCCGGTCACACCGGTCCCGAGAATGCCGCCGAACTGACCCAGCTTCGCGGTGACAACCCTCCGTCGATCGGGCGAACTGTTCACATCAGCGACGAGAACGGGCGACTCACGCTCACGTTCTGACAGTAGCGTTCTGACAGTAGACAGCCGTCAGCACCGGGGCATGGTGATGCCCCGGTGCTCACGTCTTCAGTTGTCGCGGTTCAGGCTGCTGTCGGTGGGCTGTTCCCGCCGATCGGCTGCTGATACGGATCAACAGACATCGGCGGATAGAACACCGATTTGCGATCCGGCCCGATCTCCACCCGCCATTCGGTGCGGTGCATCGTCCGATGATGATGACCGCACAACAAGATCAGATTGTCGAGATCCGTTGGGCCACCATCGTTCCAGTGAACAATATGATGGGCATCGCACCACCCCGACGGTGTCCCGCATCCCGGAAACGCACACCCACCATCACGAACCGCCAACGCCCGCCGCTGGGGTAGCGTCGCGGTCCTTGCTTCTTTGCCGCAGTCGAGCGGAACACCGTTCTCGTCCAACAAAATCCGGGTGACCGTGCAGTCGCACGCCAGCATCCGGGCAGTATCGATACTGATCGGACCTACCCAATCCGCCCACGCGAAACCCAGTTCCTGAGTCGACGGCAGTAGATCCTTCAATGCTTTGAGGTCGGTCATGTCTTTTGCACTGGCGGTGACTGTGATGTGCGGTTTCACTCCGCCTTCGATCGGACCCAGCCCCGCCCGCTCGTACCGCCGCAACAATTCGCAGAACCCATCCGCCCGTCGTAATGCCGGCGTGCGGGCGTCCTTGACGCCGTCTTTCTCCGGCGTCGGCGCCGACAGGCTCGACAGCAACGTGATCAGACGTGCCCCGTTCACAGCATCCAGGTCGCCCTTCACGGTCACCCGCCCGTACAAGCCTTTCGAGGCGTAGAACTCGTTACGCTCCGAATCCTCACCCACCGGAACGCCGTCTTCGCGTTTGCCGTACTGCTTCTCGATCCGCCGGATCGCTGCCCGCACTGCATCACAATCGGCGATGTTCTTCGACGCCAGGCCAAGCAGGATCCCGCGAGCCTTGTCCACATCCGCCAGGGTCATGTTCTTGGGTGGATGCTGACAAAACGACGCCACCTGCCGCGCCTTCAACGCATCCACGTCACCACGGTGAAACGCATCCGCGACAACAGGTTCGAGCATCAGCAACCGCGCCAACCCGACCAGCAGACTGCACTCACCGATCTCCAGATTCGTCGACCCATGCAACCACTGCGCGATCGCCCGAAAACCCTTCCCACCGAGAACCTCCCGGGAAAACATCTCCACGATCAGCAACACCATCCGCGACTGCAACTCGTGTCGGGCGCGCACCAGATCCAGAACCTCACCCTTGAGGTCCTCGCCATCCAGCTGCCACGCTTCCCGACTGTCCATGCTCAAAGTTTAATAGAACATACTTTCGATAACCAGAGACAAACCGGACAACTTCGGGAACATGAAGACTTGAGACCTGTTGAAGTACATCACCATTCAGCTAGCCGTCAAAGACGACGCGATAGAGGACGTATCCCGCGAAACACACAATCGCAACAACGCACAGCACAAGCAGGATGTCGAAAAAGATGACCACGCTTCACCCCAATCAGTTCGACCCACCGGCCACTTCTCCGTGCGGAGAAATTCTCCAAGCGGAGAAGAGGATATCACGGTATCTTCTCTGCGTGGAGAAATCGACTCGAGAAGCACTTCTGGACGCCGGGCTCGACCTGCTGGGCCGGGTTGGGTTTCGAGCCTGGTCGATGAGAGGCGTCGAAGACGAGGCGGGCGTGCCACACGGCAGCGCACGGCACTACTTCGCAAACCAGCGTGGACTGATAGTCGAGGTGGTGCGACACCTTCTGGACGGTGATCTTCCTCGCCCGGGCGAGACGCCGAAGCAACAGGTGGCCCGGTGGCTGGGGCCTGAATCCGGCCGCACTCGGGCGCGTTACGAACTGATCATCGCGTCATTCCACGATCCCGACCTCGCAGTGGAACTGGTGCGTGGTCGGGATCGGTTTGTCGACATCTTGATCGAACGCGGCATGACCTCGTCCGATGCAGCGGAATTGGTCGCAGCACTGGACGGGCTCGTTCTGGACGCACTGCTGCGCAGGCATGCTCCGGAAACCCTGGATCCAGAGCGAACCTTCAAGAGGTTCGGGGCGAAGTTCCCCTAGCCGTCCAGCTCGGCGAAGAGCTCCATCCACTGCTCTTCGGCCGCTTCCTTGTCGGCGATGACCTGCTTGAGTTCTGCGCCGAGTTTCTGCAGCTTGTCCGGGTCGGTGGCCGCGTCGGCGAGGGAAGCGTGCAGCTTCTTCTCTCGGTCGTCGAACTTCGCAATGGACCGCTCGAGCTTCGAAAGTTCCTTGCGTGCAGCGCGATCCGCGGCGCCGTCACGGACCTGCTTGCTCTTCGACGCACCACTCGCCGTCGAAGCCACCGACGGGTTGTCGCCATCCCCCATTGCTGCGCGCCGACGCAGGTAGTCCTCGATACCACCGGGCAGGTTGGTGAGCTTGCGGTCACCGAAGAGCGCCCAGGTGGTGTCACAGATGCGCTCGATCAGGTACCGGTCGTGCGAGATGACCACCATGGTGCCAGCCCAGCCGTCGAGCAGATCTTCGAGTTGCTGAAGCGTGTCGATGTCGAGATCGTTGGTCGGCTCGTCGAGAAGCAGGACGTTGGGCTCGGCCATGAGGACACGTGTCAACTGCAGACGTCGGCGCTCACCACCGGAGAGATCACCGACTGGGGTGCGCTGACGCGCCGGTGTGAAGCCCAACCGCTCAGCCAGCTGACCCGCCGATACTTCCTTGTCTCCCAGCGTGATTCGCTCGGCTACATCCTTGACCGCGTCAAGTACGCGCATGTCGGTCGGTAGATCGTCGAGTTCCTGCTTGAGCCAACCGATGTGGACGGTCTGCCCCTGAATGCGCTTTCCGGCGGCAGGCTCGAGTTCGCCGGCCAGAGTCCGCAGCAGAGTCGTCTTGCCCGAGCCGTTGACACCGACCAGGCCTACACGCTCACCTGGAGCGAGACGCCAGGTCAGATCCTCGACGAGTACACGACCGTCCGGAGTCTCCAGACGCGCGTCTTCGAGTTCGATGACAACCTTGCCGAGCCGACGCTGCGCGAACGACGCAAGAGCGACCGCGTCACGAGGTGCCGGAACGTCGGCGATCAGGGCCTCTGCGGCCTCGATGCGGTACTTCGGCTTGGACGTACGGGCCGGCGCACCGCGGCGCAGCCATGCGAGTTCCTTGCGCGCAAGGTTGCGTCGACGCTCTTCGGAAGCGTCAGCCTGACGCGAACGCTCGGCGCGAGCGAACACCCAGTCGTTGTAGCCACCCTCGTAGCTTTCGACGCCGCCGCCGACAACCTCCCAGGTGCGGGTGGCGACGGTGTCGAGGAACCAGCGATCGTGGGTCACGACGACAAGCGCGCTGCGACGCGAGACGAGGTGCTCGGCCAACCACTGAACACCTTCGACGTCGAGGTGGTTGGTGGGCTCGTCGAGCACCAGCAGGTCGAGGTCCTGAACCAGGGCCGCAGCGAGAGCCACGCGGCGACGCTCACCGCCGGACAGGCCGTCGACCTTGGCGTCCAATGCGGACCGCTCGCCACCGGCGCCCAGGTTGTCGATGCCGATACCCGAGAGCACCGAACGGATGCGCGCGTCGCCGGCCCATTCGTGTTGCGCCACTCCGAGCGGCCCCAGGACCACTTCACCGACAGTGGAGCCGGGAGGCAGCACACCGCGCTGCGTCACGACGGCCATACGCAATCCGCCGACGCGGCTGACGCGTCCCGAATCCGGCTGCTCCACACCCGCGAGGACTTCGAGCATGGTCGTCTTACCGCCACCGTTGAGGCCGACGACGCCGATGCGCTCGCCCTCCTCGACGCCCAGGGAGACCCCGTCGAGCAACGGCTTGACGCCGAAAGACTTCGACACGTTTTCCAGATTGATCAGATTCGCCATCAGTGCTGTCCCTTTGCCGCATTGTCGAGTATTCGTGCTCCGGGAACGGGTCCGCTCGCCACGCGAACGGTGCGGCACACCCCCGCTCCCGCAAGTTCTGCGCTCACTTCCACCGCGGACTGTGCGTCGGCGCAGAGAAAGGCGCATGTCGGTCCGGAGCCGGAGACGATGCCGGCCAAAGCTCCGGCTTCGACGCCCGCTCGAAGCGTCCGTCGTAGATCCGGGTTGAGTGAGAGTGCCGCAGCCTGCAGATCGTTGCCGAGCAGCGACGCAAGCAGATGAGCGTCACCCGTGGTCAGTGCCTGGATCAACGCATCGGCGCTCCCCAACCGTTTCGGGGAGCCTTCTGCCCGCAGCTTGTCCAGCTCGCGGAACACGACTGGTGTGCTCAAGCCACCCTTGGCCAGCGCCAACACCCAGTGAAAAGTGTGGCGGGTCAACACGGGGACAAGTTGTTCGCCGCGGCCGGTTCCGAGGGCAGTGCCACCGTGCAGCGAGAACGGAACGTCACTCCCGAGGCGTGCCGCAAAAGCGTCGAGATCAGGCCGCGAGAAGTCGAGCTTCCACAAAGCGTTGAGCGCAACCAAAGCGGCGGCTGCGTCGGCACTCCCGCCGGCCATTCCGCCTGCGACGGGGATGCCTTTCTCGATGACTATCTCGACGTTCGGGGCCACGCCACCCTCGACGGCGAGCATCTCGGCGGCACGCCACACGAGGTTGGTGCGATCGGTCGGCACGGCCGCGGCGTCGTCGCCGATCACCCGCACGGTCAAGGTGTCCGCAGGCGCCACCGTGAGGGTGTCTGCCAGCGACAAAGCCTGAAAAACCGTCGTCAGCTCGTGATAGCCGTCGTCTCGCAGGTCCCCGACGGCAAGGTGGAGATTCACCTTGGACGGGGCCCGGACGACTACGGGGCGTGGAACGACGGAGAGCACAAGGAACAACAATAGGCGCTGCGAACACCTGGGCGAAAACCTGCGACCGCAGCAGCCCGTCCGACAGCCAGCACACCCACGCTATTTCACCGCGCGCACACCTACGCCCAGACCGACCACCGCCACGCCCAAGGCGGCGACGATTCCTGCCAGAACGCTGCTCGACGCGAAGTCTCCGGCAAAGAGTGCCCGCTCGGCGTCTACGACGTAGCCGAGCGGATTGATGTTCACGAGGACCTTCATCCAACCTGGTGCGTCCTCGAGTGGAAGCATGGTTCCCGACAGGATCAGGAGCGGGAACATCAGCGTCTGCTGAACGACCCAGAACATCCAATCCTGCTCCCGCACAGCCAGAGCGAGAGCGTACGAGAGCGCACCGAGTCCGACGCCGAACACTCCCAGCAGGACTATCCCGAGCGCGGCTCCCGCTGCATTGACGTCCAATCCGAGCGGAAGTGCGACCAGAATGATCAGAATCGCCTGCGCGGCAAGCGGAACCATCTCCTTGCACGCTCGCCCGATCAACAAGGACGAGCGTCGGAGCGGAGTCACCAACATTCGCTCGTGCGATCCCTGCTGCATCTCCATCAGGAGGTTGGACCCGGTCATCGTCGTTCCGAAGATCGCGATCATCACCAACACACCGGGAATGAACCAATTCCATACGCCGTCACCGGTACCCGGAACCCCTTTGAGCAGAGGCCCGAACAACGCCAACAGGATCAGCGGCTGGATGAGGCTGAAGATGACGCTGACCGGGTCGCGCAACATCGGTCGTAGCTCACGGCCCATCACGATTACGCTGTCTCGAACGATGTTGCCGTGCACGGTACGTGGGGTATCGAGTGTGATTGTCATGGCGGATTCCTGTTCCTCGAAGTTCTTTGTCGTGTTTCAGGAAGCGACCGCAGCGGCGCTCTCGCGCAGGCTGCGGCCGGTGAGAGTGAGGAAGACGTCGTCGAGAGTCGGCCTGGTGATGTCGGCAGTGAGTGCGCGGGCACCACGGGCATCGGCTTCACGCAGCAACACCGGTAGCGTCGAATCACCCTCGCCGGCACGGATACTCACCGAACTCGCCGCGACGGTGACGTCACGCACAGTGACAAGTCGCTCGGCCACCGACGCTGCGACGGCGGCCGCCTCGACGCTGTCGAAGGTGAGCAGAAGATGATCCCCCGCAAGATCCGCTTTGAGTGCAGCGGCGGTGTTGTCCGCGATGACAGTGCCCTCGTCGATGACGATGACCCGCTCCGCCATCGAATCCGCTTCTTCCAGGTAGTGCGTGGTCAGCACGATCGTGGTGCCCATCTCGCGCCGCAACCGCAGGATGTGGTCCCAGAGGTTGGCCCGACTTTGCGGGTCCATGCCCGTGGTCGGCTCGTCGAGGAACAGGAGCGGTGGGCGATGCACCAGGCCGAGGGCGATATCGAGCCGCCGGCGCTGCCCGCCGGACAGCGTACTGACCTTTCGAGTACCCAACTCGGTGAGTTCGAGATCACGCAGCAATTCGTCGGCCCGGACCTGCGAGTCGCCCTTGGGCATTCCGTAGCACAACCCCTGCGTCACCAACTCGTCGCGAACCCGCTGGTTGTGGCCGGCTCCGTTCCCCTGCCCGACGTACCCGAGGCTCGATCGCACCTCGTTTCGTGCCGCAGCGATGTCGAATCCTGCGATTCGCGCGCTGCCGGACGTGGGCTCGAGCAAGGTGGTCAGCATGCGCAACGTCGTCGATTTCCCGGCGCCGTTCGGCCCCAGCAAGGCAACCAATTCACCCTCCGCTACATCGAGCGTGACTCCCTTGACTGCTTCCACGAGCTTCTTGCCCTGGGCGAAGTGCTTGGTGAGCGCCTTCGTCTCGATCATCGGTCTGCCGTCGTTGATGCGACTCATGATGTGCCCCAATTTCTTCTCGACTGATCGGATGCGGACCAACCTAGATTCGATTGAGGACGCATTGGGTCCTAAATGTTTGGCAGACTTCTTCCCATGAAGGAGACATCGGCTCGCCTACTGCGGTTGCTGTCACTGCTCCAGACACGTCGAGACTGGTCCGGTGCCGAACTCGCAGACAAGCTCGCGATCACCCCGCGCACAGTTCGACGTGACGTGGACCGCCTCCGCGATCTCGGCTATCCGGTCGACGCGACAGTCGGAGTCGGTGGCGGATATCGCCTGGGTGCCGGCGCGGAGATGCCCCCGCTACAGCTCGATGACGAAGAAGTGCTCGCGGTGGCACTTTCACTGCAATCCGGAGCGACCGGCTCTGTGGTCGGCATCGGCGAGGCTTCGATGCGCGCGCTGGCGAAGCTGCGGCAGATCATGCCGTCGAGGCTGCGACACCGTCTGGAATCGCTGTCGATCGATGTCGTGCCACGCGAGCCCGCCGCGAGCGCAGTCGATGCGTCGGTACTGTCCGCCATCGCATCCGTATGCCACAACCACGAGCGATTGAGATTCGACTACAGCACTCACGACGGCACCCAGAGCCGGCGCGAGGTGGAACCGTACAGGCTCGTGCGGTCGGGTGTTCGGTGGTATCTGGTGGCTTGGGATCTGTCTCGCGAAGACTGGCGGTCGTTCCGCGTCGACCGGATGGAACCCAAGATCCCCACCGGCCCACGATTCGTGCCGCGGGAACTACCCGCCGGTGGTGCAGCAGACTTCGTTTCCCGCGGTGTCGCTCGGGCCTATTCCTCCACGCGCGCAACAGTTCTACTGCATGCACCCATCGAGCAGATAGCACCCATGGTCAACGAACAGTGGGGATCGGTGGAGTCCACCGACGAAGGGCGTTGCGTCATAGTGCTTTCGGGCACTTCTCTGCGATCGATCGCACACTGGCTCAGAGCTTTCGACGTCGATTTCACCGTTGTGAATCCACCTGAACTCCGCGAGGAATGCCGCACGATCGCGGCGGAAACGGCAGTCGCCACTCAGCGGTATCTCGATGCATGACAGCGTTTTTCACCCAAATACAACAAGACCCCAACTCCGAAGAGTTGGGGTCTTGTCAGTACGTCATGCGTCGGTTGCCCGACTCACATGGACGTCTTAGACGATGGTAACGCCGGTGGCCTGCGGGCCCTTGTTGCCCTGACCGATCTCGAACGCCACGCGCTGGTTCTCCTCGAGAGTGCGGAAGCCGCCACTCTGGATCTCGGAGTAGTGAACGAAGACGTCAGCACTGCCGTCTTCGGGAGCGATGAAGCCGAACCCCTTCTCGGAGTTGAACCACTTCACGATGCCCTCTGCCATGTAAATCTCCTCTAACACAGTGTCAACAGGCAGTCGCTTCGACCGCCCGGGTCACTTACTACGACCGTTCTGAGACAAATCCGTGGAGGATGTCCAAACGCTCGCAACCTAACCATTTGCGAGCGTGGAAACACAAACACAAACACTTACGACCAACACAAGTAGACCACACATCCGCCGTGTTGTCTTCCTTGAGGCATTCATCACTGCCCAGCCCGTTGACAGGAATACCCCCCGGGGGTACCTTCGATTGCAGAGCGATACCTACACCGGGTATCCGTAAAATAAGCTTTCCACAACCGAAGGGATCTGCGATGACCACCGCCGAATACACCGTTTCCGGAATGACCTGCGGACACTGCGTCGGATCCGTCAAGGAAGAGATCGGCAACATCGCGGGAGTAACCGCGGTGGATGTCGAACTGGCGAGCGGACGCGTCGTTGTCACCAGCGATGCTCCCGTCTCCGCAGCCGACGTCGTCGCAGCAGTCGACGAAGCCGGCTACGCAGTCGTACCAAGCTGAGTCAGCCGTGCGCACCTCGACAACACTTGCCGCCTACGCCGTAGGGCTGGTCGCCGTCTTCGGCGCCGCCCTCGGCGTGGGGGCCGCAATCGGAAGCCCGATAGACATGTCCACCACCCAGCACAGCACCCACGAATCAACCACCGAATCGATGCCAGGCATGGATTCGGCAACACCTGCAGGTCTCGAAGTCTCTTCCGGCGGATACACACTCACCGATGTGACCGCACCCGGTCGAGCTGGGGAGCCGGGAACCTTGACCTTCCGGATTCTCGACGACACCAACACGCCCGTCGTCGATTTCGACCTCCTGCACGAGAAGAAACTCCACCTCATTGTCGTCCGAAACGACACCAGCGAATTCCGCCACGTACATCCGTCCCTCGCTGCAGACGGCACCTGGTCGATCGACTGGGCCTGGCCCGCCGCGGGCACCTACCGAGTCTTCGCGGACTTCGATCCCACCGACGGCACCCAACTGACACTCGGCCGAAACTTCGACGTGGCAGGCGAATTCACTCCTGCGCCGCTACCTGCGAAGAGCGCGACCGCAACCGTCGACGGATACACCGTGACTCTCGACGGTGATCTGACCACTGCCGGCGGCCCGATCACGCTGAGCGTTGCTCGCGACGGAGCCCCGGTCACCGATCTCGATCCGTACCTCGGTGCCTTCGGTCACCTCGTTGCCCTGCGCACCGGCGACCTCGCCTACCTGCACGTGCACCCCGAAGGCGAGCCAGGCGACGGCGTCACAGCTCCTGGTCCGGACATTTCCTTCCACGCACAGGCACCGAGCGAAGGCACATACCGACTGTTCCTCGACTTCCAGCACGAAGGCGTGGTTCGGACCGCCGAATTCACTGTTGATGCAGGCATTTCCACGGCTTCAGTTCCAGACAATCACGAGGGAGGGCACTGATGACGTCACCGACTGCGGTCGACAATGCTGCCAACTCGAGCAGCGTCGAACTCGCGATCACCGGGATGACCTGCGCCTCCTGCGCGTCACGAATCGAGAAGAAGCTCAACAAGATCGACGGCGTCACAGCCACCGTCAACTACGCGACGGAGAAGGCCAAGGTCACCTTCCCGGACGGGGTACCCGTCGAAGATCTGGTCACTGCCGTCGAGAACGCCGGTTATTCCGCCGCGCTCCCCAAGCCGCCCAGCGCGCCGGACACCGTCGACCCGGATGCGGAAACCCCGCAGGATCGTGATCTGCGCGAGCTCCGTACTCGCCTGATCATCTCGACTCTTCTCTCCGTGCCGGTCATCGCTATGGCAATGATTCCTGCGCTGCAGTTCGACAACTGGCAATGGCTCTCCCTCACACTGGCCGCACCGGTCATCGTGTGGGCGGCCCTCCCCTTCCACCGGGCTGCCTGGGTGAACCTGCGTCACGGCGCGGCCACGATGGACACGCTCATCTCGCTGGGCACCATCTCGGCCTTCGTCTGGTCGCTCTACGCACTGTTCTTCGGCACTGCGGGCGAAGCCGGTATGAAGCACGCCTTCCGGCTGACGGTCGACCGGATGGACGGCAGCGCCAACATCTACCTCGAAGTTGCCGCGGGCGTCATCACGTTCGTGCTGGCCGGACGCTACTTCGAGCACAAGTCCAAGCGCACGTCCGGCGCCGCACTACGCGCACTCATGGAACTCGGTGCGAAAGACGTCGCGGTATTGCGCAACGGCGTCGAAGTACGAATCCCCGCCGAAGAACTGGCAGCGGGCGACTCCTTCATCGTCCGGCCCGGCGAGAAGATCGCCACCGACGGCATCATCACCGAGGGCCGCTCAGCCGTCGACATGAGCATGTTGACCGGCGAATCCGTGCCGGAGGAAGTCGGTGTCGGGGACACTGTCGTCGGCGCCACCGTCAATGTCGGTGGAACCTTGACCGTCGAGGCAACCCGGGTCGGGAGCGACACCCAACTCGCCCAGATGGCGGCACTGGTCGAAGACGCCCAGAACGGCAAGGCCGAAGTTCAGCGCCTCGCCGATCGGATCGCCGGTATCTTCGTGCCGGTCGTCATCGCGATTGCCGTTGCGACACTGGGCTACTGGCTCGGTACCGGTAACCCCATCGAGATGGCCTTCACCGCTGCGGTCGCCGTGCTGATCATCGCGTGCCCCTGTGCCCTCGGATTGGCAACGCCCACAGCCCTGTTGGTGGGCACGGGTCGCGGAGCTCAGATGGGAATCCTCATCAAGGGACCCGAGGTGCTCGAATCGACGCGCGCAGTCGACACCGTCGTGCTCGACAAGACGGGAACCGTCACCACCGGTCAGATGACATTGCTGGACACCGTGGTGGGCGAAGGAACAACCGTCGACGAGGTCCTTCGGCTGGCCGGCGCACTCGAACATCGCTCCGAGCACCCCATCGCCGCAGCGATTGCGAAGGGTGCGACCGAAGCTGTGGGCGAATTGCCTACGGTCGAGGATTTCGTGAACGTCGCCGGGCGCGGCGTGCAGGGAATGGTCGACGGTCACGCCGTCGTCGCGGGCCGAGACGCGCTGCTCGCCGACTGGTCGATGCCGTTGCCGGAAAATCTCCGCGAGGCGAAGGCTGCAGCAGAGAAGGCCGGGCGCACCGCAATCGCGGTGGGCTGGGACGGCAAGGCGCACGGCATCCTCGTGATCGCCGACGCGGTCAAGGACACGAGCGCCGAAGCAATCGCGCAGTTGAAAGCACTCGGCCTCGAACCGGTTCTGCTGACCGGTGACAACGCCACCGTTGCTCGCACTGTCGCGGATCAGGTCGGGATCAGCACCGTCTTCGCCGAGGTCATGCCTGCGGACAAGGTCGACGCCGTCAAGAAACTGCAAGCGGAAGGACGCGTCGTGGCCATGGTCGGCGACGGCGTGAACGACGCGGCAGCCCTGGCTCAGGCCGATCTCGGCCTGGCGATGGGCACGGGTACCGACGTTGCGATCGAGGCCAGCGACATCACTCTGGTGCGAGGTGACCTGCGGTCGGCGGCCGATGCAATTCGACTGTCCCGCAAGACGCTCAAGACCATCAAGGGCAACCTGTTCTGGGCATTCGCCTACAACACGGCTGCGATCCCGCTGGCTGCGGCCGGCCTGCTCAACCCGATGCTCGCCGGTGCCGCAATGGCATTCAGCAGTGTGTTCGTGGTGAGCAACAGCCTGAGGTTGCGGCGGTTCAAATAAGGGGGCAAGCCCCTGTGCGCGGTTAGGGAGTCCCTGCACTCCTTAACCGCGCACGGGGCTATTCGCCTCCAGCAAGCCGAACGAAGGCTGCTGCGTCGAGCATCTCGCCACGCGTCTGTGGCTCGATGCCGGCAGCGAGGAGCCGTCGTTCGGCCTCGGCAGGCGAACCTGCCCAACCGCTGAGAGCGGCACGCAAAGTCTTGCGGCGCTGTGCGAACGCGGCGTCGATCGCCGCAAAAACCTGCTTGCGGTGCTTCTCGTCCATCGGCCACGGCGGCTCCGCGTACCGATCGATACGAACCAGTCCTGATTCGACCTTCGGCACCGGCCAGAACACGTTGCGTCCGACGGCACCAGCGCGGCGAACCTCGCCGAAGAAGTTGGCCTTGACGCTGGGAACGCCGTAGATCTTGCTTCCCGGATCAGCCGCCAGGCGATCGGCAACCTCGGCTTGCACCATCACGAGTGCGGTCCGCAGACTCGGAAGCGACGCGAACAGGTGCAACAGCACCGGCACCGCGACGTTGTACGGCAGGTTCGCGACAAGCGCGGTCGGCTCGCCGGGAATCTGCGAAGGCAGCACACGCATCGCGTCGGCTTCGACGACGGTCAGGCGATCGGCCAGTTCCGGCGCTCGCTCGGCCACCGTCTTCGGGAGGCGAGCCGCGAGGTTGGGATCGATCTCGACCGCGATGACCCGATCGACCACGTCCATCAGCGCCATCGTCAGCGAACCGAGACCAGGCCCTACCTCGAGAACGACGTCGTCACGTGTCACGCCTGCCGTGGTGACGATGCGCCTCACGGTATTGGCGTCGTGAACGAAGTTCTGCCCCAACTGTTTCGTGGGCCGGACACCGAATTCCTCGGCAAGAGCGCGCACCTCGACCGGACCGAGCAGGGCTGCCTGCCCGCGCGGAGTAGCGATGGGTTCGTTCGATTGTTCGGCGTCTGACACCAGTAGAACTTATCCCAGTCCGAGGCGACCCGAGCACGACGGCCATGCGCCCCAGCCCTGAGTGCGCTGGGTCTGTGTCGCAATCGCGATCTGTTCTTCACGGGTGGCGAGGTCGGCGCGGGGCGCATACTTCAACCCGCCCTGTCGTTCCCAGGTGTTCTGGTCGAACTGCACGCCGCCGTAGAAACCGTTGCCGGTGTTGATGGCCCAGTTACCGGTGGCCTCGCACTGTGCGAGCGCATCCCACGTCGAACCGTTCTCCACGGGCGGCACCTCGGTGCCCGGCTTCGTTCCGACACGCACGACCTTCGGCTGCGCCGGTGTGGTGATCGTCTCCGAGACCTGGGTACGTCCGGCTTCGACACCGTTGACGAGATTCACGGCGAACGTCACGTCACGCACGCCGGGCACGCCCGGGTTCTCGACGATCGTGCGGCTCTGGTTCATCGTCGGATCCTCGATGCGCTGATCCGGCGGATCGAGCGGCAAAGTCTCGACTTTGTTCTCGGTGCGGTTGCGCGTCACCGTGACCTCCAGGCCCTCGGTCAGTGGAGCGTCGGCGGCGGGAACCACCGTGTCCGACTGCTCGAGCGGAGTGCCGTTGGCGGTAAGGAACTCCCCGACCGTCGGCGCCGCGATACGCACGTCTGCTGCCGCGTTTGCGCCGTCGACCAGTTTTGCGACGACCGGTGTCAGCACGTCGAGCGCGGCGCCGTCCAGCGGAAGACGCTGCGAGCGCGAAGCCGACACGTGCACATCCGCCGCGACGTCCAACTGCTTCAACGCGTCGTCGACGGTCAAGGCTGTGGTCCAGAGCTTCTGCGGCTGACCGTCGACCGTCAGCGTGATCTCACGGGCACGACGGAGCACCACGGTGTCGCCGTCGGACAGCGAAGCGTCGGCCGCGGGAGCAACTGCATCCTTGTCACCGATCGGGTAACCCGCGTCCTCGAGAGCGCCGTCGACGTTGGTCGACATGGTGCTCAGGCGAATCTGCTCACCGTCGACATCGAGAGTGATGGTCTTGTGCCGGACGACGGCCAGAACACCACCCACGAGAACCGTCAGGAGAAGAGCGGCGATCGCCGAGTACAACAACGGCGACCTGGTCGAGTTGATCTTGGCGAACGGTGACATCGGTTCCTGTGTTCTGTGAGGTGTGAGCGCGTCAGCGCAGGCCCAATTTGCTGGTGCAGGACGGCCAAGCACCCCAGCCCTGACCGGCGCGGACTTTCTCGCCGATCGCGATCTGCTGTTCACGTGATGCGAGGTCGGCGCGAGCTGCGTACTGACCGCCGCCGAATGCTTCCCAGGTGCTCTGGGTGAACTGAAGTCCTCCGTAGAAACCGTTGCCGGTGTTGATGGCCCAGTTTCCGGTCGCCTCGCACTGAGCAATGGCATCCCACGTCGACGCGTTGGACACAGCGGGAGCGGAAGCCTGCTTGGTACCGACCTTCACCACTGCTGCGACCGGTTCCTTGATCACGGTCGCGGACAGTTCGGTTCGTCCGGCCTCGACGCCGTTGACGGTCTTGACCTCGACAGTGGCCGTGCGCTCACCCGGAACACCCGGGTTCTCGACGACGGTCTTGTCCTTCTCTAGCTCGGGATCCTCGACCTTGTTCTCCGGCGGCGCGATCGGCTGCGTCTCGACGCGAGTGTCCGTGCGGTCGCGAGTGACCTGGATGGTCAGGCCGTTGGTAACGGGTGTGTCGGCGGTGGGAACCACCGAGTCGGCCTGCTCGAGCGGCGCATTCTTGGCCGCGAGAAGATCACCGACGGTCACGGCGGCGAGCTTGACCTCCGCCGCGGGAGCGCCACCGTCGCTGACGCTGACGGTCTTCGGGCTGACGACGTCGAGCTCGGTCCGTTCGAGCGGCAGACGATGCGAGCGCGAAGCCGAGACTGCGAAGTCGTCGGAAACATCTACCTGCTTCAATGCCTCGTCGACCGTCAATGCGGTGGTCCAGATGGTGGTCGGCTGACCGTCGACGGTCAGAGCCAACTCACGGGCACGGCGTAGTACGACGGTATCGCCATCGGACAGGGAGGAATCGGCACTGGGTGCGAGCGCGTCCTTGGGATCGACCGGGTATCCGGCGTCCTCGAGAGCGGTACCGACGCTGCTCGACATCGTGGACAGCGAAATCATGTCGCCGTCGACGTCGAGGGTGATCGTCTTGTGCCGAACCACGGCGAGCGCACCCCCGACGATGAGCGTCAGAAGCAACGCACCCACCACTGAATAGAGAAGTGGTGACTTCGTGGAGTTGATCTTGGCAAAAGGCGACACAGGAAATCCCAAGGCAGACGACGTTCGATCACAATACGGTAACGACCGAGCGTTGTATCGGCAACCAAATCACAACGAAATGCGACTTTTGTCACGGAACGGCAACGGCGTGTCGTGTGTTCTGCACTTTCCGGCTCCGATACCCGTGTATCGATTCAGCTCTGGGCGCAGTATGTTCTCGTCTGGTTCAAAGCAGTCCGGCGATCCCGGGCGCGACAGAAGAAAGCTGGGCGATAGTGCGAAGAAGATTCGACAGACCACGTAATGCCAGGTGGCCGATCCTGGCCATCCTGCTGGCGCTGATCGCAGCGCTGTTCGCCCCCGGAATCGCGAGCGCGCAACCCGGCCGCACCTACACGATCGCCACCGATCTGACATTCGCCCCGTTCGAATTCGAGAACGAAGACGGCAAACTCGTCGGCATCGACATCGACCTGCTCAATGCGATCGCCGAGGACCAAGGCTTCAAGGTCGACATCAAGCAGCTCGGCTTCGACGCGGCCCTTCAGGCCGTGCAGGCCGGGCAGGCGGACGGCGTCATCGCGGGCATGTCCATCACCGACGCCCGCAAGCAGGTGTTCGACTTCTCCGACCCGTACTTCGAGTCGGGCGTGCAGATGGCGGTCCTCGAGACCGACAACGACGTGAAGTCGTACGAGGATCTGAGGGGCAAGCGCGTCGCCGTCAAGAACGGCACCGAGGGCGCCAGCTTCGCCGAGTCCATCAAGGACCAATACGGCTTCACCACAGTCTATTTCGCCGACTCCGCCAGCATGTACGACGAGGTCCGCACCGGGAACTCCGTCGCAGTCTTCGACGACTACCCCGTCCTCGCCTACGGCATCACACAGGGCAACGGCCTCAAGACGGTCACCGAAAAAGAGGTGGGCGCGAGCTACGGCTTCGCAGTCAACAAGGGCCAGAACGCCGAACTGCTCCAGATGTTCAACGCCGGACTGCAGAACCTGCGTGACGACGGCCAGTACGACGAAATCGTCTCGACCTACCTCGGTCAGGGCGCGTCGACGTCGGACAACTCCATCATCGGCTTGATCAAGAGCACCTACCCGCAGCTTCTCAAGGGCCTGTGGTTGACGATCGTTCTCTCGGTCGTCTCGATCGCGATCGCTCTGGTCCTAGGCGCGATCTTCGGTCTCTGCCGCGTGTCCACCAACATGTTCGTCCGAGGTATAGGCACGACCTACGTCGACATCTTCCGCGGCACACCGCTGTTGGTGCAGGCATTCTTCATCTACTTCGGCATCCCGGCAGCCCTGCATTTCCAGATGTCCGCCTTCACCGCAGGCATCATCACGCTCTCGCTCAACGCCGGCGCGTACATGGCTGAAATCGTCCGCGGCGGCATCCTGTCCGTCGACAAGGGACAGATGGAGGCGTCACGAAGCCTGGGCATCAGCTACATGAAGTCGATGCGAAAAGTCATCATGCCGCAGGCAATTCGCACGATGATCCCGTCGTACATCAACCAGTTCGTGATCACCCTCAAGGACACGTCGATCCTGTCGGTCATCGGACTCGCCGAGCTCACTCAGACAGGGCGCATCATCATCGCGCGCAACTTCCAGTCGTTCAACATGTGGCTGATCATCGGCGTCATGTACTTCATCATCATCATGGCGCTCACCAAGCTGTCTAACCGCCTCGAGAAGAGGATCAACAAGTGACCGAAACAGCCGTCAACATGGGCAAGTCCGCCACCGAGGTCAAGATTTCGGTCAAGGGACTGAAGAAGTCGTTCGGCGACAACGAGGTCCTCAAGGGCCTGGACGTCGACATCAAGAGCGGTGAAGTGGTCTGCGTCATCGGGCCTTCCGGTTCCGGCAAGTCGACCTTCCTGCGTTGCCTCAACCGCCTCGAAGACATCACCGCCGGATCCGTGCGCGTCGACCAGTTCGACCTCACGAACAAGGATGTCGACATCGACAAGGTGCGCCAGCACATCGGGATGGTGTTCCAGCACTTCAACCTGTTCCCTCACATGAGCGTCGTCGAAAACGTGATGCTCGCTCCGGTGCAGACCGGGCGATCGACCAAGGAGCAGGCTCGCGAGATCGCCGTCAAACTGCTCGGCCAGGTCGGTCTCGCGGAGAAGGCAGATGCCAAGCCCGCCAGCCTGTCCGGTGGGCAGAAGCAGCGCGTTGCCATCGCCCGCGCACTCGCGATGAGTCCGGACATCATGCTCTTCGACGAGGCCACCAGCGCCCTCGACCCCGAAATGGTGGGTGAGGTTCTGCAGGTGCTGCGCGACCTCGCCAAGCAGGGCATGACCATGGTCGTCGTGACCCACGAGATGGGCTTCGCTCGTGAGGTTTCCGACCGAGTCATCTTCATGGCCGACGGATACATCGTCGAAGAAGGTAAGCCGGAGAGTCTGTTCGGCAACCCCCAGCAGCAGCGCACCCAGGACTTCCTGGCGAAGGTTCTCTAGGGGCAAGCCCCCTGTGCGCCTTTTTGGTAGCGGGGACTACCGGAAAGGCGCACGGGTGGTGGCCAATTCGACGACAACGGCCGTCTCCATCCAGCCACGACGACCGGCAACCAGCGACGACATGCCGCGAAAAGACCGTGGGACCTTCTCGACTCGAACGTGATCGGTGCTCCCAGGTACCAATACCCAGTGCCTGGGTTCTTGTTCGACAAACTCGCCGCGCTCGAGTCGGATCGAGAGAACGATCCCGGCCGTAGGTTCCACGTCGTCGGGATAGATTCCTCCATGAACCGTCCCGTCGAACCACAGCGACTCACGTGTGGGGTGCAAAGCCCACGCAGATTTTTCGCCGACCACCGGCAACGGTGCACAGCACTCGAATTCCCACGTTTCGATGCGGACTGTGACCACGTTGTAGTCATTCATCTGAATACTCCGCGCAGTAGACGAACCGGGACACGACCGTCCCGGGCGCGGAGTTACCTGTCAGACCACCATAGCGTCAGAGCTTGTAGACGCGCTCCGCTGTCGCCGTGGACGCTGCTGCCAGCGCCTGCGGATCCTCGCCGCGGATGTCTGCGAGTGCGCGCACCGTGTACGGCAGGCAGTACGACTCGTTGGGCGCACCGCGGAACGGGTGCGGCGTCAAGAACGGCGCATCCGTCTCGACGATCAGCTGATCCGAGGGCACCAACAGCGCGGCCTCACGCAGCGCCTTCGCATTCTTGAAACTCACGGTTCCCGAGAAACTCAACACGTAGCCCGCGTCGATGCACGCACGGGCCATCTCCGAATCCGAGGAGAAGCAGTGGAACACCACAGTCTCCGGCGCGCCTTCCTCGTGCAGCACCCGCAGCAGGTCCTGATCGGCTTCGCGATTGTGAATCATCAGCGTCTTACCGAGACGCTTCGCGAGGTCGATGTGCCACCGGAAACCGTCGACCTGCTCCTCGATGGTGGCGCACCCTTCGAGCTTGCCCGGCCAGTAGAGATCCAGCCCGGTCTCCCCCACCGCGACGACCCGCGGATCGGACGCCAACCGTTCTATCTCGGCTCTGGTGTCGACATCGAGGACGTTCGCCCTGGTCGGATGGATTGCGACGGCTGCGTAAACCCTCGAATCCCAGTTCGCAGCGTCGACGGCAAAGCGTGCGGCATCAAGGTCGTCGGCCACCGTGACGACCCGTCCGACGCCGACGGCCTCGGCCCGATCGACAATTTCGGCCACGGTCGCAGCGTCGTGCGCACCACAGGCGTCGAGGTGCGTATGTGCGTCGATCAGAGGCGACAAGGGCTCAGGGGCATCGGGGGCGGGACGGTCTTTGCTCACGCCCGATAGAGTAAGCCCACCATGACTGTGCCTGCCTCACCCTCCCAGACCCCGCGCCCGGACTCCGCTGCCCCGGAAGGCGCGGAACGATCGCCGTTCTACATCACGACAGCGATCGCGTATCCCAACGGCGCTCCGCACATCGGCCACGCGTACGAGTACATCTCCTCGGACGCGCTCGCCCGTTTCAAGCGGTTGGACGGTCATGAAGTGTTCTTCATGACCGGCACCGACGAGCACGGTCTGAAGATGCAGCAGACAGCGATCAAAGAGGGCATCGACGTCCGCGAACTCGCGGCTCGGAACTCCGACGTGTTCCAGAACCTCGACAAGGTCCTGAACATCTCGTACGACCGGTTCATCCGCACCACCGACGCCGATCATCAGGTCGCCAGCAAGGCGATCTGGGAAAAGATGGCCGCATCGGGCGACATCTACCTCGACACGTACTCGGGGTGGTATTCGGTTCGTGACGAGGCCTTCTACACCGAAGCCGAGACCACGCTTCTGGACGACGGCACCCGTCAGTCGACGGAGACCGGCACTCCGGTGGAGTGGACCGAGGAGTCCAACTACACCTTCCGTCTCTCGGCCTACGAGGACCGTTTGCTTGCTCTGTACGAAGAGCATCCCGAGTTCATTGCCCCCGCGACTCGTCGCAACGAGATCGTCAGCTTCGTCAAGGGCGGCCTCAAGGACCTGTCGATCTCGCGCACCACGTTCGACTGGGGCGTCGAGGTTCCCGGAGACCCCGGCCACGTCATGTACGTCTGGGTCGACGCCCTCACCAACTACCTGACCGGCGTGGGTTACCCGAACGTCGACTCGGCGGAGTTCGAGAAGTTCTGGCCCGCGAGCCTGCACATCATCGGCAAGGACATCACGCGTTTCCACACCGTGTACTGGCCGGCGTTCCTCATGTCTGCCGGCATCGAACTGCCGGAGCGGGTCTTCGTCCACGGGTTCTTGTACAACAAGGGCGAGAAGATGTCGAAGTCGGTCGGCAACGTCGTCGACCCCATCGCGATGGTCGATCAGTACGGCCTCGACGCGGTCCGTTTCTTCCTGCTCCGCGAGATCTCGTACGGCCAGGACGGCAGCTACAGCCACGAAGCAATCGTGACGCGTATGAATGCAGACCTGTCCAATGAACTGGGCAACCTCGCGCAGCGTTCACTGACGATGGTCGCGAAGAACTGCGATGCCCAGGTACCGACCCCCGGCGAGTTCACCGAGGACGACCTGGCGATGCTGGCGTCGGCGGATGCCCTGCTTGCCAAGTGCCGCAGCGAGTTCGACGTGCAGGCGCTGCATCTCGCACTGGAAGCCATCTGGGGCGTTCTCGGCGAGACCAACCGGTACTTCTCCAAGCAGGAACCGTGGGTTCTGCGCAAGACGGATCCGGCACGCATGGCGACGGTTCTGTACGTGACGCTCGAAGTGGTCCGTATCGTCGGGCTTCTCGTTCAGCCGGTGATGCCCGACGCGGCGTCACGCATCCTCGATCTGCTTGGCCAGAGCGAAGAGAACCGGCAGTTCGCCGACATTGCGGTTCGCATCGACGCGAACCGGAAACTGCCTGCTCCGGCGCCAGTTTTCCCCCGCTTCGTCGAGGAATGAGCTAAGCGAGAGTGCCGCACGTGGGGTCCGAGATATCCGGTTACAGGCGGATGTGTCGGACCCCACGTGCACACTCCAGCTATGACGACGAATAGAACATACATTCGAACCAGCGCTTCGGCGCAGACACTGCCATGGAACGGAGCGCGGGTGTCCACTCAGGAGGTCAGCCCTCAATCCGTTTCCGCGGTGCGAGATCTCGTTTCCGAACTGTCCGCGGCGTACGACCGCGGATGGCAGCCGGCGGATCTGATTCATCTGGCGCGTCGAAGCAAAGAAGCGTCCGACGCCGATCTCGCCGCCACCACCATCCTGTTCGACGCGAAGGCGTCGCGCGCCTCCGATCGCGCTCCGCTCGAATGGGTGGGGCAGTTGCAGACGATCGGCGAGCAGTATCCGAAGTCTCGGCACATCGCTTCTCGAATCACCGTGGACGACGACGTTTTTCGCTCCCTCGCGGCCGGCCTTCTGTTCCAGGATCCCTACTTCCTCGTTTCGCAGATCGTCGACATCGCGCGATCGTGGATGCGCCTACCTCAGTGGACGGTGTTGCTCGCGCCACCATCCACCTGGCCGTCGCAACGCACCGATACCAGCTATGCCGGCGTCGGCGATACCGAGGTCGACGCCAAGGTACTCAAGCGAATTCGTGGACTACTCGCCAAAGCGGAAGCAACCAACTTCGCGGAAGAAGCCGAGATTTTCACCGCGAAGGCCCAGGAGTTGATGACCCGGTACGCCATCGACTCCGCACTGCTCCACAGTCGCGCCGGGGTCACCGACACATCCGTCAATGCCCGACGCATTCACATCGAGAACCCGTACGTGAAGGAAAAGGTTCACCTCCTGACCGAGATCGGCGAATCGAATCGAGTCAGGACTGTCTGGTTCAGCGACATTGCACTCGCGACCGTCGTCGGCACTCCGGTCGACCTTCAGCAAGTCGACATGCTGTTCACTTCCCTGCTCGTACAGGCAACCCGTGCAATGCAATTCGCCGACTCGAGCAATCGCGGCGGCTCACGCACCACCTCGTTCCGCAAGGGATTCCTGGCCGGGTTCGCCAGCCGCATCGGACACCGCCTGCGTGACGCCGGCACCAAAGCCACCGCCGAAGCGGCCGACGCGGCATCGATGGACGTCGCGGATCTTCTGCCGATCCTCGCCACCACATCCGAGGCCGTCGACGCCGAATTCGATCGATTGTTCCCGACAACCCGCAAGACTCGCGGACGGTCCGTGGACGCCGAAGGCTGGCACGCCGGCCAGGCTGCAGCCGACGACGCCAACCTGCGTCCCGGCGCACCCGCCGTGAACCGCTCCCGCTAGTCCTTGCGCGCAGCCAGGACCGTCTCGTACAACTCACGCTTGGAGACTCCGGCCGTTGCGACCAGAGCACACGCGTCCTTCAATCGTGCTCCCCCCTCGACCAGCCTTTCCACCTCGTCGACTAGATCGGCAGGATCAGATGCCACCAGCACTGCGCCTTCGAGCACCACCGTGATCTCACCGCGAACGCCCTCGGCGGCCCAAGCAGCTAACTCCCCGAGAGTGCCGCGCTTCACTTCCTCGTAGGTCTTGGTCAATTCCCGGCACACGGCCGCGCGCCGATTCGGCCCGAGAACTTCCACCGCATCTGCGAGGCAGTCGGCAAGGCGATGGGGTGCTTCGAAGAACACACACGCTCGCTGCTCGGTTGCCAAGGCCGAGAGCCACGTCTTGCGCTGCCCCTGCTTACGCGGTGGGAATCCGTCGAAGCAGAACCGCTCCACGGGCAATCCGGAGAGTGCCAGCGCCGTCGTCACCGCCGACGGACCGGGCAAGCACGTGACGGCGAGGTTCTCGGCTACGCAGGCGGCGACAAGGCGATATCCGGGATCGCTGACCGACGGCATGCCCGCGTCCGTGACCAGCAGGACGGTCTTGCCTTCGGCGACGTCGGCAACCAGCGCGGGCAGCCGGGAAATCTCGACCTGATCGTAGAAACTGACGATCTTCCCGGTGATGGTTACCTCGAGCGCGGACGCCAGAGACTTGGTGCGTCGTGTGTCCTCCGCAGCAACGACGTCGGCGGTTGCGAGAGCAGACCGAAGACGCGGAGACGCGTCACCGACATCTCCCATGGGTGTTGCGGCGAGTACCAAGCGACCAGTCATACCTGACAGCCTACGATTGCCAGGTGACTGTGCAGACGGACGAGCGGCCAACGCCCGCCACGAGCGATCGGGTAATGCGTAGTCCCGGCCCGCTGGTACCGGATCCTGATTTCGGCCCGACTGACAGATTGCGCGGCTGGATCGTCACCGCTTTCGTCACCGCTATCGCGGCGATCACACGCTTCACGATGCTCGCCTACCCGACCGACGCCGGCACACCTGTCTTCGACGAGAAGCACTACGTTCCGCAGGGCTGGCAAGTTCTGACCGGTGGCGGCATCGAGGACAATCCCGGTTACGGATTGGTGGTACACCCGCCGATCGGTAAGCAGATGATCGCGATCGGCGAAGCACTCTTCGGTTACAACGGTTGGGGGTGGCGATTCTCGTCGGCCCTGGTCGGGACACTGATGGTCTTGCTGATCATCCGGATCGTGCGCCGCATGACGCGCTCCACGCTGATCGGCGCGATTGCCGGAATCCTGCTCATCGTGGACGGCGTCACCTTCGTCTCCTCACGCCTGGGGATGCTCGACATCTTCCTGGCTTTCTTCGTCCTCGCTGCTCTCGGATGCCTGGTGGTCGATCGCGACCAAGTCCGCGAACGGATGGCGAAGGTATACGAAGAGGGCCGAATCGGCGACTCTGCCTGGGGTCCGCGGCTGGGTTTCCGGTGGTGGAGGTTCGGCGCCGGCATCCTGCTCGGCCTGGCCTGCGGAACCAAGTGGTCCGGCATGTACTTCATTCTGTTCTTCGGATTGCTCAGTGTTGCCTTCGACCTGTCAGCGCGCCGCGCCTACCGCGTGCAGCGCCCATGGGTCGGCACTGCAGTTCGCGACATCGGGCCTGCTCTGTATGCGTTGGTGATCATTCCGCTCGGTGTGTACCTCGCGAGCTACTGGGCCTGGTTCACCAGCGAGACCGGCGTCGACCGTCACGCCGTCGGTAACGAGATCGGTGAGGGGGGCACATGGAGCTTCATTCCCTCCGCGCTGCGCTCACTCTGGTACTACAGCGGAAACGTTCTCCAGTTCCACGCCGGTCTGACCAACTCCGCCGGAAACCACCACCCGTGGGAGTCGAAACCGTGGACGTGGCCGATGGGGCTACGACCGATGCTCTACTACTACGCCGACGGCGAGCAGGTCACCGGTTGCGGGGCCGCCAGCTGCGTCAAGGCCGTGATGCTGATCGGCACACCGGCGATGTGGTGGCTGGCCCTACCGATGTTGGCGTGGGCGATCTGGCAGACGTTCGTGCGCAGGGACTGGCGATACGCCGTGGTCCTGACGGGCTACGGTGCCGCTTACCTCCCGTGGTTCGCGACGCTCGACCGCCAGATGTACTACTTCTACGCAGTTGCACTCGCCCCGTTCATGGTCATGGGATTTGCGCTGGTCCTCGGCGATGTACTGGGCAAGGCGAGCGCGTCCGTCGAGCGTCGTACCACCGGACTTCTGGCAGTCAGTCTGTACATCGGTCTGGTCGTGGCCAACTTCGTCTACCTCTGGCCGATACTCACCGCCATGCCGATCACGCCGGAATCGTGGCAGAACCATCTGTGGTTGCCCAGCTGGAAATAACCGGACGACAAAGGGGCACCGAACCGCAGTTCGGTGCCCCTTCACGGTTCAAGTCCTACTCCACTGACTTACCCACACGGCGTCCTCGGCGCGGGCGTAGGAGAGCACGTTTCTGCTCCTTCGCCGCAATGATGATCGGGTCGTGCGAAAGATCCTTGTACAGCGAGAAGCACAATCCGATCATGACCAGCACGAACGGCGCCGCAGCGATGATCGTCATGGTCTGCAAGCCGTCGAGCGCTTCGGAACCACCGGTCCACAGCAGAAGCGCCGCGACGCCACCGGTCAACATGCCCCAGAACACCACGACCCAGCGACTCGGTTCGAGCGTTCCGCGCTGCGAGAGCGTCCCCATCACCATCGACGCAGCGTCGGCGCCGGAGACGAAGAACACTGCGACGAGCAGCATGACCAGGACAGTCGTCACTCCGGCCAACGGCAGATTGTCGAGCATGCCGAACAGTTGAGCCTCTTCCGAGCCTCGGCCGGACAAGCCGATTCCGTCGCGTTCCTCACCGATGCCTGCGCCGCCGAAGATCGCGAACCAGAGCAAGCTGACAGTCGTGGGAACGGCGATGACGCCGACGATGAACTGGCGGATCGTGCGGCCGCGGCTGATGCGGGCCAGGAACATGCCGACGAACGGCGTCCAGGACACCCACCATGCCCAGTAGAAGATCGTCCACGACGAAAGCCACGCGCCGGTTTCAGGATTCGACGATGCACCCGTGCGGGCCGACATCTGGGCGAGGTCGGAAACGTATGCACCAATGGTCGTCGGGAGCAGATTGAGAATCAGCACGGTCGGCCCGAGAACGAACACGAACAGGGCCAAGATCAGCGCTAGCACCATGTTGATGTTGGAGAGCCACTGAATTCCCTTGGCCACACCGGAAACTGCCGAAGCGACGAACGCCAGGGTCAGCACCGCAACGATGGCCACGAGCAGGAATACGCCGGCTTCTTCCATCCAGCCGACTACCTCGAAACCGGAGCCGATCTGAAGTGCGCCGAGCCCCAAAGATGCTGCGGTGCCGAAAAGTGTCGCAAAGATTGCCAGGATGTCGATGACCTTGCCGATCGGCCCTTCGGCTTTGCGACCGAGCAACGGGATGAAGGCCGAACTGAACAGTTGCTTGCGTCCTCGGCGATACGACCCGTACGCAATGGCAAGGCCCACAACGGCATACATCGCCCAAGGATGAAGACCCCAGTGAAACATGGTGGTAGCCATGGCAGTTCCGACGCCACCGTCGGTACCGGGAGGCGGAGTCACGTAGTGCGCAAGCGGTTCCGCGACACCGAAGAACATCAGGCCGATGCCCATGCCGGCGCTGAAC
Source organism: Rhodococcus sp. D-46 (assembly GCF_011290655.1). Lineage (NCBI taxonomy): Bacteria > Bacillati > Actinomycetota > Actinomycetes > Mycobacteriales > Nocardiaceae > Rhodococcus > Rhodococcus sp. D-46. The sequence goes on along the minus strand of NZ_JAANTF010000011.1, from coordinate 9,612 downwards.
ATCATGGCGATCCAGCTGACGGTTCGGAACTCGGGCTTCTCACCGTCTTTGCCCAGCGGAATGTCGCCGAATCGACTGACAGCGAGGTAGATGGAAAACAGCACGAAAGCCGAAGCTGCGAGTACGAAGAGCCAGCCGATGTTCGTCACCAACCAGCCGAGAACACTTCCGGTTACCGAGTTCAGGTTGTCGGGAGCTACGAGACCCCACACGACAATAGCCAGCACCGCTGCGGCCGCCACGGAAAACACCACGTAGTCGGTCCGAACGCCTACCCGAGTAAAGCCCGTCTCCGGGCGCTCTTCGTTGGCCCCGGAATCTTGTTCGGATCGATCAGATTTCGTCACCATAGATGACTACGTTCGTCACTTTGTGGGCCAAAAGCAAGCTGGAAGGCGGGCTCAACAGCCGTTGAACCCGCCTTCTCACCCCGATCAAGCTGGGGTTTTAACCCAACCGTTGCCCTTGCCGATCAATCCGTCGATGCTGATGCGTCCTGCGCCGATAACAGCGATCAAGAGCGAACCGACACCGAGTGCGACGACGAGTTCATAGCCGCCGTTGTCTATGAAGACGCCCTTGTCGGCGTGCACGATGAAGAACGCGCCGACCATGTCGAGGAACAGCAGTGCGCCGACGAGCGGGGTCAGCAGACCCGCGATGAGCAGGATGCCGCCACCGAGTTCGATGGATGCTGCCAGAACTGCAGAAATCTTGGGGAGCGGGGCGCCCATCCCTTCGAATGCGGCCTGCGTTCCGGCGATCTTGTAGGTGAAGAACTTCTGCCAACCGTGGGCGATGAAGATGATCCCGAGGCCGACACGGGCGATGAGGAGTCCGAGGTCACGAGCAATCGACGAATTCATGAGCCAAGACTGACAGCTTTAAGTTGAAGCGTCAACTTAATCAATGTGTCACGCACCTCTCAATGCCGACTCCACCATGGCGACGATCTCAGTGTCGGAGTACCCGAGCGAGCGGACCTTATGCGCAAACGCGGTCGCCGCCTGCTCCGCCTGCGCCTGCACCGGATCGGTCCCCGAAGCGATGAACGTCCCTTGCTTTCCCCTCGTCTCGATCACGCCCTGATCGCTGAGCGCGCGATAAGCCTTCGCGACGGTGTTGGCCGCCAATCCCAGCTCCGAAGCCAATGCACGCACCGTCGGGATCTTGGTTCCCGCAATCAATCCGCCGCCGTGAACCTGCTCGATAATCTGTTGCCGCAGTTGGTCGTACGGAGCTGTGGAGGAATCGTGTTCGATCGCGATCTTCATCGTCACCCTCGTCGTATCTTCTCGGTCACAGCATCTTCTCTCTCACAAACCCTCGATCGCTTCGCGGATCGTATGCGGGCCGGAGGTCAGAACCAATATCTTGCCGACACTGGACGGCGCGTCGATGAGCGCTTCGATCACTGCGGCGACATCTGCACGAGGCACAGAGCCTCGATCGACGGGCGGCTCTGCAAGAAGGACTTCACCGGTGGGGTCGTCGTCTGTCAGAAGGCCTGGCCGAAGAATCGTCCAATCCAGCGAAGTCCTTGTCTTCAGGTCTTCCTCTGCTGCAGTCTTCGCCCGCAGGTAGGCGGCAAAAACCTCGTCGGTGTTCTCCGGTATTTCGTCACCAGCACCCATGGCGCTGATCTGTATGAACCGACGCACTCCCGCTTTCTCGGCGGCATCGGCCAACAGCACCGCCGCAGCTCGGTCTACGGAGTCCTTCCGCTCGATCGAGCTACCAGGTCCGGCGCCCGCGGCGAAGACCGCGACGTCGGCACCGTCGAGTACCTTCGCAACTTCCTCGACCGTGGAGGATTCCAGATCGATCACCACGGGGAACGCGCCGAGTGTGCGGACCGCACCCTCGTGCGCGGAGTTGCGGATCAGCGCTACCGGCCGATCACCATGTCCTGCCAGCAGGTATGTCAGGTGCTGCGCGATCTTGCCGTGCCCACCGGCAATGACCACGCGCCGTTCGTCCACACTTCGATGTTCCGTCATCGTTTTCTCCTCACAAGTCGGTACTTCAAGTGCAGCGCGCCGGAGGTGTCCGTTGTTCCCCTGTTTGTCCCACGAGTTCGGACACAGAGGCAGAATGACGGACATGGCATCTGCAACCATCTTCCACAATCAACGGTGCAACACGTCGCGGACTGTTCTCGGACTTATCCGCGACGCCGGCATCGAACCGACCATTGTGAAGTACCTCGATACTCCGCCTACCCGATCCGAGCTGGAAAAACTCCTCGCCGACGCCGGCCTCGAGCCCAGCCAAGCCGTTCGCAAGCGCGAAACGCAGTTCAAGGAACTCGGGCTCGCCGATGCATCCGAATCCGAGATCCTCGACGCGATGATCGAGCACCCAATTCTGATCGAACGCCCGTTCGTGGTCACCGACAAAGGCACCGTCCTCGCGCGGCCTGCAGCCAAGGTGGAAGAAATTCTCTGACAGCGTCGACTGCTTACAGCGGATCGCGGGCGATCGGGCAGGACATGCACCGAGGACCACCTCGGCCGGACCCCAGTTCCGAACCCGCGATTCGCAAAACCTCGATACCCGAGGCCTCCAGCCTGGCGTTCGTTTCGACGTTGCGCTCGTAAGCGACGACGACGCCAGGCTCGACGGCGAGGGTGTTGTTTCCGTCGTCCCACTGCTCACGCTCGGCAGTCACCGTGTCGAGTCCGGTGTCGATCACACGCAGTTTTCCGATTCCCATGGCGTCGGCCGCCGCTTCGAGGAACGGCGTCGCACCGCGAATACTCACCCCGTCGTCTTCCTTGCGCAGAGTGAACGCCGCCAGGGTGTCCTGAATGGCCGGATACATGACGACCGCGTCGGCCTCGACCATGGTGCAGACCGTGTCGAGATGCATCGACGCTCGGCGTTGCTCGATCGGAACAACCAACACCGTGTGGGCGAGGCCGTCGTCGAACACGCTACGCGCCAATGCTTCTGCTCCGGCGGGTGACGTACGTTCACCGACACCGATTGCGATCACCCCCGGCGCGAGAAGCAGCACGTCACCTCCCTCGACAGGAGCCGTGTGCGACTCGTACGCGCGGCGCACGCCTTTGAATCGAGGGTGATGCGCGTAGACGAGATCCGTTATCGAGGATTCGCGAGCTCGCGCTGACAACGCCAAGGACGTGATGATGACCCGTGGCCCGACCCAGAACGACGAATCACGGGTGAAGAGCAAGTTGGGCAACGGGTCGATCACGAAGTCACCGCCGTGATGCATCCTGCGCACCAACGAGGTCGAGTCGGCATCGATCGGCAATTCGTCGAACGTCATTCCTGCAGTAAGGATCGACGAAAGCTCCTTCGGCTCCACCTTTCGCAGGTAGGCGGCCAGGTGTTGCCCGAGCGCGTGGCCGATCTTGCGTGCGTCGACGGCGGCCGCGATTCCCTGGATCCTCGCTGCGCCACTGACCTCGAGCGCCTCGGTGAGGAGATCGGACAAAAGCAGTACCTCGACGCCGCGCTCACGAAGGACGGTCGCAAACTGATCGTGTTCTTCCTGCGCGCGGTCCACCCACGGCAACGCGTCGAACAGCAGCTCGTCGTTGTTGCGCGGAGTCAATCGTTTCAACTCGTCGCCAGGACGATGAAGAATGACCGATCGCAATCGGCCCACCTCGGAATCGACACCGAGGGGGACGGAGCCAGAAGCGTTCATGAGTGAACACTAATCCCGTAGGCCCCACCCAGCAGGGACAAGCAGCTGTCGTACCGGCCCGCGTAACGTCTGATCCGACGCAGGCGAGAGGACCAGGCAATGAGTAGTACGGATCAGGCGGCGCTGAACGGCGCCGGAATCGAGAGGTTCACCGGGCGCTGGGTCGGCGCCGGAGCCGGACATTTCCCCACCATCGACGACTTCGAGTACTCCGAGGAGATCGAGTTCGCGTCCACCCCGAAACCGTTTCTCACCTACTCGTCGCGCACTCGTGGGCTCCCCGACGGACGACCGCTTCACATGGAATCGGGATACCTGCGCCCAACACCGGGTGGTGAGCTCGAATTGCTGGTCAGCCAGCCCACCGGATTCGTCGAGATCCATCGCGGCACCCTCGACTCCGAAGGCACTCTCGCCTTGACCCGTCTCACGCTCGCAGCATCACCCGACGCAAAACCGGTTCACGACGTTCGGCGAGTCATGCGCGTTCAGGGCGACACGCTGACATACGACCTGTGGATGGCGCACGGCGACACCCCGCTGACGCATCATCTCCACGCCACCCTCCACCGCGCGACGGACCGGTAGTCGCCATGGAGATGCCGTCGTGGAAGGCAAAGGAACTCACGCCCGGCCAGCTCTCCGAGCGCAGCGGTGTCGCCGTCTCGGCCCTGCATTTCTACGAACGAGAAGGCCTCATCGTCAGTCGCCGGACCAGCGGAAACCAGCGCCGATACCAACGAGACACGCTTCGACGCGTCGCCTTCATCAGAATCTCGCAACGCGTCGGCATTCCGCTGTCGGAAATCAGAGAGGCTCTCGGCACACTTCCTGAAGGCCGTACCCCGAACCGCGCAGATTGGGAAAGATTGTCGACCGGGTGGCGGCGCCACCTCGATCTACGCATCGAGCAACTGGAACGTCTACGGGACAACCTCACCGGTTGCATCGGTTGCGGGTGCCTCTCGTTGGAGGGGTGCGCCCTCGCCAACCCGCACGATCAACTCGCATCCGCCGGCCCGGGTGCGCGCGTTCTGGAAGTAGATTTCGGTGCAGGCTCAGGCGAGAAATGACTCGACGGCGTCCCGATCGCGCCCCAGCAAGTCCTCGACGGTCTTCTTCAGCAACTTCTCGATCTGGCCGCCGATGATCGGCATCTTCACCTCAGCCGTTCCGTCGACGACCAACCGCGTGCAGGACTCGGCGGCGGTGAGATCGAGCGTCGTCTCGATTCGGATCGGCAGTCCCCGCGCGATTCCGGTGACCGACCCTGCTGCACGCCCGTCCGACAGCGGTCCCCACCGATCGACCCGTTTCAGACCGAGCCGACTCGGCGCAACCTTGGCGACCAGGCTCGGGAGGGAGGCGGAGTCGATTTCCTCGGACACGGATACTTCGATCGATCCGTCTCGAACTTCGATGTCCGAGGTGGCATAAAGGTCTCCGAGTCTGCCTTTCCAATAATTCGGGTCGGTCAAAGTTCGATGCACGTCGTCGATCGGATATTTGAATTCGATATCGAAGTGAAAACTCTTCGGCATGACTTTGGTCCCTATTCGACTAGATAAAAGTCCCGGCGGAGTTAACGCTCATCGCTTGAGCAATTTACTGAACTGGTCGTTCGCTTTTTGCATCACGAACTCGTAAGGCAGGGCGAATTTGCGCGCCCACCAGTACCCGAATCGGATGTCATTGGACGTATATACGAGGTACGTATTCTTCTCGATTCCCCGCAGAATGCACGACGCCACCTTCTCCGGGGAGACAGCACGCGCCTCGAACCGGTGCGTGAGTTTTTCGACCCGCGGGTCGTTCCTGTCGATACCCGCTATTTCCACGGTTCCCACCAATGGCGTCTTCACCCCACCCGGCACAACCAGACTGACCCCGATTCCGTGCCGCTTCAGATCGAATCGCAGCACCTCGGACACCCCGCGAAGGCCGAACTTGCTCGCACTGTAGGCGGCGTGCCACGGCAGGGCCAAAAGTCCGGCAGCCGAAGACACGTTGACCAGGTGTCCACCCTTGCCGGCACGAATCATGGGTGGAACAAACGTCTCCATGACATGGATCGGCCCCATCAGGTTGACGTCCACCATGGACTTCCAATGCCGATGTTCGAGGTTCTCGATAGTTCCCCACGCCGAAATGCCGGCGATATTCATGACGACATCCATCGAAGAAAATTGAGCGTGAATCTCGGTACCGAATTTCACGACCTCGTCGTAGTCCGAGATATCGAGTGCCTTCGCCATGCTGACCGTGCCGCCGCCGGCGCCGACCATCGCGACCGTCTCTTCCAATCCGACGCTGTTGATATCGGTGAGAAACAATTCGGCGCCGACCTCTGATGCACGCAGCGCAGTTGCACGTCCAATTCCACTACCGGCGCCGGTGATCAGGCATTTCTTGCCGTCGAGCGACCTTACAGACATGGATGAACACTCCCCCGCACTCGTACTGTGGACATGCGGGAAAGTCTACGCACGCACGATGCGGCCGCCCTGAAACACGCAAGACGACCTGGGGGCACGGCCGCACTCCGCGCAAACACCGCACAGAGACGACCGCAGCGAGCACTAGAGACGCTGCATCATCTGCTCTTGATAGCCCTTGACCGTACGGTCGAGTTCTTCCGCCGCTACATCGTCCCCACGCTTGCGTGCGTCGTGGGCTCGATCCTGAATTTCACGGATTGCGCGGCGCAATTCATCATCGCTCATCGTGTGTTTCATGTCACAATTCTGCACCCACTCGGAGGGTTTAGCTAGCACAGATCGCAATCCGGCAAACCGTTCAAGGTTCAACCCGGAGGTGATCCGCATGACATCGCAACCAGCCACCCTGATCGCGACCCCAAACCTTCAAACATCGCTTGAACTGCAGTTTTTCAATCGAAATAGTTGTGAAAAACCAGGCTAACGCATAGCTAATATCGCCAAAACGGGTAAAAGGTTTGATATTGGGCAGATTGGCCAAGTACTGGAAGGTTCGAATAGCGCAGTCGTAGCTGCACATTTCCGTGTGGCGGAAACTCAATGTGCGCTGAGACATAGCTGAGCACTCATTGGGCGGACGAATCGAATCACGGACACATTTGACAACTAGTCCACTAAACAGACTACGGTGAGCTACCGATCGGTTATCCGCGTGATACCGTAGGATTCACTGAACGGACAATTGCTAGCTAGAGAGGATTACGGGGCGGTTCACAATGGCTGACTTTGCAGAACGATTGAACAAACTGTTCGACAGTGTTCATCCTCCGGGGCGCAAACCCCATACCAACGCCGAGGTTGCGGCAGCGCTCATCGAAGACGGCCATCAGATCTCCAAGCCGTACATCTCGCAGCTCCGCTCGGGACAGCGCACCAACCCCTCAGACGAGACAGTCGCAGCCTTCGCCCGGTTCTTCAAGGTGAAGCCCGACTACTTCTTCAACGACATCTACGCAGCCAAGATCGATCACGATCTCGAACTGCTCTCACAGCTCCAAGGCTACGGGCTTCGCCGCCTCTCGAGCCGTGCATTCGACCTCTCGGAAGAATCGCAGAATCTACTCACCACGATGGCTGAAAAGCTCCGCGCGAGTGAAGGTTTGCCAGAGGTTCCGCCTGACGCGTCACGCTGATGTGACCGTGCTGAAGCACTGACTCGATCTCGAGCACTGCAATGACATGGAGTAGGTCGACTACGAACGTCGACCTACTTTTGTCGTTTCATCGAGTTCTTTCGCCAACAACAACACCCAGCGGCGCGCCGACATCTTCTCAGGAGGCGCAATCCACCTGGTGTCCAACACATCCGAGGCCAAGGGATCGGCGATCCACCCCGCCAAAATCCCCGCGTGTGCAGTGACGGCCCGCGGCGGTTCCTGACCACCGACGTCGAACATCCCGGCGCCGGACTGGATGTACATCGCATCCATGATCTGCGCGATCATGTCCGATGCCCGCAGCACAGACGTACTCCCGGCGCTGTCCGCGTCGACTACCTCGGGGAATCGCTTGACGAGAAGCGCGTGCATCCGCCGCAGCCGGTACAGATCTCGTCGCGCACGTAACCAGGTCTCGAGAAGCACCCACGTGATGCCCAGCGCAATCAGAACACTCGAGGCAGCGATGAACCACACCCCTGCGCCCGTCCAGATATCCGATTCGAGTGCGCCGGTGCCACCGATCGATTCGACAAGCATCACGACGACCACGACGAGCAGGATCGACGAACCGGTCACGATCAACGCGATTCCGCGCCCCAACGGCGCCCACGCAACGTGCCGTAGCCCCGTCGAAATGACAAGGGACAGAGCGACGATGATAAAGATCAGAGCCGGCGCCGGGTAGCCGAAGAGAACCGCGATCGCCACCAGGAGCCCCACCGAGTACAGCACGGTGGCGAGGCCGCGCATAGCCGGACGTGACATCACCGGCCACGCAGACACGGCGCCGACTGCACTGGCCGCAGACAACGCTGTCCACAAGACGATGACGATCATCGCGGCGGCATGCTGCTCCGGCGCAATGCGATCGACGATGTCCCATACCGCAGGCACCATGACCGTCGACGACAATGCGACCGAGAAGCCGGCGAAGACCATCGACATTCGCAACGGCGTCGCGGTGCGCGCGACAACTCGACCCAGTCTCGCGCCGGCTGCAACCCAGACGAGAAGGGCCACAGCCCAAAAGATCATCCGATCGCCTCGTCGTACCGCAACACCGACAGCGGTGTCCCACGGCCACTCATCGTTCGCAGACGCATGATCAACATCGACGCAAACGTCTCGGCTTCCCACTCCGCGATGTCGTCCATCGGCACGGGTTCGTTGCGCCGCAGAGAACGTTGACTCAACATGTAGGCGATCAAATCGTCACTGACCTCGAGCGTCGCCTCGGCGATCTCGGCACCCTCGTGGCGAAACACTATGTGCCCCAACTCATGTGCCAGAGTCCGCTCGACATTGGGTAGTCCGGGAGCCAAAACGATGACGTCGTGGTCGTCGTAGGCCCGGCGCTGACCGCACACTCCGGTGGCGAGAGGGGTTTCCAGATCGATCTCGATCGGGCGCCCACGCTCGCGGGCGACTGTCTGCACCACCGTCAGCAGTGACACTGCCTCCGACGACGCTGCTGCGTCGCATACGGCATCCACCGCGGCCAGAACGCGGCGATGTGAACGTCTGTCCGGCACGACTCACGCACCTCCCTGTGATCCGGGTGCCAGGAATTCGGCACGCGCGGCAGCCAATCGTGCCTTCTGCAGCGATGCTCCGCGGAAAGTCAGTGCTCCCGCACCGGCCGCTACCACTGCCATTCCGCCTACACCGCCGGCGACGGCGGCGGCGTTGAGAATCGGCGGAAGCCCTTGAGTGAACGCCGTCGGAAATGCCTGCGGGTTGTCAGTCGGAGCCGCGACGTTCGGAACGTTCGACGGTACCTGCGGAGCTACGGGTGCGGGTGCGGCCAGAACCTCGGGTGCGGAAGGGGCTGCGACTGCGCCCGGCGCAGCGTTTGCCGGTCCACCGGCAGAGGGTGCAGGCGCTCCGCCGCCCGCTGACGGTCCCTGCGGATCAGACGGTCCAGCCGGCGGAGCCGCTACCGCGGACGACTGCTCGGAACTCGGCTGCGATTCGGAAGGAGACTGTGTCTCGGAGGGTGCTTGGCTCGAAGGACTCTCGGTCTGCGAAGTTGCGTTGGTCGCAGAAGTTGCGTTGGTCGCGGGGGAAGCGCTGCTGCTCGGACGTTGCGACGCCGAAGGGTTGGTCGTGGGCTCAGTCGTGGTCGTGGGCTCAGTCGTGGTCGTGGGCTCAGTCGTCGTGGGCTCAGTCGTCGTGGTCGGCTCAGTCGTCGTGGTCGGCTCAGTCGTCGTGGTCGGCTCAGTCGTCGTGGTCGGCTCAGTCGTCGTGGTCGGCTCAGTCGTGGTCGGCTCAGTCG